>DATLYF010000125.1:0-2668 GCA_035575095.1 Candidatus Competibacteraceae bacterium
CTGCCGAGCAGCAGCCAGCCCACGGGAGGGATGAGCAGCAGCGCGCCCAGCCAGCCGCTGTGGCTGACCGGCAAGCGCAACACCTCGGGCAGGTGCAGCGGTTCGACCAGCAACACCAGACCACCGCACACCAGCACGCCCAGCCACAGGGTCAGGGTGCTGAACAGCACGACCTTGGTGATCTCCAGAGCCGACAGTCCCCAGGCCGAGAACAGGCGGAAGCGCACCGAGCCGGAGGTGAGCACCGACAGGCCGATGGTGTTACTGAAGGCATAGCTGATGAAGGAGGCGAAGAGCGTGCGATGCCAGTCCAGTCGGCGGCGGATGTAGCGCAGGGCCAGCAAGTCGTAGGCGGTCATCACCAGGTAGCTGGCCACGGTCAGCAGCAGGGCGGCGGCGATGTTGGTGGCCGGCAGGGCGCGCAGGTAGTCGACCATGTCCTGGTAACGATACTGCTCCAGGGTGCGCTGCAGCACCCAGAGGGCACCGAGGAACAGGACCAGACCCAGCAGGGAACCGAGCAGACGCGGCAGGCGTTGTCGCAGGGTGAAGGGAGGGGCGGCGTCCATGGTCTTGATTGTGATGGCGCGGATGTCGGGCGCCATTAAATCATGTCACCGTTACCGTGGGCAGTCCGCTGCCGGCCGAGCCTGTCGGAAAAAAAGACGCCGCAGCGCATTGCTCGCTGCGGCGCAAAAGGGAGAGAGAGGCTTCCCGGAATCAGACCGGTAGCGGTAGCCGGCGCCGGCCTCGGCGGATGTGGCGCAATTCCCACTGCACCTGCACCCCGTCCACCAGGGCGGCGTAGCGCTCGAAACGGCCGTCGCGGTCGCAGCCCCAGGCATAGCGGCTGCCCTTGAGGTGGGCAGGCAGGTGGCGGACGCGCACCTGCACGGCGGGGCGGGCGCGGCCGAGGATGCGGATCTGTTCGACCTGCAGCCCTTCCTGCAGCAGGCGGGTGGCGACGTGGCTGGCCTGAGACAGGGCATCGTGCTGCGACATGATGGCGGACATGATATGAGATCTCCCTCGGCGTGGCGATGCGTTCACTCCCGTAGCGGCTGCGTGCACCGGGACATTGTGTTAAGGTGATTGCTGCCTTTCGGGTTCTTTGGTAATAAAATATACCCAATCGGGTGTTTGTCAATCTTCCCGAATCATCTTCCGCGATCTTGCGGGAAGTACAGTTTTTTTTAAGTAATATTTTGGATTACATGTTGGCTTCGAGAGAGCAGGGAGGACAGGAAATGAACAAGGGAAGCGTCGATTTCGACAAGGATGACACCCAAACGGGTGTCGGCGAGCGCATCCGCCGGCTGCGCGGACGCCAGTCCCGCGACCAGTTCGCGTCCCTGCTGGGAGTGTCGCGCAACACCCTGATGCGCTACGAACAGGGCGAGCGTCAACCCGACGCCGATTTCCTTGCCCGGCTATGTCGGCTGTGCGGGGCCGATCCGGGCTGGTTGCTGCTCGGCCGGGAGGCGGCGTCGACCGCGGAGCGCTCCGGCCTGCGCGAGGAGTTCGCCCTGGTGCCGCTATACGGCGTGGAGGTGTCGGCCGGCTTCGGCGCCACCATCGACCAGGAGCAGCCCATCTCGCGCCTGGCCTACCGTCGTGACTGGCTGACCGAGATGGGGCTGCAGCCAGAGCGGGTGGTGACGGTGCAGGCGCGTGGCGATTCCATGGAGCCCACCATCGGCGATGGTGACCTGCTGCTGGTGGACACCCGCCAGCGGCAACTGGTCAACGATGCCATCTACGTCATCCGTCAGGATCAGTTGCTCTATGTCAAGCGACTGCAGCGCCTCTACGACGGCGCGGTGCGCATCAATAGTGACAATCCGGCCTACGCCGCCGAGGTGGTGCCGAAGAAAGACCTGGCCTTCCTGGAGGTGATCGGCCGGGTAGTGTGGTGCGGCAGGCGGTTGTGAGGTGACGGGCTGCGCTGGGGCATACCGCCGCAGAGGCTCTTGCTGCACACCGGGCGCGGGTGGAAAAGCCGTGGCAGCGTCCCAGCGGCGGTCCACGCCACCGAGACGCTCCTGTTTGCAACGCTCAGCAGGCGGCTGGCGCTCCGCCGGCCGGTGCCAGAGAGCCGCGGCCGTGGATCTCAGCGGTACCGGGCGCGCCGAGATCCTTGGCCGATACCGGCTTGGCCTGCTGGATGGCGGTGTTGATGAGCACGGTGCTGGATTCGCCGTCACGGGGATAGACGCTGGTGCCCAGGCTCAGCGTCAGTTGCAGCGGCAGGCCGTCCACCATGATTGGCTCGCATAGTGCGTTCAAGACGCGCCGCAGATCGGTGCGGAACTTGGCGTCGCTGGGCGCACCCGCCAGCATGCCCATGAACTCGCGATCGCCCCAGCGCCCGAAGTCGTCGGGGTGAGTGAAGTGAGCGATCACGCGTTCGCCCAGGCGCTTGAGGAGCTGGGTGATACCCTCGCCGTCGAGCTGCCGCACCAGCTCGCCGTAGTTGTCGATGCGGAAGTAGAGCAGGCTGAACGAGCCGTGGCAGGCACGGGCGGCGGCGATGGCCTGAACGAACTGGTGCTTGAGATGGGCCTTGTTGGCTAGGCCGGTGGCCGGGTCGTGCCAGGCCAAGAACTCGGTGCGGGCACGCTCCTCCTCGGTCTTGCGGCGTGCCGCCTCGGTGGCGGCGGCGGCCTCG
>DATLYF010000126.1:0-73689 GCA_035575095.1 Candidatus Competibacteraceae bacterium
CGGCTGGAAGCGCTCGCTGTTCGGCGACCATCACATGCACGGCCCCGAGGGGGTGCGCTTCTATACTCGGCTCAAGACCGTCACCACGCGCTGGCCGACCGGCATCCGCACCGGCGCCGATTTCGTCATGCCGACGATGAAATAAGGAGAAGACTATGAAAATCGCTTTGGATCCTTATATGCATCGCCATCTGCCCTTGACGGAAATCCCTCGTTTGGCAGCTGAACTGGGCTACGAATATATCGAACTTTCACCCCGCGCAGATTTTCTCGATTGGTGGGTTTATCCCCGAGCCTATCCGGAGCGGATCCAGCAATTCAAGAAAGCGCTGCGCGATCACGGTGTCAAACTCGCCTCGTTGCTGCCTATGTACCGCTGGGCTAGTCCCAATGAAGACGAGCGTCAGGCAGCGATCAAATATTGGAAAGTTGCCATTCAGATCGCCATCGAAATGGAATGCGACACGATGAATTCAGAATTCGGGCGAGGCCCTTCGCCTCAAGTGGCGAGCTGCTGCTGTGCGGGCGGAACCATGGAGACTTGCGAAGCGGCCTGGTGGAAATCCATGGAGGAACTGGTGCCGATTTTCGAGCGCGAAGGCATCAACTTGCATATCGAGCCGCACCCTGAGGATTGGGTGGAGACCTTGCATCCGGCGGTGGATATGATCCGCATGATCAACTCCAAGAACGTCAAGTTCCTCTATTGTGCGCCGCATACCTTTTACTTTGGCGACGACATGGCGAGCATGATCCGTGATGCGGCGCCCGTGCTGGCTCATGTCCATGTTGCCGACACCTTCAATCACAAGGCCTCTTCGGGGTTGCGTTACATCGTCAATCCGCCCGGCTCACAGGCGCGTGTACACCAGCATCTGAATATAGGCCAGGGGGAGATCGATTGGGATGTCTTTTTCAAAACCCTACACGAAGTCGGTTTCGATGGAATCATGACGAGTTGTGTCTTTGCCTGGGAGGAGCGTGCAGTCGAATCGTCACGATTCATGCGCCAGGAGATTCAGAGATACGTGGATAAATATTGGAAGACAACTTCCTAGAAGACCAGACACGGGCAGCCGGTGCGCAAGAGGCGTTGCCGCGTGATTTAGTAATCGAGTAAAGAGGGCGGAGATCATGGCACTGAAAATTGGGGTTATCGGCACCGGTGCAATCGGCCAGGAGCATGTCCACAGAATCACCCATAAGCTGATTGGCGCGCGTGTCGTTGCCCTGAATGATATCAACAAGGAGCAGGCGCAGGCTGTCGCCCGCAAGGAAGGGCTTGACGCCAAGGTCTACGAGACCGGCGAAGACCTCATCAACGCCGCAGACGTCGACGCCGTGATGGTGACTTCGTGGGGGCCAACGCATGAGGAATTCGTGCTGGCCTCGATCGCGGCGGGCAAACCGGTGTTCTGCGAAAAGCCCCTGGCGACTACCGCCGAAGGTGCACGGCGCATCGTCGAGGCCGAGATGAAGCGCGGCAAGCAATTGGTTCAGGTCGGTTTCATGCGCCGCTATGACAGCGGCTACCGTGCCTTGAAGAAGGTCATCGACGACGGGAAGATCGGCGAGCCCCTCATCGTCCATTGCGCCCACCGCAATCCATCTGTGCCCGAGGCCTATTTCGGGGACATGCCGATCCATGACACCTTCGTGCATGAGATCGACGTATTGCGCTGGCTGCTGGATGATGACTACGTCTCTGCGCAAGTGATCGCGCCGCGCAAAACGCGTTTTACACACCCCAAACTACAGGACCCCCTTATCGTCCTGTTGGTGACGAAGAAAGGCATCGTCATCGACACCGAGATCTTCGTCAACTGCCAGTACGGCTATGACATCCAGTGTCAGGTCGTCGGTGAGACAGGAACGGCAAGCCTGCCTGAACCGATGAGTGTGCTGATGAGAAGCGAGGCGAAGCTCTCGACCAATATCCTCACCGATTGGAAGCTGCGCTTCATCGATTCTTATGACGTCGAACTGCAGGACTGGATCGACTCGACGTTGAGGGGCGAAGTGAATGGGCCCTCTTCCTGGGACGGCTATTTCGCTGCCGTGACCGGAGATGCCTGCGTGGAAGCCATGTGCACGGGCAAGATCATTCCTATCTCGATGGCCGAGCGTCCGGCTTTTTACAGCAGGCCACGCTAAGCAATAGGGAGGGCGGTTTCAAGATCGAATTGGAACACTCAGTTCCATATCAAGAAGCTCCCCGGCCACCGGGGAGGAAGCGATAAAAGCCCGGATTGTCCGGGCCCCAATTGGAGGAGAATCTAAATGATCAAACGCTTGGTAATGGCATTGGCGGCTTCGGCCATCATGATGACGTCTGCGGTGGCTGCCGAGATCAATATCGGAGTCTCCATGGCCTATTTTGACGACCTTTTCCTTACCAAGGTTCGCGAGGCTATGGCGGCGCAAGCAAAAGAACTGGGGGTACAGATCCATTTCGAGGATGCCCAGGGCGACATTGGCAAACAGCTCAATCACATCCAAAACTTCACCGCCCAAAAGATGAGCGCGATCATCGTCAACCCTGTCGACACCTCGGCGACGCCGAGGATGACGAAGCTTGCCACCAATGCCAAAGTCCCGCTGGTCTACGTCAACCGTAAGCCTGCCGAGGAAAACCTGCCCCAGGGAGTCGTCTTCGTAGGCTCCGACGAGAACGTGTCCGGAAAGCTGGAGGGCGAGGAGATTGCCCGCCTACTGAACAACAAGGGCAACATCGCGATCCTGGTAGGCGAGCTGGCGACCCAGGCCGCCGAGCTGCGTACCCAAGGAGTCGAGAAGGTCGCGGCCCAACACCCCGACATGAAGATCGTGGCAAAGCAAACGGCCAACTGGCGGCGGAGCGAGGCCATTGACGTCGTGAACAATTGGTTGGTTTCCGGCACCAAGATTGATGCCATCGCCGCGAACAACGACGAAATGGCCATTGGGGCGATCATTGCGCTCCAGCAGGCCGGCAAGGATCCGAAGAAACTGGTCATTGGGGGTGTCGATGCAACGGCCGACGCGCTCGCTGAGATGGAGAAGGGCAACCTGGATGTGACTGTCTTCCAGGATGGCAAGGGGCAAGGCAAAGGCGCGGTGGAGGCTGCGGTCAAGCTCGCCAAGGGTGAAAAGGTCGAGTCCTTTGTGTGGATCCCGTTCGAACTGGTCACCAAGGACAACTACAAGGAGTTCCTCAACAAGTGATGCCGTTCCAGCGCCGCGGTCAAGACTGCCGCGGCGCAATCTCTGTCCTCGTCATATATCACGCATTGAGAGGCAGCCATGTCCCTAGAGGTCTTGGGCTTCAATGAGCCCTTCAATGACACCCAGGTCGCCGGCGTATTTCCAGATATGCCTTATCTCTTGGAGGTGGAGGGAGTGCGCAAGGCTTTTCCAGGCGTCTTGGCACTCGATAACGTCAGCCTCCGGATTCGTCCTGGAACCGTCCACGCGCTGATGGGCGAGAACGGTGCTGGCAAATCGACTCTGATGAAGATTATCGCCGGCATCTATCAACCGGATGCGGGCGAGATTCGACTGAAGGGCAAGCCCGTGAAGATGACGGGACCGCTCGATGCCCTCAATGCAGGGATCGCGATGATCCATCAGGAACTAAACCTGATGCCGTACATGACGGTCGCCGAGAACATTTGGATTCGGCGCGAACCGATGAAAGGACTGGGGCTCGTGGATCATGCGGAGATGCACCGCATGACGGAGCATCTGTTTCGCCGCCTGAACATCGACATCGATCCGGATGTAGAGGTTCGACACCTGACCGTCGCCAATCGGCAGATCGTGGAGATCGCCAAGGCCGTGTCCTTTGATTCCGACATCTTGATCATGGACGAGCCGACTTCAGCGCTCACCGATCGCGAGGTGGAGCATCTCTTCGCAATCATTGCGGACCTCAAGGCACATGGCGTGGGTATCGTCTACATCACTCACAAGATGGACGAGGTCTTCGCGATTTCCGACGATGTGTCGGTTTTCCGAGACGGTCGCCACATCGCTACCCATCGCGCCATAGATATCGACCGCGACACACTGATCAAGGAGATGGTCGGCCGCGAGCTCACCGAGATGTTTCCCAAGGAAACGGTTCCGATCGGCGAAGTGGTGCTTTCCGTTAAAAACCTGGCTCTCGAAGGAGTCTTTTCGGGCGTCTCCTTCGATCTGCGCAAAGGCGAGATCCTGGGCATCGCCGGCCTGGTGGGTGCGGGCCGAACGAATGTGGCCGAAACCCTCTTCGGCGTGACTCCGGCCACGTCGGGAGAGATCTTCATCGACGGCAAGAAAATCACCATCGATTCTCCGCATACTGCGATGCAAGCGGGGATGGCGTTTTTGACCGAGGATCGCAAGGACACCGGATGCTTTCTGGTGCTTTCCGTTCTCGAGAACATGGAGATAGCGGTGCTGCGAGACCGCTATGTCAAAGGCGGATTCGTGACTCAGGGAACCTTGGCGGAGGAATGTGAAAAACTGAAGGAAGTTCTCAGAATAAAAACGCCGAGTCTTGACGAGCGCATCGAGAACTTGAGTGGAGGCAACCAACAGAAGGCTCTGATCGGACGCTGGCTGCTCACCAAACCGCGCATCCTGATTCTCGATGAGCCGACACGCGGCATCGATGTCGGCGCCAAGGCGGAGATCCACCGGCTGATCTCCAGACTTGCCGGAGAGGGGCTTGCAGTCATCATGATTTCTTCGGAAATGCCAGAGATTCTCGGCATGGGTGATCGCATCATGGTCATGCATGAAGGTCGCGTGACTGGATTTCTTGATCGCTCCGAAGCCGATCAGGTTGGCATCATGCGCCTTGCCTCAGGCTGATTTGTGGCTTCACCGCGCAATCGACGTAGATGCCGGCCTTGGGAAACGTAGCAGCACCACGTGATTGGAGGAGCAAAATGAGTAACAGTGTCAAAAATCAGGCGGGGCAAATGGTAGGCTCCGTTGCAACCTTGGGCAGGCGGTGGGGGCCGCGAAAACTGCCGGCCGAGGCGAATATCCTGTTCATCCTGATCGGCATTGCGGTGCTTTTCGAAATCGTCGGCTGGATCGTAAAGGGTGACACGTTCCTCTTCAATCTCGACCGCCTATTCATTATCGTTCTTCAGGTCTCGGTCATTGGGTTGCTTGCCATTGGCGTGACTCAAGTGATCATTACCGGCGGCATCGATCTGTCCTCCGGCTCAGTACTAGCGCTATCGGCAATGGTGGCAGCAAGCTTGGCGCAGCCATCGGATTATGCCCGCGCGGTTTATCCAGCGCTGACCGACATGCCGTTCATCGTTCCGCTCCTGGCAGGTCTCATCGTGGGTGTTCTTGCCGGATTGATCAATGGAAGCCTGATCGCATTTACAGGGATTCCACCTTTCATCGCGACGCTGGGTATGTTCGTGGCGGCCCGTGGGCTCGCCCGGGCCTACACGGGAGGTCAGCCGATCAGCATGTTGTCGGAACAGTACACCTGGATTGGGTCTGGCTATAACCCTATTGTGATCTTCCTCTTGGCTGCGATCGTATTCCATATTGCGCTGCGTTATACACGCTACGGGAAATTTACCTACGCCATCGGCGCCAATCCGCAGGCGGCGCGAGTTTCGGGTATCAACGTGGGGCGCCATCTGATCGTCGTGTACACGATCGCCGGTCTGCTTGCGGGGCTCGGCGGTGTCGTCACTTCGGCACGCGCGGCCACCGGTCAGGCGGGTATGGGCGTGGGTTATGAGCTCGATGCGATCGCGGCAGCGGTTATCGGCGGCACGAGCCTTACTGGCGGAATTGGCCGCATTGGAGGTACGGTCATCGGTATGGTGATCCTCGGTGTCATGACGAGTGGATTCACCTTTCTTGGCGTCGACGTCTATTACCAGGATATCGTCAAAGGCGGGATCATCGTCGCGGCGGTAGCCGCCGACATGTACCGGCAGCGCAAGCGCAAGGCATGAGCGCTTTTAAAGAGATTGCTGGGGCATTCCCAGCATGATCATTCCCATCTTTGAGGATGGGGATTTAAAGAGGTCGTGGCTAACACTAGATTCCCCGTAAATCATGATCGGGGATGATATACACAACATTTAGAGGAATATTGCTCATGAATCTCAAAATTCCATTTGCTATCAACCGCATATGTGCTCCGCGACTGCCGCTCGAGGATTTTCTCAAAATGGTGGTCAGGCTGGGCGTGGATGCGGTGGAGTTTCGTAATGATCTCGAAGGCGTCGAGATGCAAGACGGCACTCCCGGGACGAAAGTCCGGGAGATGGTTAAGGATTATGGCCTTAAGGTGCTGTCGATCAACGCGCTCTACCCCTTCGACGTGTGGGATGATATGCGCAAGACCCAGGCTGAGACGCTGGCGCGCTACGCCCGTGACTGCGGTGCCCCGGCACTGGTGATGTGTCCGTTGAACTCGCGCGACGACAAGCGCAGCGAGGGCGAGCGCCGCAGCGATCTCATCAAGGCGCTCAGGGCAATGCGCCCGATCCTGCGCGACCACGGCCTCATCGGCCACGTCGAGCCGCTCGGCTTCCCGCAGTGCGCGCTACGCCTCAAGCGCGCCGCCCTCGAGGCGATCGCCGAGATCGGCGGTGAGGACACGTTCAACCTGATGCACGACACCTTCCACCATCACCTCGCCAGCGATCCGGATTATTTCCCGGAGCGTACCGGCCTGGTGCAAATCTCCGGCGTCGAGGATGCCAGTATTCCTGTGGCCAAAATGCTGGACGGCCACCGCGTGCTGGTGGGCGAGCGCGACGTCCTCGGTAATGCCGAACAGATCCGCGCCCTGTTGGATGGGGGTTACCGCGGGTATTTCTCGTTCGAGCCTTTCTCCGAGGCCATACAGCGACTGAGCGAGAAAGATGCGGAAGCGGCGCTGCGCGCCAGCATGGATTACCTCAACAAGAAGGTAAGCGAGCTGGGCTGAAGGGGATCCGCGCGCGCTCCCCATTACGAAATGGAGCGGGTCATATAGGCGTAGCTTACGTAATACCGTATGCGGCTCGTCTGCATGCCCGCTTGATACATTCGGTGTATTAGGAACGGGGATTCGTCGGGTCGGTTCGAAAACACTGTCGATCGAGGCGAGATGGTATGGCTATCAAAATTGCGACCGCACCTTGCTGCTGGGGCGTTGGCAATGTCAACAATCCTTGGCTCTGACTGATGACCGCATCGGCTCCGGCCATCCGGAGGGTCTATTTGAAGCATGGGCTAATCTCTATTATCGTTTTGCAGTAGCAATGGACGCCACTGATCGCGGCGATACAACGCTTTTGAAAAAAATGCCGTTACCCGGATATTCATGCAGGTATTGAAGGCGTTCACCGGATTGAAAATTGTGTACGATCAGCTGATAACGATGGCGTATGGGTAGATTATGAATGAATTGGCTGCATCAAGCGCTCTTTCAAAATAAGCCTGACTATTGATCTGAAGCGAAACGCGCTATTCCTGCCGATGAGATCTAGCCCAGAACGGTGGAATGCCAAGCCATCTGTTTAACCAGGGGGAGGAAACGATGATGGTTTTCCCATCCAATTTGCTGAGACGCTCGCTCTTGAGCGGTCTTGTGGCGCTGTGTCTGGGCTCAGCGGCGGCATTTGCTGATTACCGCTTCATATTTGTCTCGCATATGGGGCCGCATGACTCAAACTCAAAGTGGTTCGAGCTATCGCTTAGAACGTTTGAGGAGAAGTTCCCTGATGTCCAAATAGAATATTTGGCGCCCGACAAATACAGCAATGAGAAGTTCGTCGAGCTGATCGAGCAGGCGATTGCTACCAACCCCGACGGTATTGCTGTTTCCATTATCGATGCACCGGCGATTCAAGGCGCGATCCGCAAAGCCATCGACCAGGGGATTCCGGTGATGGCCTTCAATACGCCTGATCTGCGCCCCGTCGGTCAGCGTATTCCTTATCTCGCCTATGTCGGCACCGATCCCTATCTCGATGGTAAACGCGCCGCCGAACATGCGTTGGCCGAGGCCAAGGCGGGCAGGGTGCCCATGCCGATTAAGGTGCTCTGCATCAATCCCGACCGGGCGCATTTGGGTCTGATCGCTCGTTGTAGAGGTATGGTCGATGGCATGGGGGAGGCGCTCATCCGAACCGAAACCCTCGTCACAGACCTCGATCCGACCCACGCGAGCGAGATTCTTGCTGACTATCTAAAGCGTAACCAGGATATTAACTATTTCTACGCCGTGACGGCCGATTCCGCTCCGGTAGTGTGGAAGGTAGCCAAGGATCTAGGGCTCAGCCCCGATGCCGATATGGAAGGTGCCACCATCATTGGCGTTGACGAAAACCCTATATCGCTCTCAGGTGTCGCAAGGGGCCATCTCTTGTCCACGATGAGCCAGGGCTTTTGGCTGCAGGGTTGGGAGCCAGCGGCCTGGCTCTACTGGAATAAGAAGTTCAGCTACAAGCCTGCTAGCGACATTCACACCGGTCCGGTGATCATCGACAAAACGACGGTTGCGCAGTGGGAGAAGTTCATCCGTGATGTCTTCGGTAATGAGGCCTACGACAGACAGATTCCTTGGTAATTAGCGGCCATCAGGAGATGCAGATGATCAATTTTGCACTCTTCGGCGTTGGTTTCATCGGCTCGGTGCACGCCAAGGCCATCAGCAATCATCCTCGGGCGCGGCTGGCCTGGGTGTATGACGTCGATCGGGAGACTGCAGAGAAGGCGGCCACCGCAAGCGGCGCGAAAGTCGCCGACTCGCCTGAGCAGGCGCTGAAGGCAAGCGATGTCGATGCCGTGCTCATTGCGTCCTCGACCAATACCCACGCCGATTTGTTGACGGTGAGCGCCAAGGCCGGCAAGGCGGTGCTTTGCGAGAAGCCGATCGATCTCAACATCGAACGGGTCAGGGCCTGCGTCGCCGAGGTCGAGCCCAGCGGCGTGCCGATCGCTATCGGCTTCAATCGGCGCTTCGATCCGCATCATCGGGAAATGTACGAGGTGATCAGAAGCGGCAAGATCGGCAAGGTCGAGATGGCCATTTTTACCAGCCGAGGGCCGGCGCCACCGCCCATCAGCTATGTAAAGCTCTCGGGTGGGCAGTTGCGGGACCAGACCATTCATTTCTTCGATCTGGCGCGCTGGATCATGGGCGAAGAGCCGGTCGAGATCTACGCCGCCGGCGCCTGTCTGGTCGATCCCGAAATCGGCAAGGCCGGCGATATCGACACTTCGATGGTCACGATTCGTTTCCAGAGTGGCGCTTTGTGCGTGATCGACAGCAGCCGGCGTACGGGTTACGGCTATGACGAGCGGATCGAGGTCTTCGGCTCCGAGGGCATGGTCGAATCCGAGCGGCAACGCACGCACGGCGTTTCTTACTACAAGGGCGACAAGATCATTAAGCACGGCTTGCATCCGGGCTGGTTCGAGCGCATGGAGCCCACCTACGGCTACGCACTCGATGCCTTCGTCACGGCTCTCGAACACGGCAAAGCCCCCTCGCCTGGCCTGATCGACGGGCTAAAGGCCCAGCTCATGGCCGAGGCCGCCGTAAAGTCGCTGCAGGAGAATCGCCCCGTTCGCCTTGACGAGGTCTAGTCGTCCCGGTGACAGCCTGGCGGGTACAGACCGATTGGCGCTAGCGCCAGAGCAGGAGAAAAGCCATGACAGACGTTAGGTGCATCCTCGACGCCAGGGCCGAGTTGGGCGAATGCCCGGTCTGGTCGGCCGAAGAACAGGTCCTGTACTGGGTGGACATCCTGGCGCCTGCCCTGCACCGGCTGGATCCGGCAACGGGGGCAACGCGGACCTGGAAGATGCCGCAGTCTATCGGCTCCTTCGGCCTGCGCGAATGCGGAGGAGCCGTGGTGGCCTTGCGCAACGGCTTGCATCTGTTCGATTTCGACACCGGACAGTTGACCTTTCTGACCAACCCCGAGGCCGACAAGCCGAGCAACCGTTTCAACGACGGCAAGGTCTCGCCGGACGGGCGCTTCTTCGCCGGCACCATGGATGAGGAACAGCTCAAGCGTCCGCTCGGCGCCCTCTACCGCCTCGACCCGGACGGCTCCTGCCACCAACTGGTCGGCGGCCTGATCGTCTCCAATGGGCTCGCCTGGAGCGCCGACGGCAGGACGCTGTTCCATTCGGACTCCAAGGGGCAGGTCATCTGGGCCTACGACTACGATCTCGCCACCGGTGCGATCGCCAACCGGCGCGTGATCGCCCGGCCTAGCGAGGCGATCGGCCGACCCGACGGCGGGGCGATGGATGTCGAGGGTTATTACTGGAGCGCCGGCATCTCCGCCGGTGTGCTCAACCGCTGGGCGCCGGATGGCCGGCTCGACCGGCAGATCCCGCTGCCCTGTGCAGCCCCCACCTGTCCCTGCTTCGGCGGTCCCGACATGAAGACGATCTTCATTACCTCCCTGACCCATGGGCTACCCCAGGACAAGCTGGCGGAGAAGCCCTTGTCCGGCGGGATCTTCGCTGTGGAGGTCGATGTAGCGGGGGTCCCAGTGGCCAAGTTCAGAGGCTGAAAGCCTGCGGCAACCGCCCATTCCTTTGCATCATCTGGAGCGAGAAATTATGAACGTCTGTATGGTCGGCTACGGCATGATGGGAGTCTGGCACTCGGAGGCGCTGCAGCAGACCGAGGCCGTGCTGCATACGGTGGTCGGCCGGCGGTCGGATGCTGCCAAGGAGTTCGCCGAGCGTTTCGGCTACAAGAAATGGACGGTCTCCCTCGACGAAGCGCTGGCCGACCCGCAGGTCGACATCGTCATCCTCGCCACGCCCAGCGACCAGCACGAGGAGCAGGCCATCCGGTGCCTCGAGGCCGGCAAGCACACGCTGATCGAGATTCCGATCGCGATGAGTCTGGCCGGTGCGCAGCGGGTCGTCGCGGCCGGCGAGAAGAGCGGCAAGATCTACGGGCTCTGCCATCCGATGCGCTTTCGCCGCGAGCGCGAGGCGCTACGCGCTCGGGTCCGCGCCGGCGAGGAGCAGATCCGACACATTGCCGGGCGTTTCTTCATCAAACGCTTGATCAATATCGGCGCCACCGGCTACCAGCGCAGCTGGACCGACAACATCCTCTGGCACCATTTCTGCCATTTCGTCGACCTCGGCCTGTTCCTGTTCGACGGCACGCCGATCCGGCGCATCCAGAGCTATATGGGTCAGTGCCATGAATTCACCGGTATCCCCATGGAGTGCGTGGTGCTGGTCGAGACCGAGGCCGATCAGTCGCTGCTGGTTCATGGCTCCTATCACGCCGCCTACCGCTTCTACGACAAGCTTATCGTCACCGACCGGGATACGTATTTCTACGACATCCTCGCCGGCACGCTGCGCACGGCGGAGGGCACGACCCCGATCGAGACCGAGCAGGAGAACTGCGCCCGGGTGATCTTCGATTTCATCGATGCGGTGCGCAACAACCGCTCGCCGCTGGCTTCCGGCCCCTCGGTGCTGCCGGCGATGCGCGTGCTGCAGGCGGTGCAGGATCAGTGGGATGCGAGATACGGCAAGCAGAGTTTGCCCGGACGGCCCTTGGTCTGAGAGAGGACACGGCAGCGCGCCGTCTTCCAGCAACTTGACGGCATTGCCTTCGATCAGCTCGGCAAGGATGTCGACGAGCAGGCGCAAGGCTGAAGTCGGCAGTTCGATCTGGTGGACTTCATTCTTGTCGTCGAAGATCGGGATTCCGTACCACCTGCCTCGCCAGCGAAACCGTCCTCCCGCTAGCTGCATGACGTATACGAGGGCATCGTCAGAAAAGCCCGCGGAAAGACCCTCGGCATAAACCGGCCTGATCAGGAGATCCGCCGCGCTCGGGTTGGTCTTCATGCGCGCAGACTGAGCCTCCCAAGGTAACTCCAGTTCTTGCTGATGAGGTAAAAATCTGTTTTAGTATCTCATTATATGCATTATAGTGATGTTTGATGGTCAGTGATAGGATTTAACGGTACTCAAACATGTACTATAATACATACACTTCCGTCTCCCAGCTCGTGGGAGGCAGGGGGATAAGGGATCGTCCCTTTCGTAGCAGCTTCTCGCAGCGAGTGGACTAGCCGCTGAGGCATGAGGCTAGGAGGTTGCCTTGGACACAACAGCGCTCAAGATCGGTGAGCTGGCGAAGTCATTTGGCGTGACGACGCGGGCAATTCGATTTTATGAGGAGAAAGGGTTGCTCAACCCCGAGTGGTCGCCCAGTCAACGCCTTTATAGCCAGGGCGACTGCGCTCGACTCCAGGTGATCCTGCGCTGCAAGCGGTTGGGGTTATCGTTGGATGAGATACGTGAAGTGTTGGCTATTCGAGAAATCCCCCCTGGTGTCCACGAACCACTTCAACACCATGTGATAAAGCTGACCAAGTGGTGCAACCGACTTGAACGGCAACAGCAGGCGATCCGAGAGCTCCTGGAAGAACTTGATGCGGCGAAAACGGTTGCCCAACAAGAGCTTGCACGATCGGTCTTGCCGACACGAAACGAGGCAAACGGCGCGCGGCACACTGGCATCCCGTTGCCGGACTGTGAGACGAGCGACTGAAGCCACCCACGGACATGCCTATGATGGGACTCGAATGTCCGTTCTTGGCCTCTCCTGAGGCCGGTTGCGCCTTGAAGGTTGCCCCCGGCATCCACTGGCTGCGTATGCCGCTGCCCTTCGCCCTCGACTACATCAACCTGTGGCTGAGAGGTTGTTGGCGGCCTGCGCCGTCGAGCCCCCGCTGCGGGCTCAGGGAGCGGTTCTCTGTGAGCCGGGGACAGGCGGCGTCGTCCGTTTTCGAGCTGGCATCCCTTTATAAGCCCCAAGTTGCATCAAATCCTGTTAGTCAGGTCAAGGCCTGAGCGGTACGCAACTCTTCGGAAGTGAGAGGAAGTGATGGAGAAAATGCTCGTTAACTATTCGGTGACTGAAGGCGTGGCGGTGCTCGAACTCGTTAATCCGCCGGCCAATGCCTACTCCTACGAGATGTTTCGCCAGCTCGACGAGGCGATCCTGAGGGCCCGCTTCGACGAGGGCGTTCACGTGCTGGTGATCCGCGGTGCTGGGGAGCGGTTCTTCTGTGCCGGTGCCGACATCGCGATGCTCCGTGAGGCGGCCCCAGAGTTTAAGTACAACTTCTGCCTGCATGCCAACGAGACGCTGCTGCGCCTTGAGCACACCCCGAAGCTGGTGATCGCGGCGATCAATGGCCATTGCGTGGGCGGGGGGCTTGAGGTCGCGATGGCGGCCGACATCCGCGTGGCCAAGGCCGGCGGCGGCAAGGTCGGCTTGCCGGAGGTGGCCCTTGGCGTGCTGCCTGGGACCGGCGGTACCCAGCGCCTGGCGCGGATCCTTGGCAAGTCGCGGGCCATCGAGCTCATGGCGCGGGGCGATACCCTGAGCGTGGAGGAGGCTCGGGCCCTGGGGCTGATTAATCAGGTGTTCCCGGCGGAAAGCTTCTGGGAAGACACCTTGCGGTTTGCGCGCTCCTTCTGTCCCCCCGGTAAGGCCGCGCGGGCAGTCGGACACATCAAGCGCTCGGTCCAAAGCGGCCTGGAGGTGCCGCTGGAGAGCGGACTCGCGCTGGAGCGCGAGCTGCAGCAGCGGCTCTTTACCTCCGAGGATGCCCGCGAGGGGATCATAGCCTTTTTGGAGAAGCGAGCGCCGCAGTTCAGGGGCAGGTGATATCCCCCCTCTCACCCCCAGCCGGTCCCCTCGCCGCGTTCTCCCTCTGCGGAGGCGAGGGGGCGGGGTAGGGGTGAGGGGTTTGGCATGATGAAATGCCGTTTAGCTCCTGTCCGGGCTGCTCAGAAACGGCCGCTCAACTCCACTGCCACGGGCAGCAATAGCGCCGGACCTTGGTGACCAGCTCCTGCAGACAGTCCTCGACCGACCGTCCCGAGGTATCGAGCACATAATTGGCCGCCTGGTAATAGGGCTCGCGCTCGGTCAGGATGCGGCGCAGATCCTCCATGGCCTCTTGGTTTCCCGCCATGGGTCTGAAATCGCCTTGGGCGATCACCCGGCTCATGTGCTCCTCCGGCTGGGCGCGCACCCAGACCGTATAGAAAGAGGTGAGCAGCAGATCGTAGGTCTCTTTTTCCGAGACCAGGCTGCCGCCGGCCTCGAGGATCACGTTGTCATAGTTGTCGATCACATGTTGGACGGCTTGATGCTCCAGGCGACGGTAGGCCTGCTGCCCGCCCAGGGAAAATATCTCGCCGACCCCCATGCCCGCGAACTTTTCGATGATCTCCCCCAGCCTGAGGAAGGGGATCGACATCTCCTTGGCGAGCAGACTCCCTAAGGTGGTTTTGCCCGCCCCCCGCAGGCCGATCAGCGCAACGCCGTGCACCGGACCCTTGGCATCGGCAAAGTGTTTCAGTAGCAATGAATAGGCGCTCTTCTGCTGTTCCGGCGACAATCGTTCCAGGAAGGCGAGCAGTGGCGCTACCTGAATGGCGGGTTTGCTGTTGTAGGGCAATAGTTCATGGAACTCGACGTTCATCGCCTGTGCGATCCGCCACAGCAGGGTGATCGAGATGTTTGCCTCTCCTCCCTCGACTTGGGCGAGGTAACGCTCGGAGATGCCCGAATGCTTGGAGAGGTCTTTGCGCGTCATGCCGCGACGGGCCCTTAAGCCGCGTACCCGCTCGCCGATGTGCGCGATATACGCGCTAATCTGGTTCGTCCCCGGGGTTTGCTGATCGGGGGCCTGTGCTGGGAGGATTGCTTGTGCCTTGTCCATGCCTGACCTTGCTCTGAAGGTGCTGACCTATAATGCCAGTCAGAGCCCTGGACATTACTATAGTTCCTGGCTGGATGGCCAGCCTTCTGCCGACTCGCGCGATCTTCTGCCTAATCGCTCACCCGAAGCACGAGCTTGCCGAACTGCCGGGCCTGCTCCAGATAGCTCAGGGCCTCCCTGGCCTGATCGAATGGGAATATTTTGTCGATGACTGGCGCGAATTGCTTGTGCTGGGCGGCAAGCAGCAGAGCCCGGAACTCATCCTGGTTGCCGAGGGTGCTGCCGATGATCTGGAGTTGCCGGATGAAGACCCGTTGCAGGTCGGCCTTCGGGTTGGGGCCTGTGGTCGCCCCACAGGTCACGATCCGCCCGCCACGGCGCAGGGCGCGCAGGCTGGTGGGCCAGGTCGACTCCCCGACGCTCTCGATCACGACATCGACCCCACGGCCGCCGGTAAAGCTCAGCACCTGTTCGAGCACGTCCTGATTGCGGTAGTTGACCCCCGCATCGGCCCCCAGTTTACGGGCCGACTCGAGCTTGGCATCCGAGCTGGAGGTCGCGATCACGCGTGCACCCGCAAGCTTGGCGAACTGCAGCGCGGCGAGTGCTACCCCACCGCCGACGCCCTGGATCAGGACGGTCTCCGTGGGCCGAACCCGAGCCTGGGTCATCACCATCCGCCAGGCGGTGAGATAGGCGGTAGGCAGCACGGCCGCCGCCTCGAAGGAAAGGCCCTCGGGTATGCGGTGGACATTCTGGGCAGGCATGCACACGTATTCGGCAAAGGTGCCGTCACTGTGCTCGCCGATGAGCTTGCAACCCAGGCAGAGCATCTGGTCCCCGCGTAGGCAGAACTCGCAAAAATTACAGTAACGGGCGGGGTAGAGTACGACCCGATCCCCGGGCCCGAGATCGATGACCCCAGGGCCCACGGTATCCACGATGCCAGTGCCATCCACCCCGAGGATCAGGGGCAGCTCGTGGGTGATTCCGGCCCCCGAGTCGCGCATGTAGAGATCCACATGATTGAAGGCCGCCGCGACGATCCGCACTCGCACCTCGCCCGGACCCGGCTCAGGGGTGGGCCTCTCACCGATGACGATGGAATCCGGTTGCCCATGGCTCTGAATGTAGACGGCGCGCATGAGCGCTCACTCCCAGGTTGTGTAGTTGAGCGGAATTATAGTGCCTTTACAGGGCTAGAAAAAGCTTGTATTGTGACTTTAATGCAATAAAGTGCATGCAATCCAGTCTATCTGCACAACTCCCGGGGTGACCAGAAATGACACCGCAGGCATTCGAGGCCTTGATCACGCGCGTAACGGAAACGATCGCCGGACGTCCGCTGGATGCAGCACTCGGCATGTTCCTCAATGAGACCTTCCCGCCGGATGAGGAGACCTTCAAGGCCATCGAGCGGGCCTGTCACGAGGCCATCGCCGAGGGCTGGATGTGCAACCGGGAGGCAGGCGGCATCCGCTTCGGTCGCGTCGTCAAGCCCGGGCCGTCCACCCATGGTTTCAGTGTCGATGTGGTGCTCATGAAGGATGTGAAGGGGCCGCACCATCGTCATCCCAATGGCGAGATCGACATGATCATGCCCCTTACGCCCGAAGCGCAGTTCGACGGTCACGGGAGCGGCTGGTTCGTCTATGCCCCGGACAGCGCTCACTGCCCGACCGTCACCCAGGGGGAGGCCATCGTGCTGTACCTGCTGCCCGAGGGCGCGATCGAATTCACCAAAGCATAGGACTGAAAGCCGATACCGACACCCGAAGGAAGCCGCAAGGTACGGCCAACCATAATTCCTGAGGAGGAAAGAGATGCCGATGCTGAGCTCTGCCGACCCCAGCACCAGCCCGCCAAGGATCACCATTCCGCGGGACTACAACGCCGCCTACGACCTGATCCAACGCAACCTCCAGGCCGGGCGCGCGGACAAGGTGGCCTTCATCGACGATGCCGGCGCCTATACCTACGCGGACGTGGACAGGCGGTCTTCCCAGTTCGCGAACGTGCTGCGGGAACTGGGCATCGAGATGGAAAACCGCATCCTGATGTGTCTGCACGATACCATCGATTTTCCCACCGTATTTCTGGGCGCGATCAAAGCCGGTGTGGTGCCGGTTGCAGTGAACACGCTGCTTACCCAGGGCGATTACGAATACATGCTGTCAGATAGCCGGGCGCGGATTGCGGTGGTATCGGCTGCACTGCTGCCGCTGTTCCAGCCGCTGCTCGGCAAGCTTCCGTTCCTGCGGCGCATCCTGGTCGCAGGCGGCAGCGCTCAGGATACCGACTCCCTGGCGCGGCTGCTCGCTCGGGCCCCCAATACCTTCACCGTCGCCCCCACGCAGGCCGATGACATGTGCTTTTGGCTTTATTCCTCGGGCTCGACCGGTGCGCCCAAAGGAACGGTACACGTGCACTCAAGCCTGATCCAGACCGCCGAGCTCTACGCCCGACCTATCCTCGGAATTCAAGCCGATGATGTCGTCTTCTCGGCGGCGAAACTGTTCTTCGCCTATGGCTTGGGCAATGGGCTCACCTTCCCCATGTCGGTCGGCGCCACCGCCGTGTTGATGGCGGAGCGCCCGACGCCGGATGCGGTGTTTGCGCGGTGGCGCAAACATCAGCCGACGATCTTCTACGGGGTGCCGACGCTCTACGCCTCCATGCTTGCCAGCCCCGAGCTGCCACGGCGCGAGGAGCTGCGGCTGCGCCGCTGCACTTCGGCCGGCGAGGCGCTGCCCGAGGAGATCGGCAAGCGCTGGAGCGAGCGCTTCGGCGTCGAGATTCTAGACGGCATCGGCTCTACCGAGATGCTGCACATCTTTCTGTCCAACCGTCCGGGAGAGGTGCGCTACGGCACCACGGGCAAACCGGTGCCCGGCTACCAGGTGCGACTAGTGGATGACGAGGGTAACCCCGTAGCGCAAGGCGAACCCGGCGAGCTGCAGATCGCAGGTCCCACCAGCGCAGCGTTTTATTGGAACAACCGCGAGAAGACCCGCGCCACCTTCCAGGGCCCCTGGACCCGCAGCGGCGACAAGTACCTGCAAGATGCCGACGGCTACTACATCTACGCCGGGCGCAGCGACGACATGCTCAAGGTGAGCGGGATCTACGTCTCGCCGATCGAGGTCGAGTCCACCCTGATCACCCACGAAGCGGTCCTGGAGGCAGCCGTGGTCGGCAAGGAGGACGAGGACAAGCTCATCAAGCCGATTGCCTATGTCGTGCTCAAGCCCGGCTACAAGCCCTCGGTGGAGATGGCCGAATCGCTGAAGCGTCACGTCAAGTCCCTACTCGCCCCGTACAAGTATCCCCGCTGGTTCGAGTTCGTCGAGGAGCTGCCGAAGACTGCCACCGGCAAGATCCAGCGCTTCAAGCTGCGGTCCCTGAGCGCGGGCCGTTGAGGTGCTGCGATCCACGCCCTGAACGAATCCGGAGATAGCTATGACTGATGCAATTTCCATCATCAAAGACGAACACCGTTCGATGGCCGCGGTGCTCAAAGGGCTGATCTCGCACATCGCAGAGGTCAAGGCGGGGCGGACAGAGCCCGACTTTCATTTGATGTTCGCGATGTTCGACTACATCCAAGCGTTTCCGGAACGCCTGCATCATCCGAAGGAAGACGAGTATCTGTTTCGGTTCCTGCGCCTGCGCTCTGTGGAGGCCCACGCCGTCCTCGATGAGCTCGAGGCCCAGCACGCCCGGGGAGCCGAACTCCTCAACAACCTGCGTCTGAAGCTTGCCGAGTATCGCGAGTCGGGGAACTGCGATGTCTTCGAGAAGGCCCTCGGTGACTACGCCGAGTTTCAATGGGCGCACATGCACAAGGAGGAAGAGGTCGTGCTGCCCCTGGCCGAGCGATACCTCACGGCCGAGGACTGGCAGGCGATCGATGCCGCCTTCCGCTCCAATCTGGACCGGGCGTGGTGAGCGTAGTGAACCAGGAATGAGCCATGTCGATCTCGCAAACACAAGGGTTTTTCGACATCGATGGAGTCCGGCTGGAATACCGCTGGTTCGGCCCCTGGCCCGAGGCGGCGCCCACGCTGGTCTTCCTGCACGAGGGACTGGGCTGTGTCGCCCTGTGGAAGGATTTCCCCGAGCGGGTGGCCGAAGCCACCGATTGCAGGGTCCTGGTCTACAGCCGGCAAGGCTATGGTCGCTCGGACCCGATCCCGGTCCCCCGGCCGCTCACCTACATGCATGAGGAGGGCCTTTCAATCTTGCCGAAGGTGCTGGATGCGGCAGGGCTGAAGGAAGTGATCCTGGTCGGGCACAGCGACGGCGGCTCCATCGCCCTGATCCACGCCGGGGGCGTGCGCGATCCCCGCGTGCAGGCCCTCGCCCTGATGGCTCCCCACGTGTTCAACGAGGAGCTGTGCGTAGGGAGCATCCGCCTTGCCAAGGAAGCCTATGAGCAGGGCCGGCTCCGGCAGCAGCTCGCCCGTTACCACGGCGATAACGTCGATTGCGCCTTCTGGGGCTGGAACCGGGCGTGGCTCGATCCTGGGTTCTGGCACTGGAACATCGAGGAGTACCTGCCGGGCATCGCAGTGCCGGTGCTGCTGATCCAGGGTGAGAACGATGAGTACGGCACGCTGCGCCAGGTCGAGGCCATCCGGGATCGGGTGTCCGGGCCGGTGGAGATTCTGATGCTGCCGAACTGCGGGCATTCGCCGCACCGAGATCAACCCGAGGCAACGCTCGAGGCCATTACCCGCTTCGTCGGCCAGCGGCGCGGTGTGTCCCGTGCCTCCTTGGCCAGCGAGTAGGTTGGGCTTCCCCTGGCGGCTCAGCCCCCTCTGCTCTACAGAGAGACAACGATCATGCAGCTTCTAAATTATCTATGCGGAGAATGGGTTGCCGGCAAGGGCCCGGGAACCCTGTTGTACAACCCGGTCACCGGCGCCGAGATCGCCCGGGCCGGTAGCGAGGGCCTCGACCTCGCCGCAGCCCTCCAGTTCGGGCGTGAGCGCGGCGGTCCCGCGCTGCGGGCGCTGAGCTATGCCGAGCGGGCGAATAGGCTGCACGCGATCGCCGACGCCTTGAGCGCCCAGCGCGATAAGTACTACCAGATCGCCCTGGAGAACTCGGGCAACACCAAGACCGATGCCGCCCTGGACATCGACGGTGGCATCGGCACGCTGAAGTATTACGCGGGGCTCGGCAAGCAGCTCGGCGAGGCGCGTTATCTCGCCGAGCCGGGTCTCGAGCGCCTGGCTCGCGACGAGGCATTCCAGGGCGCCCATATCCTGACTCCGATTCAAGGCATCGCCGTCCACATCAACGCCTTCAACTTCCCCTCCTGGGGGCTGTGGGAAAAGGCGGCGGTGGCGCTGCTCTCGGGCGTCCCGGTCTTTGCCAAGCCGGCGACTGCAACGGCCCTGCTCAGCTACGAGATGGTCCGGGACGTGATCGCGGCTGACATCCTCCCGGCCGGCGCCCTCTCCCTGATCTGCGGGGGCGGACGTGAGCTGATGGACTTGGTCACGGCCCAGGATGCCGTCGCCTTCACCGGCTCGGCGGACACGGCGGCCTCGTTGCGTGCCCATCCCAATGTCATCCGCTCCAACGTGCGCTTCAATGTCGAGGCCGACAGCCTCAACTCGGCCTTGCTGGGGCCAGATGCCGCGCCGGACAGCCCCGAGTTCCAACTCTTCATTAAAGAGGTGGTGCGCGAGATGTCGGTGAAGGCGGGGCAGAAGTGCACCGCCATCCGGCGGATCCTGGTCCCGGCCGCCCTGCAGTCGAAGGTCGAAGAGGCCCTGCGGGAGGGTCTGGCCGGGGTGGCGGTCGGCGATCCGCGCAACGAGCGCGTGCGCATGGGGCCTCTGGTGACGCGCTCCCAACAGCAGGCGGCCTGGGAGGGTATCGAGCGGCTCAAGACCGAGGCTGCGGTGGTGTGCGGCGGCGAGCGGGCCTTCGAGCTGGTGGATGCCGACCCCGCGCGCGGCTACTTCGTGCCCCCGACCCTGCTGCGCTGCGCCGATCCCTCCAGCAGCCGGGTCGTTCACGAGGTCGAGGTGTTCGGGCCGGTCGCCACCGTCATGCCCTATGCCGACGCCGAGCAGGCCTTCGCCCTGGCCGCACGGGGCGGTGGCTCCCTGGTGACTTCGGTCTTCACGGGTGATGGCGACTTCGCTATCCGTGCCGCCGTGGCCATTGCGCCTACCCACGGGCGGGTATTGGTGGTCGACAAATCCATCGGCGGCTCCCACACCGGCCATGGCGTGGTCATGCCCCACTGTATCCACGGCGGGCCGGGGCGGGCCGGTGGGGGCGAGGAGCTTGGCGGCCTGCGGGCGCTGCGCTTCTACCATCAGCGCAGCGCCATTCAGGCCAGCGCCGGATGCCTCAAGCGGCTGCAGGAAACGGCGACGGTACTCGTGTCCTAAACTGCGTCCAGTTCGAAAACCGTCGTTTCCCCCTCACTCTATCCCTCTCCCCGGTGGGGAGAGAGGATAAAAAACCCTCGCCCCCGAAGAGGATGGGGGTGGAGGGGTACAGAAAACGATGACTATTCGGTGAGAGGCGCAGTGTGCCTTGCCAAACCTGAGAGGTGCCATGGATTCCTACCAAGATATCCAGGTCGGCCCAGTCGAGGCCGGCGTACAACTGATCACCCTGAATCGCCCGCAGGCGCGCAATGCCCTGCGCACCCAGCTGCTCCGCGAGCTCGCTGACGCCCTGGATGCGGCGGCGGCCGATGACGGCATCCACGCTGTGGTCATCACCGGCGGCCTCCAGGTCTTCGCGGCCGGGGCGGACATCAAGGAGATGGCCGGCATGAGCGCGGTGGACGTAATGAGCGACCCCCGCCAGGCGTATCGGGCCCGTATCGACCGCTTCCCCAAGCCCCTGATTGCCGCGGTCAACGGCTATGCCCTGGGCGGGGGCTGCGAGCTGGCCATGCAGGCCGATATCGTGATAGCAGGCGACAACGCCCGCTTCGGCCAGCCCGAGATCAACCTGGGGCTGATCCCCGGGGCCGGTGGCACCCAGCGCCTGATCCGCACGGTGGGCAAGGCGCTCGCTATGAAGATGGTGCTCTCCGGGGAGCCGATCGATGCCCGTACGGCGCTCGCGGCAGGCTTGGTGGCCGAGATCACCCCGCCGGAGCTGACTCTCGAGCGGGCCGTCCAGCTCGCCCGGACCATCGCCGAGAAGTCACCCATTGCCGTGCGTCTGGCCAAAGAGGCCCTGCTCAATGCCTACGAGACCACTCTGGATACCGGGCTGCGGCTCGAGCGCAAGTCGTTTGCGCTGCTTGCGGCCACCGAGGACCGCCGCGAGGGTATCACTGCCTTCCTGGAAAAACGCAAACCCGAATTCAAAGGGTGCTGAGTCATGGGCTACGAGACCATCCTGTTGGAGATCGCCGAGAGTGTCGCCACCCTGACCCTCAACCGCCCCGAGCGCCTCAACAGCTTCAATGCCCGAATGCACGAGGAGGTCCGCGACGCCCTCAAGCGGGTGCAGGGCGAGAAGACCGTGCGGGCGCTGCTACTCACCGGCGCCGGGCGCGGCTTCTGCGCGGGACAAGATCTGTCGGATCGCAATGTGGCGCCGGGGGCGGCGATGCCGGACCTCGGTGAGTCGATCGAGCGCAACTATAATCCCCTGATCCGCACCCTGCGCACCCTGGAGATACCAGTGGTCTGCGCGGTGAACGGGGTGGCCGCCGGTGCCGGGGCGAACCTTGCGCTGGCTTGCGACCTCGTGCTCGCCGCGCGTTCCGCGAGCTTCATCCAGGCCTTCTGCAAGATCGGGCTCATTCCCGACTCCGGCGGTACCTGGATCCTGCCCCGCCTGGTGGGGCAGGCCCGGGCCATGGGGTTGGCGATGCTGGGCGACAAGGTGAGCGCCGAGCAAGCCGAGGCCTGGGGCATGATCTGGCGGTGCGTCGATGATGGGAAGCTCATGGACGAGGCCCAAGCCCTGGCCCGGCACCTCGCTACCCAGCCCACTCGGGGACTCGCCCTGAGCAAACGCGCCCTCAACGCCTCCAGCACCAACACTCTGGACCAGCAACTGGATCTGGAGCGCGACTTCCAGCGCCTGGCGGGCCGCAGCGAGGACTATCGCGAGGGTGTCGCCGCCTTCATCGAGAAACGGCAACCGCTCTTCAAGGGGTGCTGAGATGAGTGCGCTACCGAGTACTACGACAGTCGCGGTGATTGGCGCCGGGACCATGGGGGGTGGCATCGCCCAGGTCGCCGCCGCGGCCGGGCATCCGGTGCTGCTGTTCGATGCCGCCGTAGGGGCGGCGGAGAAGGGGATGAGCCAGATCGCCAAGGGGCTGGATCGGCTGGTCGAGCGCGGCAAGCTGAGCGCGGCCGCGCGGGATGCCCTGCTGGGTCGTATCCGGCCGGTGGCACGCCTGGAGGATTTGGCCCCGGCGGGCTTGGTGATCGAGGCCATCGTCGAGGACCTGGACATCAAGCGCCAGGTCTTCGGCCAGTTGGAGGCGATCTGCGGCCCCGACACGATCTTTGGCACCAACACCTCCTCGATCTCGGTGACGGCCATCGGCGCCGCCCTAAAGCGTCCCGAGAGGCTCGTGGGGATGCACTTTTTCAACCCGGCCCCGGTGATGAAACTGGTGGAGGTGGTCAGCGGCCTGGCCACGGAGCGTACGGTGGCCGAAGCCGTCTACGCCACCGCCACGGCCTGGGGCAAGCACCCGGTGATGGCCCGCTCCACGCCGGGCTTTATCGTCAACCGGGTGGCCCGGCCGTTCTATGCCGAAGCCCTGCGCCTGCTCCAGGAGGGCGCCGCTGATGTCGCCACCCTCGATGCCATCATGAAGGAATCCGGGGGTTTTCGCATGGGGCCCTTCGAACTCATGGACCTGATCGGCCACGACGTCAATTTCGCCGTCACCCGCTCGGTGTTCGAGGCCTATTTCCACGATCCCCGCTTCCTGCCCAGTCTGATCCAGCAGGAGCTGGTGGCGGCGGGACGCCTCGGGCGCAAGTCCGGGCGGGGCTTCTACGACTACGCTGAGGGGGTGCAGCCCCCGGCGCCCGCAACGGCCGCGCCGGCATCCGCGCCGCGCCAGATCGCCGTGCGTGGCAGCCTGGGTGTAGCCGAGCCCCTGGTCGGGCGTTTGGAAAGGGCCGGGATCGCAGTCGTCCGGGAGGAGGGCGAAGGGCTCATCGCGGCGGGCCCAGCGCGGCTTGCCCTCACCGACGGCCGTCACGCCACGGTCCGGGCTGCCGAGGGCAGGCTGGAGGGGCTGGTGGTGTTCGATCTTGCGCTCGATTACGGCAACGCAACCCGCATCGCACTTGCGTCTGCGGATCAGACCGGGCCCGAGGCGGTGCAGGCGGCGGTGGGTCTGTTCCAGGCCGCAGGGCTTGCGGTCTCCCTCATCGATGACGTGCCGGGGATGGTGGTGCTGCGCACCGTCTGCATGCTGGCCAACGAGGCGGCCGATGCGGTCAATCAACAGGTCTGCAGCGCTCGGGATGTGGATATCGCCATGCAGGGCGGTGTGAATTACCCGCGCGGACCCCTCGCCTGGGCGCAAGCCATCGGCCTGCCCAAGGTGCTGGAGGTGCTGGACAATCTCGCCCGCGCCTACGGCGAGGATCGCTATCGAGCCTCGCCCCTGTTGCGGCGCAAGGTTAGCGCGGGCAGGTCGTTTCAGGACTGAACCGAATCCCTAACCCGAGATAGAACCATGCAAGACGCTTATATCTGTGACGCCGTCCGCACTCCCATCGGCCGCTACGGTGGCGCCCTGTCCTCAGTACGCGCCGACGACCTCGGCGCCATCCCGCTGAAGGCCCTGATGGAACGTAATCCCCGTGTCGACTGGAATGCCGTGGAGGACGTGATCTTCGGCTGCGCCAACCAGGCGGGCGAGGATAACCGCAACGTAGCCCGCATGTCCGCCCTGTTGGCCGGGCTGCCGGTGGAGGTGCCTGGCACCACGGTGAACCGCCTGTGCGGCTCTGGGATGGACGCGGTAGGCATCGCTGCGCGCGCCATCAAGGCCGGCGAGACCGCATTGATGATAGCTGGCGGTGTAGAGTCCATGTCCCGTGCCCCCTTCGTCATGGGCAAGGCCGAGACAGCCTTCTCCCGCCAGGCCGAGATCCACGACACCACCATCGGCTGGCGTTTCGTCAACCGGCTGATGAAGGAGCGCTATGGTGTAGACTCCATGCCCCAGACGGCGGATAACGTGGCCGAGGAGTTCGGCATCGCCCGCGAGGATCAGGACGCCTTCGCCTTGAGGAGCCAGCAGCGCTGGGTCGCCGCCTTCAAGGCTGGCTGCTTCCAAGATGAGATCGTGCCGGTGACCATCCCTCAGCGCAAGGGCGAGCCGATCGTCTTCGACACCGACGAGCACCCCCGCCCCGACACCACCTTGGAGGGCTTGGCCCGGCTCAAGGCTGTGAACGGCCCGGACAAGACCGTCACCGCCGGCAACGCCTCGGGGGTGAACGACGGCGCTTGCGCCCTGCTGCTCGCCTCGGAGCAGGCCGTCTCGAGGCATGGGCTCACCCCCAAGGCCCGGGTGGTGGCCATGGCGACGGCGGGCGTGGCGCCGCGGATCATGGGCTTCGGCCCGGCCCCGGCCACCCGCAAGGTGCTGGCCAAGGCGGGGCTCACCCTGCAGCAAATGGACGTGATCGAACTCAACGAGGCCTTCGCCGCTCAGGCCCTGGCAGTGACCCGGGACCTGGGGCTGGCGGACGACGCCGCCCACGTCAACCCCAACGGCGGGGCCATCGCCCTGGGCCATCCCTTAGGGATGAGCGGGGCGCGGCTGGTGACGACCGCCATGTACCAGCTCCATCGCACTGGCGGGCGCTATGCCCTGTGCACCATGTGCATCGGTGTCGGTCAAGGCATCGCGATGATCATCGAGCGGGTTTGAGGGTATAACCCGCGGCCTGCCTTTACTGTGTGATCAAACATCTGGCATGAGATCGAACAGCGCGCTGCAGGGTGCGGAACCGGCAAGTGGAGCCACGGTCTGCGTCGCACCGGATGACGGCGAGCCGCTCGCAGCGCACCCCACCATGTCGAGGGCTTCGCGAGAAATTAAGAGAGCCACGGTCAGGTGTCCTTGACCGGCGTGATCAGTTCCACCGTCGGAAAGCAGGCGCGGTAACGCTTGGCATCCCGGCTCAGCACCGGCTAGCCGGCGACTGCCGCGTGTGCGCCGATGAAGAAGTCGGCTAGCACATTGCTCTTCGTCCCGCCCCTCTGGCGATAACGCGCAACAGCCTTGCCAGCCAGGAATAGGGCGGGTCGCACCGAACCCAAGTTTTTGATAGGCCACCTCGTCCTTCCCAACTACGCCATCCTTGCGATCCCAGCACTTGTTTCAGGCAGGAGCGCTGACGTTCCGCAGGCCAAAGGATAGCCTCGATGCTGCACTATTTTTCTTCTTGTGCATCGTAGTGCTGGGTGATGAGGGGTGAGCACAAGCCATTCCATGCGTGCGTGGGGCAAGCCGGGAGGCAATACAAGAAGAAAAATGCATTTTAGTTCTTGAAATATGATTTTGTTGCAATATAATTCATAGCCATCTCCCCGAGATGCAGCCGCAACCGCGAGGACCAAGAGGATGATCGACTTTCAGACCCACCCCGACCGCTACAAGCACTGGAAGCTGTCATTCGACGGCCCGGTCGCTTACCTGACCATGGATGTCGCCGAGTCCGGTGGCCTGTTCCCCGGCTATGACCTGAAGATGAATTCCTATGATCTCGGCGTCGACATCGAGCTCTACGATGCCGCGCAGCGCCTGCGCTTCGAGCATCCCGAGGTGCGTGCCGTGGTTCTGCGCTCGGCCAAGAACCGGATCTTCTGCGCCGGTGCCAACATCCGCATGCTGGGCAAGTCCAGCCATGCCCACAAGGTGAATTTTTGCAAGTTCACCAACGAGACCCGCAACTTCATCGAGGATGCAAGCGAGTTCTCCGGGCAGCGCTATATCTGCGCCGTAAATGGAACCGCGGCCGGTGGCGGCTACGAGCTCGCACTCGCTACCGACTACATCATGCTGGTCGATGACGGTAACGCCGCAGTGTCCCTGCCCGAGGTGCCGTTGCTCGCAGTGCTGCCCGGCACCGGCGGCCTCACCCGTCTGGTCGACAAGCGCAAGGTGCGCCGAGACCTCGCCGATGTCTTCTGCACCATCGAGGAAGGCGTGCGGGGGCAGAAGGCCGTGGATTGGCGCCTGGTCGATGAGGTGATACCGAACTCCCGGTTCGCCGAGACGGTCCACGAGCGTGCGCTGGAGTTCGCCGCGAAGTCGGATCGCCCCACCGATGCCAAGGGCATCGAGCTCAAGCCGCTTGTGCGCGACATCGGTGCCGACACCGTGCGCTATCCCCACCTCGAGGTGGAGCTCGACCGCGCCAAGCGCATCGTGACCCTCACGCTGTATGGCCCGAGCGCCGAGGCTCCGAAGACCGTCGAGGCGATCCAGGCCCAGGGTGTCGAGTTCTGGCCGCTGGCGCTCGCTCGCGAGCTCGATGATGCGATCCTGCACCTGCGTCTCAACGAGCCCGAGCTCGGCACCTGGGTCTTCAAGTCCCAGGGCGAGCTCGATCGGGTCGCCGGCTACGACACGCTGCTCGCCGCCCATGCCGACCACTGGCTGGTGCGCGAGATCGTGCTCTACTGGAAGCGCACCCTCAAGCGCATCGATGTCACCTCCCGCTCGATCGTCACGCTGGTGGAGCCCGGCAGCTGCTTTGCAGGGATTCTTGCCGAGCTCGTGTTCGCGGCGGACCGCAGCTACATGCTCGAGGGCCGGTTCGAGGGCGATGACACGCCCCCGGCGGTGATCCGCCTCAACGGCTTCAACTTCGGTCCGATGCCCATGGTCAACGGCCTGTCCCGGCTGGCGACCCGGTTCCTGGGAGAGCCCGGCAGCCTGGAGGCGGCTAGGGCGCTGATTGGTCAGGATCTGGACGCCGAGGCTGCGCTCAAGGCCGGCTTGGTGACCTTCGCTCCGGATGACATCGACTGGGCCGACGAGATCCGTCTTCTGCTTGAAGAGCGCTCGAGCTTCTCCCCGGACGCCATGATCGGCATGGAGGCGAATCTGCGCTTCGCCGGTCCCGAAACCATGGAGAGCAAGATCTTCGGGCGCCTGAGCGCCTGGCAAAACTGGATCTTCCAGCGCCCGAACGCCGTCGGTGATAAGGGCGCCCTGAAGCTGTACGGCACTGGTGCCCGTCCTGAGTACAACCAAGAGAGGGTTTGAGCAATGAGCGAAGCGATCGTTGAAGTCAACTATGACGACCTGATCCCCAACAATGTCGACCTGTCCAGCGACCGCCGTTTGAAGAAAGCGCTGGAGGAATGGCACCCCGGCTATATCGACTGGTGGAAGGACATGGGCCCCGAGGGCTTCCAGGACGCTGATGTCTACCTGCGGACCGCAGTCGGCGTTGATCCCCAGGGCTGGGCCAAGTTCGGTTACGTGAAAATGCCCGAGTACCGCTGGGGTATCCTGCTCGCCCCCAAGGAGGAGGGGCGCACTATCCCGTTCGGCAAGCACAAGGGCGAGCCCGCCTGGCAGGAAGTGCCCGGCGAGTATCGTGCCCTGCTGCGGCGGCTGATTGTGATCCAAGGCGACACGGAGCCTGCCTCGGTGGAGCAGCAGCGCCATCTGGGCAAGACCTGCCCCTCGCTGTACGACCTGCGCAACCTCTTCCAGGTCAACGTCGAGGAGGGCCGCCACCTCTGGGCGATGGTCTACCTGCTGATGAGGTACTTCGGCCGTGATGGCCGCGAGGAGGCCGAGGCTTTGCTCGCCCGCCGCTCCGGAAGCCAGGACAAGCCCCGCATCTTGGGCGCCTTCAACGAGGCGACCCCCGACTGGCTGTCGTTCTTCATGTTCACCTACTTCACCGATCGCGACGGCAAGATGCAATTGGAATCCCTGGCGCAGTCCGGGTTCGATCCGCTGTCGCGCACCTGCCGCTTCATGCTGACTGAGGAAGCGCATCACATGTTCGTGGGTGAGACCGGGGTGGGGCGCACCATCGAGCGCACCTGCCAGGCGATGAAAGAGGCGGGCATCACCAACCCTTACGACATCGCGGCGGTGCGTAAGCTGGGTGTCATCGACCTGCCCACCATCCAGAAGAAGGCGAATTTCCACTATGCCGTGACCCTGGATCTGTTCGGTGCCGAGGTCTCCACCAACGCCGCCGCGGCCTTCGAGGCCGGGCTCAAGGGGCGGTTCCAGGAGACCAAGATCGACGATGATCATCAGCTGCACAACGCGACCTACCCGGTCCTGAAGCTGGTCGACGGCGAGTTCAAGCTGGTCGATGAGCCGGCACTGAATGCCCTGAATGCGCGCCTGCGCGACGATTACACCAAGGATGCCCAGGGCGGCGTCACTCGCTGGAACAAGATCATCAGCAAGCTCGGCATCGACTTCGAACTGAAGCTCCCGCATCCGGCCTTCAACCGCCGCGTGGGCGAGTTCAAGGGCCTGTTCGTCAGCCCCGCCGGCGAGATCCTGTCCGAAGCCGAGTGGAATGCCCGCAAGGATGAGTGGCTGGCCACCCCCGAGGACCTGCAATACATCAACTCCCTGATGAAGCCGGTCACCGAACCCGGTAAGTACGCGGGCTGGATCGCGCCCCCAAAGGTAGGCATCGACAACAAGCCGGGGGACTTCGAGTACGTGCGTCTGCACGCGTGAGCATCGCCAGGAGAAAAGGGGGCGGCGCTGCCGCCCCCTGCGTACCCGTCCCTCAAGGCCCTAGAGAGGTCCTCGCGCTGGGACGCAGGAGAAACCATGAAGCCGATACGTCAGCATCTGATCGACCCGGAGATCTGCATTCGCTGCAATACCTGCGAGGAGACCTGCCCGGTCGATGCCATCACCCACAACGACGTCAACTACGTGGTCGATGTCAACAAATGCAACTACTGCATGGATTGCATCAGCCCGTGTCCGACAGGGGCCATCGACAACTGGCGACTGGTGACGCAGCCCTACAGTCTCGAAGAGCAGTTCGGTTGGGAAGAACTGCCACCCGATACGCTACCGGCTGGTGTTTCGGAAGAAGAGCGGGAGGCCTTAGAGAATGAGGCCACTGAGATCCTAGAGGTTGCCCATGCCGGCCAGGGCGGACGGGTAGTGCCGCCATTCTCGGCTGCACACCCTTACATCAACCTCTACTCCCGCGAGGCTCCGGCCCGCGCCACGGTAGTGGGCAACTACCGGATCACCGATCCGCAGGCCGAATCCGACATCCATCACATCGTCCTGGACTTCGGCAAGACCGCCTTCCCGGTGCTGGAGGGCCAAAGCATCGGCATCATCCCGCCCGGAGTGGACGAGAAAGGCCGCCCGCACCTGGTGCGCCTCTATTCCGTGGCGAGCCCCCGCGACGGCGAGCGTCCCAAGCACAACAACGTGGCACTCACCGTCAAGCGCGTGCGCTACGAGCAGGACGGGGAGATCCATTACGGAGTGGCTTCCAACTACGTCTGCGACCTGCAAAAGGGCGATGAAGTACTGGTGACCGGGCCGTTCGGCAATACCTTTCTGATGCCCAACCACCCGACGGCCAACATCATCATGATCTGCACCGGCACGGGGGCCGCTCCCTTCCGAGCGATGACCGAGCGTCGCCGCCGGCACCTGCCGGAGGCCCCGGGCAAGCTCCTGCTCTTCTTCGGCGCCCGCACTCCGGGGGAGCTGCCCTACTTCGGGCCGCTGATGAAGCTGCCCCACAGCCTGATCGACAAGGAGCTGGTCTTCTCCCGCGCGCCCGATCAGCCCAAGGAGTACGTGCAGGACCGCATGCGCAGCCGGGCCGCCGATATCGCCCGCTTGCTCGAGAGCGAGGACACCTACGTCTTCATCTGCGGCCTGAAGGGCATGGAGCAGGGCGTGACCGAGTCCTTCGACGCCATCTGCCGCGAGCACGGCCTCGACTGGGGCAGGCTGCTGCCTCGAATGCGCCAGACAGGGAGATACCATGTCGAGACCTACTGAGGCTGCGATGCTGGCCCCGTATGTTCATCCTCGGGTGATCAAGTGGGGGGACACGGACGCCGCTCACATCGCCTACACCGTGCGGTTCTTCGATTTCGCCATGGAGGCCATCGAAGGCTGGTTTCGGAACGTGCTCGGCATCGACTGGTACCGGCTGAACATGGACCTGCACATGGGCACGCCGTTCGTTCAGGTCAACATGGACATCATGGCCCCTCTTACCCCCAGGGATGAGCTGCGCATGATAGTTCTGGTGGAAAAGATGGGGCGTTCCTCGCTCGCTTTCGGGATCCGGGGGGAGCGCACAGACGGAGTTTCCAGCTTCAAGGCTCGCTTCGTCTGCAGCCTGGTGGATAACCGGGCCATGAAGTCGATCCCGATCCCTCCGGAATTCCGCGCACGCATCGAACACTACATGGAGGCCTGTGCCGCATGTTCCGCTTGAACGGAACTGCAGGGGGATGTTTTTTATTCTTGTATGCATTATAAATCATTTTTTTATGTGGAAATGGAAACATAATTCTTATAACATGCCCTGGCTTGCAACATTTCCACAAGAACCAGCCACGTTGGAGGAGAAGAGGACGATGATCCTGAATAGCGCGAAGCGACTGACTGGACCGGCGACGGCGGCCCTGGTGGCGATGGGGGTGCTCTCTGGCGCAGGCTTGGCCCATGCTGCCGAAGACAAAATCAAACTCGGCCTATTGCTGCCCTATAGCGGCACATACGCCGATCTTGGCAACGCCATCACCAATGGGCTGAAGCTTGCCATCGAAGAGCAGGGCGGCAAGCTCGGCGGCAAGGCCGTGGAGTATGCGGTCGTCGATGACGAGGCTGATCCCGGCAAGGCGCCGCAGAACACCAACAAGCTGGTGGTCGGCGAGAAGGTCGATTTCCTCATCGGCACCGTGCACTCGGGGGTGGCGATGGGCATGCTCAAGGTCGCGCGTGAGGAAGGCACGATCACCCTCATCCCCAACGCTGGCCTCAACGCCGCTACCCGCGAGCTGTGCGCCCCGAACGTGTTTCGGACCTCGTTCTCGAGCTGGCAGACCGCCTACCCGATGGGCCGTGCCGCGGTCGAGCGGGGCTACAAGCGCATCGTCACCATTGCCTGGAACTACAGCTTCGGCAAGGAATCGCTCGAGGGCTTCGAGCAGGGCTTCAAGGAGGCCGGGGGCACTGTGGTCAAACAGATCCTCACACCCTTTCCCCAGACTGAGTTCCAGTCCTATCTCACCGAGATCGCCTCCCTCAAGCCTGATGCGGTGTTTGCCTTCTATGCCGGAGCCGGTGCCGTGAAGTTCGTCAAGGACTACGCCGCGGCCGGTCTCAAGGCATCGATCCCGCTGCTTGGCTCGGGCTTTCTCACCGATGGCACCTTGCCGGCCCAGGGCGAGGCGGCCGACGGTCTGCTGACGGTGCTGCACTATGGCGATGGCCTCGATAACCCCACCGACAAGAAGTTCCGCGCCGCCTACAAGCAAAAGTTCGGCAAGGAGGCCGATGTCTACGCGGTGCAGGGCTATGACACGGGGCTTGCGCTTGTGCAAGCGCTTGCCGTGGTGCAGGGCGACCTCAAGGACAAGAAGCGGCTCATCGCCGCCCTCGAGCAGGTCGAGGTCGACAGCCCCCGGGGCCAATGGCGCTTCTCCAAGGCCCATCACCCGATCCAGGACATCTACCTGCGCGAGGCGAAGGCTGGCGCCAATCAGGTGATCGGCGTGGCCGCCAAACAGCTCGCCGATCCCGCCACCGGCTGCCCGATGGCGAAGTAATACCAATCCCGTAAACGCGGCTCCTGGCCCCCTCTCCCGCCAGCGGGAGAGGGAACACAACCCCTGCCTTGGAACCGTATTCGATGAATTGGTAGGAGTCCAGCAATGGCCCCCGGTACCAGTGAGTAATCGGGCGGCTAGCCGCCGGAGTTCCGTTTACCAACCTACCCTGCGGACAGACCCATGGAACTCTCCTCCTTCCTCATCCAGCTGCTGAACGGCGTGCAGTACGGGCTGCTGCTGTTTCTGATCGCCAGCGGACTGACCCTGGTCTTTGGGATCATGGGCATCATCAACCTCGCCCATGGCGTGATGTACATGATCGGGGCATACCTGGCGTTTTCCCTGACGGCGCAGACGGGAAGCCTCACTCTGGCCATCGCGCTCGGCATCCCAATCATGCTGGCGATCGGCATCATCATCGAGCGTTACTTCATCAATGTCCTGTATCGGCGCAATCACCTGGATCAGGTGCTGCTTACCTACGGCTTTATTCTGGTGTTCAACGAGCTGCAAAAGATTCTCTGGGGCAGCGAGGTGCACGCAGTCCCGGTCCCGGAAATGTTCAACTACTCGATTGCCCTGACCGAAAACCTGAGCTACCCCATCTACCGGTTGGTCGTCTCGGGCGTCTGCCTTGCCTTGGCAATCAGCCTGTATTTCCTGATCCAGAAAACGAAGCTCGGCATGACGATCCGCGCCGGGGCGAGCAACCGGGAGATGGTCGAGGCGCTCGGGATCAACATCCGCGCCCTCTATACCCTGATCTTCGCGGGGGGTGTCGCTCTGGCTGCCTTCGCCGGCATGCTCGCCGCCCCGATCACCTCCGTCTATCCCGGCATGGGCGATGCAGTCCTGATCGTCTGTTTCGTGGTGGTGGTGATCGGCGGCATCGGCTCGATCAAGGGTGCCTTCTTCGGGGCGATGCTGATCGGCCTGGCCGATACCTTCGGGGCGGTGCTGCTGCCGCAGCTCTCGAGTCTCATCGTCTACGCGCTGATGGCCCTGGTGCTGCTGTGGCGGCCGCGCGGCCTGTTTGCCTGAGGGGATAAGCCTTATGTTGCACTCCCTGCCGAATGCTCTGCGCTGGCTGTTGCTGGCGGCTGTCGTGGTGCTTGCGCTCTATCCGCTCTATGGCGGCTGGCTGCTGGGTGAAAAGGAGACCTTCTTCCTGCAAAAGCTCACCACCATGATGATTCTGGCGATCTTCGCCATGAGCCTGGATCTCCTGGTGGGGGTGACGGGGCTGGTGAGCCTGGGCCATGCCCTGTTCTTCGGGCTCTCGGGCTATGTCTTGGCCCTCACCGCCCCCGCGTACGAGGCGGCCAGCCTGTGGCTTACGCTACCGCTGTCTCTTGCGGCGAGCGCGGCGGCGGCCCTGGTGATAGGACTGCTCAGCATCCGTACCTCGGGCATCTACTTCATCATGGTAACGCTCGCCTTCGGGCAGATGTTCTTTTACTTCTTCAACGACTCGGCGCTGGCTGGCGGCTCCGACGGGCTCTACATCTACTTCAAGCCCGAGGTCAAGCTCGCTGGTTTTGAGCTTCTCGATCTCGAAGACAAGCAGAATTTCTTTTATCTGGCTCTTGGCGCCATGGTCGGCGTCTACCTCTTCCTGCGCATACTGCTTCGCTCGCCCTTCGGGCAGGTGCTGCAGGGCATCCATGCCAATGAGCACCGCATCCGCGCGCTCGGCTACAACGCCACTGCCTTCAAGCTGGTGAGCTTCGTGATCGCGGGGACGCTTGCAGGCCTCGCCGGCTTTCTCGCAGCTGCGCAGTTTGGCTTCGTCAACCCGAGCAACCTGCATTGGCATGCCTCGGGCTCGGCACTGATGATGGTGATCATGGGCGGTATGGGGACGTTGTTTGGGCCGGCGCTCGGCGCCTTTGCCTTCGAGCTCCTGCATTATGTCTACGAGGATCTTACCGAGCACTGGCTGTTGCTGATGGGTCTCACCGTAATCAGCATGGTCCTCTTCCTGCCCAAGGGGCTGGGGGGGCTGCTCCTGGTGCTCACCGCCCCGAAGGCGAAGAGCCCGTTGCCGGCCCGCGGCGGCCTCAAGCCCAAGCTCGTCAACCCCAAGGAGATTGGCCGATGACTGCGCCCATCTTGGTGACCGAAGGCCTGAGCAAGCGCTTCGGGGGCCTGTGTGCGGTGGATGAGGTCTCGTTGCGCTTTGTGCGCGGCGAGGTCCACGCGATCCTTGGGCCCAACGGCGCCGGCAAGAGCACGCTGGTCAATCTCCTCTCCGGCGATCTGCTCCCCACGAGCGGCTCGATCCGCTTCGAGGGCCGCGACATCACCCGGCTGCCCGCCTATCGGCGCTCGCAGCTCGGGATCGGACGCAGTTACCAGAAAACCAATATTTTTCCGAGCTTTACCTGCTTCGAGAACTGCTGGCTCGCGGCGCAGTCGCGGCTCCCCACCTCAATGCGCTTCCTGCGCCCGGCCCGGCGGCTCAAGTTGATCTGGGAGCGCACCGCGCGCGCCCTTGAGCTCTGCGGCCTCGCGGAGCGGGCTCAGACCGTGGCCTCGGCCATGAGCTATGGCGAGCAGCGCCAGCTCGAGATCGGCATGGTGCTCGCCACCGAGCCGCGCCTGCTGCTGCTCGATGAACCCATGGCCGGCATGGGCAAGGAGGAGTCCGAGCGCGTCGTCGCGCTGCTGCGCTCGCTTGCCGGGGACTACACCTTGATCCTCATCGAGCACGACATGGACGCCGTGTTCGCCCTGGCCGATGCGCTCACTGTCATGGTGAACGGACGGGTGCTCGATAGCGGACCCGTGCTGCAGGTCCGTAACAACATCGCCGTCCAGGAGGCGTATCTGGGCAGCGCCGAGGGGGTTTATTGAGATGACGACTTCTGTGATGACAGCGCAGGCCGCGGCCTGCGATCTCATCGTCGAGGCAAGTGGCCTGCACACCTATTACGGCGCGAGCCACGTCCTGCACGGCGTGGATTTTCGGGTGAGCCGAGGCGAGACGGTGAGCCTGCTGGGGCGTAACGGCATGGGCAAGACCACAACCCTACGCTCCATCCTGGGCTTCGTGCCGCCGAAGCAAGGGGTGGTGCGGATCAATGGCCGTGACATGACCGGCGCCAAGCCCTACCAGGTCATCCGCCAGCACATCGCCTACGTGCCCGAAGGGCGGGGCATCTTTTCCAACCTCACGGTGCGGGAACACCTGCTCATGCCCGCCCGTCCCGGGGCGAATGGGCGCATGAATTGGACCTTCGAGCGGGTCATGGACACCTTCCCCCGGCTCTCGGAGCGCCTCAACCACCTGGGTGGACAGCTCTCCGGCGGCGAGCAGCAGATGCTCGCCATCGGACGGGCCCTGATGACCAACCCCGACCTTCTGATCCTCGACGAGGCGACCGAGGGGCTGGCCCCGCTCATCCGCGAGGAGATCTGGCGCATCATCCGCACCATCAAGGACGACGGCATCGCCACTGTGATTGTGGACAAGAACGTGAACGTACTGCTCGGACTGGCCGATCGCAACGTCATCTTGGTCAAGGGGCAGGTGGTGTTCGACGGCTCCAGCGATGAGCTGCGGGATCAACCCGAGATTCTGGCGCAGCACATCGGGGTCTGAGGGTCCTGCCGCAGACGCGGACTAACGAGATGACGAACATGTTCAAGGCGATCGATATCATTCAGGCAGAACACCGGCGCCTCGCGGCCATGCTCCATTGCTTGGCGAGCGTCCTCCAGGATGTGAAAAAGGGGATGTTAGAGCCCGATTTCGAGCTCTTCGAGGCGGTGCTGCATTACGTGGAATCGTTTCTGTACCACTTTCATCATCCCAAGGAAGACAGCTACCTCTTTTGCACGTTGCGGGAGCGTGTGCCCGAGCTCGACAAGGTCCTCGATCAGTTGGAGGAGGAGCACCAGCACGGTGCCCGCCTGGTCGAACGGTTACGGACCACCCTGGAGGCGTACAAACGCCATGGCGGCCCGGGGCTCCCCGCGTTCCTGGCAGCGGCAGAGGACTATTACCAATTCGAATACAAGCACATGGCGATGGAGGAGCGGGAGGTTTTGCCGCTCGCCCGTAAGCGGCTGACCGAGGAGGACAGGGCCAGATTGGATGCCGTATTCATGGCCCACGAAGATCCGCTCTTCGGCGACAAGCCCAAGAAGGAGTTCGAAACCCTGTACACGGCGATCCTCAACCGGGCGCCAGCACCCCACGGGCTGGGGCTGCGCGCCGACCGCCATTAGGGCTCTACTCTGCTGTGAGCGACGATGCATGGGCCTTCGTCGCGCCGTATCTGACGCTACTCATCGGCAGGGGGCGATACATCGAGGACTCTCTCAGGATGGGACTCGATCCTCGGTTGCCATGCAGGGTGTTTTTCACAAATTGGTATTACCAGACCGGCAAGCCGGTTTGGCTCTAAGCTGCGCCCAGCCTCCTAGACTTAAATCAAATCGAGGGCAGATTCCCGAGCGAGTTGGATTGGGTGGGCGATGACCAAAAGCGCGCGAAAGGGGTGGTTTAACCGACCAGGTCCTGGAGCCGTGGCGGGTTGCGTCGTGCTTCTGGTTGCCAGCTTGCTGCTGGTGGGGTGGGGTGCCGGGGTCTTGCAGGCCGGAAAGGCATCGCCCGCTCCAACAGCGACTCCATCGCCTCCCCGGCAGGCGGTCACAGCCCTTGGTGTGAGGGACGAGATCAAGGCAAGCAAACGGTGGAAGATTGCCTATCTCGTGAAGGTTAGAGAGGAAGCCAGCTTCTATTGGGCACGGGCGAAGCAAGGGGCCGAAACCGCAGGACGGGATTTCAATGTGGATGTGGCAGTGTTCGCTCCGCCCAAGGCGCAAGAAGATATCGCGGCACAGATCAAAGCAATGGATGCCCTCATCCATCAAGGCGAGGTCAATGGCATCATCATCGCTCCGGTGGATACCTACCGCCTGGCGCCGGTAACGGAAAAGGCCATCGCGGCTGGGATCCCCGTCATCGTCCATGACACACCTCTTGATGCCAAGGGGCTCCTGACATTTGTAGTATTTGACAACGTGAAGGCCGGGCGGATGCTTGGTCAGTGGGTAGTTGGACAGCTGGGCGGGCGCGGCGATGTGCTTATCCTGGAGGGCCTGATGGGACACCAGAACGCCATCGAGCGGCGCAATGGGATGCTAGAAGGCCTGCGGGTGGGTGATATCAATGTCCTGGGCCTCCAATCGGGCCGTTGGCTGCGGGGCGAGGCACGGCGCATCACCAGGGCTTGGCTGCGTCAGTTTCCCCGGGTCGATGCCATCCTGGCTGCCGGTGATGATATGGCATTGGGGGCGGCCGAGGTGGTAGCCGAGGCGCATCGGGAGGGCATCATCATCACCGGCTTTGATGGCAACCGGGATGCCTTGGTGGCCATTGGAGAAGGGCGATTGCACGCCACCATTGACCAGGTGCCGGAACGGCTGGCAAGGCTCGCAGTGCAATTGATGGTCCGCCATCTCGAGACCGGCGAGACCTTTCCCCAGACTCTGCTGTGGAGCGATATTCAACTGATCACCCAAGACAATATCGCCCGGTTCCTGCCATAGCTCCCAGCCCCTGCCATAGCTCCCAGCCAGTGAGCGATCGCCATGAAATGGGTTGTAACCTTGTTCAGGCAGGAGAGCTCCCTCAGCCGGCGGCTGCACCGGCGCGTCATTCTGCTGGGCTTTATCGCCGTTGTGGGGCTGGTCATCGCCATCGTGGTTGGCCTGCTCGGTACCTTGGATCGGCTAGAGCGACAGCTTCGCGAGACTGGGATAATGGCAGTCCACGCCTTTGATTTCCACCTGCTCGAGGTCAAGAGCGATCTGATCGCAACCGGTGAAGCGCTGAGTGAGGCCGATGATCCGGGCGCTGTCCTGCGCCACCTGATCGCTCGCAGGCCCACCCTCTTTGAGCTGCTGCTAATCGACTCTCAAGGCAGGGTGCTGGTGCAGCGCCATCGGGTGGGCAGGCCCGATCTGACAGAGGTGGCTAAACAGCCGTGGCTGGACACCGTTCGGGCTGGCGAGCTCTATCTCGGCCCGGTGGATTTCGGGGAATTCAGCGTACCGACCGTGAACCTGGCTGTTCCCGTCGCCGATAAGCTGGGCGTGTTTGCGGCCACGCTGGTGGCCAGGTTTGATCTGACCACCTTGTGGAATATTGCCATCGGGCTGCGGGTTGGCGAGACCGGCTATGTCTATATCACCGATCAAGTGGGCCAATTGGTGGCCTACCGCAACCTGCGCTTCCTGCATAGCGGGATCACTATGGAAAAACGGGTGGGCGCCACGCCCTGGGCCATCGCCGATGGTGGACTCCATGTCTATACCGGCCTCGGTGGCGCCCCGGTGATTGCCCTGGGGATGCCGTTCGAGCTGGCCCCGTGGTTTGCCATCGTCGAGCAACCGCTGGTGGAGGCCCTGGGCCCCTTCGTGCTGCGCTCGCTGGGGCTATTGGCTGCCTTGGTGCTGGCCGGTCTGCTGGTCAACAGTATTGCGCATTTCACCCGCCATAAGATTCTGTTCCCGTTGAGACTGCTGCAGCAAGGGGTGGAGCAGCTGCAGGCCGGTGATCTCAGTGCCCGCACGGAGCTGCCGCCAGGATATGGCGAGCTGAGCCAACTGGCGGGTGCCTTCGACCAGATGGCCGCGCGGCTCCAGGAACGCGAGGAGCAATTGCGCCAGTCTCTGGCCGAGGTCACAGCGCTCAAGAACCTGCTCGACAACATCTTCGCCTCCATCGTCAGCGGAGTCATCACCACGGACCTGCACGGGAGAATCACTCTGTGTAACCTGGCCGCCTTGCATATCCTGGGATATCGACAGGCTGCTGAGCTCGTGGGACAGAATATGGCTGAGCTTTTTCCTCCCTTAGGGGAGACGCTGTTACCCCACTTCTTTAAGGTTTGCCAAACGGATAAGCCGGTGATCGGCCTCGAAGTGAGCCCCACCCTGCCGCAGCGCGGTCCCGTGCACCTGCGCTTCAATCTCTCCGCCCTTAGAGGTTTCAATCAACTCCAGGGTGTGGCCATCGTCCTCGATGACGTGACGGATATGAGACGCATGGAGGCCCAGCGGCGCCTGCTGGAGCACATGGTCTCGCCCGTGATCCTGAATCAAATCGATCCTGAGCGTCTCGCGCTGGGCGGCAAACGCATGGAGATCACCACGCTTTTTGCCGATATCCATGGCTTTACGAGCATCAGCGAGCAACTGAGTCCAGAGGATCTGGTCGGGTTGCTCAACCGGTATCTCGCGGCGATGGCCAACGCTGTGCTGGCTGAGGAAGGGAGCATCGATAAATTCTTGGGGGATGCGGTCATGGCCTGGTTCAATGCCCCGCTCCCTCAGAGCGATCATGTCCTGCGAGCGGTGCGTGCGGCGCTGGGGATTCGCGATGCGATCCACGCCCTGCATCAGGAGCTATCCCCCATCTTCCGGCTCTCCCTTGGCGTCGGGATTCATGTCGGCGAGGCGGTGCTCGGGCTAATCGGCTCGGAGGAGCGCATGGAGTACACTGCCATCGGCGACGATGTGAACATCGCCAAGCGCATCCAGGAGTACACCGGGCTCGATCAGATCCTGATCAGCGCCGCAGTCTATGCCCGCGTGCAGGAGCACATCTCGGTACGCCCAGGGACCGTGATCCAGGTCAAGGGCAAGCAGAAACCGCTCGAAGTGTATGAAGTCCTCGGCTTGAAGTGAAGGCAACCTGAATTGCAGCCTATACGGCTGTAACTGGGAGACTGCACGGCCAGGCGGTTGTCACAGAAATCCGAGGCTGGGAACCACGCCCGAAGTACGCCGCCGCAGTTGATGGCTATGCGGACGAAATCCATGAGGCGCTGTGGCTAGCAAACTGCCGAGGTTCGAACCACCGGCATCGATACCTCGACAGGAGGACCAGCGTTCGGTGCCCTCAAGCGTTCCGAGCACCGTCCATTGATTTATTAGTGGGCCCTGAAGGATTCGAACCTTCAACCAAGGGATTATGAGTCCCCTGCTCTGACCGTTGAGCTAAGGGCCCGCAAAGGCGGGAGTATAGCGGCGCCGCCATACCCCGCCAAGCCAATGCGGGGTCAGTCGAGATCGAGGAAGCTGCGCAATTGCTCGGAGCGGTTGGGGTGGCGCAGCTTGCGCAGGGCTTTGGCCTCGATCTGACGGATGCGCTCGCGGGTTACGTCGAACTGTTTGCCGACCTCCTCCAGGGTGTGGTCGGTGTTCATGTCGATGCCGAAGCGCATGCGCAGCACCTTGGCCTCGCGCGGGGTGAGGCTGGCCAGCACCTCACGGGTCGCCTCCTTGAGGCCTTCGATGGTGGCCGATTCCACCGGGGACATGACCGAGGCGTCCTCGATGAAATCCCCCAGATGCGAATCTTCGTCGTCGCCGATGGGCGTCTCCATGGAGATCGGTTCCTTGGCGATCTTCAGCACCTTGCGCACCTTGTCTTCGGGCATCTCCATGCGCGTGGCCAACTCCTCGGGGGTCGGCTCGCGGCCCATCTCCTGCAGCATCTGCCGCGACACCCGGTTGAGCTTGTTGATGGTCTCGATCATGTGCACCGGGATGCGGATGGTGCGTGCCTGGTCAGCGATGGAGCGGGTGATGGCCTGGCGGATCCACCACGTGGCGTAGGTGGAGAACTTGTAGCCGCGTCGGTATTCGAATTTATCCACCGCCTTCATCAGGCCGATATTGCCCTCCTGGATCAGGTCCAGGAACTGCAGGCCGCGGTTGGTGTACTTCTTGGCAATCGAGATCACCAGGCGCAGGTTGGCCTCCACCATTTCCTTCTTGGCGCGGCGCGCCTTGGCCTCGCCGATGGAGATCTGACGGTTGGTCTCCTTGATGTCGTGGATGGTCAGCCCGGTTTCACGCTCGATCGCGGCCAGCCGCTGCTGGGCGGCGACGATAGCCTCGCGGTATTGCGCCAGCGCGGCGGAATAGGGCTTGCCCGCCTGGATATGGGTCTCCACCCAGCGCGGATCGGTTTCCTGGGCAGGGAAGGATTCGATGAACAGTTTGCGCGGCATTTGCGCCCGACCGACGCAGATGTCCATGACGATCTTCTCTTGGGCCCGGATGCGCTCCACGGTCTGGCGCAGTTGCTCCATCAGGCGCTCTTGCAGCTTGGGCGCCAGGCGCAGTTCCAGGAAGCGCTCGGCCATCTGCTGGCGTACGCCCTGGGCTTCGGGATGGGCGAAGCCCTTGGTGATGCGCACTGCTTGCAACTGCTCGTGCAACTGGGCCAGTTCAGCGAAGCGCCGCGCCGCCTCCTCGGGATCGGGGCCGGACTCGGAGGCGGCCTCGCTGCTGTCTTCTTCCTCTTCTTCCTCGTCTTCCTCGGGCTCCTCGGCCAGGGCTGCGGCCTCTTCGTCCAGTTCGTCGAGTTCGCTCGCGTCCACCGCCTCGGCGGCCAGAGCGGCAGGATCATTGAAGCCGGTGATGAGATCGGCCAGCCGGCCCTCGCCCTCCTTGATCAGGGTGTATTCGCGCAACAACTCGCCCACTGCCAGAGGATAGTTGGCCAGGGCGGTGAACACCTGGTCCATGCCTTCCTCGATGCGCTTGGCGATCTGGATCTCGCCCTCCCGGGTGAGCAGTTCCACCGTGCCCATCTCGCGCATGTACATGCGCACCGGGTCGGTGGTGCGGCCGAACTCGCTGTCCACCGCTGCCAGGGCCGCTGCCGCTTCTTCGGCGACGTCATCATCGGTATTGACCGAGCTCTCGTTTAGCAATAGGGTATCGGCGTCGGGCGCAAACTCGTGCACCTCGATACCCATGTCGCTAATCATGGCGATGATTTCTTCGATCTGTTCAGGATCGACGATATCCTCGGGCAGGTGGTCGTTGATCTCGGCATAAGTCAGATAACCCTGCTCCTTGCCGCGGGCGATCAACTTCTTGATTTGCGACTGCTGCTGCTCGCTCATGACCTTCCGTTACACCCAAGAGTAAAAACATAGAAATGAACTGGAAAAGATAGCATGATTGCTGATCTTTGCCCAAGATTTGCGCAGATTCTCAACTGGTCTGACCGCTTCGCCCCAGATTGCGCAGAGCCTCCCGTTCCTCGTCGCTAAGTTCGCCTGGCCTGCTCTTGCGCAAGGCCCGTTCCACGAGGGGGTTGTTGCGCTGCCGCTCGCCTTCCAGGCGCTGCAGGGCGCCGAGAAACTCCGCCTGATAGAGCTCTTCCGGAACCTCCGGCTGCCAGCGCGCCAGTTTCTGCAAGGCGGCGCCGGTATCCGTGTCCCGGTAGCGTTCCAGCAGGGCCGCGGCATTCATATGGGGATGCTGCTGCAATAATTCAATCAGCTCGATCAGCAACGGCAGACCTGGCAGTGCGATGCCGCGCAGCCGCTCCGTGTCGCCGGCCTGTTGCGCCAGTTCCGGGCGGTTCAGCAACAACGCCATGGCCAGGCGCACCGGCGTGCGGGTAAACATCGCTGCGCGCTGAGGGGCGCCGGACTTGGTCGGTGCGGCACCTAACCCCAGACGGCGGGCGATGGCGGTCACCTCGGTTTGAGCCAGTTGCGCCAAGCGCTGCACCATCAGGTCGCGAAACACACTATCAGGTAATTTGGCCAACAGCGGCCGTGCCAGTTCCACCAGCCGGGCGCGGCCGTCCAGGCTGCCCATGTCCACCTGTCGGCCGAGGCGTTCGAACAGGTAGTCGGACAGCGGCTGGGCCGCGCCCAGGCGGCGCTCGAAGCCTGCGCGCCCTTCCTGGCGCACCAGGGTGTCGGGGTCCTCGCCTTCCGGCAGGAACAGAAAGCCCGCCTGGCGCCCGTCGCGGATCTGCGGCAGCACGTTTTCCAGGGCGCGCCAGGCAGCCTCGCGGCCGGCACGATCGCCGTCGAAGCAGAACACGATGTCACGGGTGAGGCGGAACAGCTTGTCGATGTGCTCGGCGGTGGTGGCGGTGCCAAGGGTGGCGACGGCGTAGGGGAGGCCGTGCTGGGCCAGGGCCACCACGTCCATATAGCCCTCCACCACCACCAGTCGGGTGAGCTGGCGCTGGGCCATGCGCGCCTCATATAGGCCGTACAGCTCCCGTCCCTTGTGGAAGATGGGGGTTTCCGGCGAGTTCAGGTACTTGGGGGTGGCGTCGTCCAGGGTGCGGCCGCCGAAAGCGATGACCCGGCCGCGGCGGTCGCGGATGGGGAACATGATGCGCTCACGGAAGCGGTCGTAATGACCGCCGCCCGGTTTCTCGATCACCAGCCCCGCCGCCAGCAGGACCTTGAGAGAGAAGCCGCGGGCGGTCAAGGTGCGCAGCAGGTTGTCCCAGCCCGGGGGCGCGTAGCCGATGCCGAAGGTTCTGGCGATGTCGCCGCTTACCCCGCGCCCGCGCAGATAGTCCACCGCCCGCTGCCGCTCCGGGTGCTCGCGCAGCTGGCGGCGGAAGAACTGATCGGCCTGTTCCAGCACCGCCAGCAGCTCCTGCTGGGGGTCTGTGTCGCTCTCGGGAGCAGCGGTGTGCGGCAGTTCCAGCCCGGCCAGCCGCGCCAGTTCCTCCACCGCTTCGGGGAAGGCGAGGCGCTCGTAGTCCATGAGAAAGCTGATGGCGTTGCCGTGGGCGCCGCAGCCGAAGCAGTGGTAGAACTGCTTGCTCGGGCTGACGGTGAAGGAGGGGGTCTTCTCGCTGTGGAACGGACAGCAGGCGACGAACTCGCGCCCGGCCCGCTTGAGCGGCACGCGGCTGTCGATCAGCTCGACGATGTCGAGGCGACCGAGCAGGTGATCCAAAAAATCCTGGGGAATGCGGCCGGCCATGGGGCAAAGCTTAGGCGATAGCAGGACGAACTGCAGGACCGCACGGGGTGTCCGTGCGGCGCGGCGCATTCACTATGGCCGCCCGCTGGCTCAGCCGCCGAGGCGGCTCTTGATGCGGGCGCTGACCGCTGCCATATCGGCCCGGCCCTGAGCTTCGGCCTTGACCTTGGCCATGACCTTGCCCATGTCCTTGACGGACTGGGCGCCGGTTGCGGCGATGGCGGCCGCGATCAGAGCATCCAGCTCGGCGTCGCTCAGCGCGGCGGGCATATAACCCTGGATCACCGCGGCCTCGATGCGCTCCTTGGCCGCCAGATCCTCGCGTGCGGCGGCCTCGTATTGGGCGATGGACTCGCGGCGCTGTTTGAGCATCTTGTCGAGCACCGCCACCACCTGAGCATCGTCCAGGGTGATACGCTCGTCCACCTCGCGCTGCTTGATGGCGGCCAGGATCAGGCGGATGGCCGCCAGGCGCTCCTTGTCCTGGGCGCGCATGGCGGACTTCATGTCGTCTTGGATGCGGTCTTTGAGGGACATGTGGGGGCCTGTAAACCGCAAAGAGACAAGCCGTGGCCGCTCAGTACAGGCGGGTGCGCCGGGCGTTTTCGCGGGCCAGCTTCTTCAGATGGCGCTTGACGGCAGCGGCGGCCTTGCGCTTACGCTCCTGGGTAGGCTTCTCGTAGAATTCGCGGCGGCGTACCTCGGACAGCACACCGGCCTTCTCGCAGGAGCGCTTGAAGCGGCGCAGGGCGATGTCGAACGGCTCGTTCTCTTTGACTTTTACAGAAGGCATTAAACCATCACCTCGGTCTTGGAAAGTTCAGGGGTGCCAATAAATAAGCTGCTCATTTTAAAAGCTAGTCCAGGCAAATGCAAAACCCTTGCGTTGCCCGGACTCTGACGGGACACTTTATTTATGCTAGTACTTGGAATCGAAACTTCCTGCGACGAGACTGGGGTCGCCCTCTACCACGGTGAACGCGGGCTGCTGGCCCACGCTCTGTACAGCCAGGTGGAGCTACACGCCCAGTACGGCGGGGTGGTGCCGGAGCTGGCCTCGCGCGACCATGTGCGCAAGGCGCTGCCGCTGCTGCGCCAGGTGTTCCGCGACGCCGGGGTGAGCGCAGCTTCCGTGAATGGGGTCGCCTATACCGCCGGGCCGGGGCTGATCGGCGCGCTACTGGTGGGGGCCTCCCTGGGGCGCACCCTGGCCTGGACCTGGGGTGTGCCGGCGCTGGGCGTGCACCACATGGAGGGCCATCTGCTGGCGCCCATGCTGGAGGATGAGCCTCCGGCCTTTCCCTTCGTCGCTCTGCTGGTCTCCGGTGGGCATACCATGCTGGTGGAGGTGAACGGCATCGGCCGCTACCGGCTGCTGGGCGAATCGCTGGACGATGCCGCCGGCGAGGCCTTCGACAAGACCGCCAAGTTGCTCGGCCTGGGCTATCCCGGCGGACCGGCTCTCGCGAGGCTGGCCGAGCGAGGCGATCCCACGCGCCTCAGCTTTCCGCGGCCGATGACCGATCGCCCCGGCCTGGACTTCAGCTTCAGCGGCCTTAAGACCTATGCGCTCAACACCCGCCAGGAACTGGGGCCGTCGCCGCGCAACGACGCCGATGTGGCGCGCGCCTTCGAAGAGGCGGTGGTCGATACCCTGGCCATCAAGTGCCGGCGTGCCCTGCGTCAGACCGGCATCCGCCGCCTGGTGGTGGCGGGCGGGGTGGGCGCCAACCGCCGCCTGCGCCAGCGGCTGCGCGAGCTGGCCGAGCAGGAGGGCGGGAAAGTCTACTATCCGCGTCTGGAGTTCTGCACCGACAATGGCGCCATGATCGCCTATGCCGGCTACCTGCGCCTAGCCGCCGGGCAGTGCGAGGACAGCGCCATCCGCGTGCGCGCCCGCTGGCCGCTAGATAGCCTGACGCCGCCGGGCGGCTGAGCCGCAGCCGCAGCTGGCCCGAGACGCGTCCGCCAGCAACCCCTACGACCTCAGTCCTTCTTGATTAGCCGGCCTTCCTCGCCGGCCAACAGACGGCGGATGTTGTCCTTATGGCGCCAGATCAACAGCGCCACCATCACCAGAGTGACCAGCACGTACACCGGTGGCACCCGGAACAACCACAGGTACAGGGGCGACAGCACGGATGCCGTGAGCGCGGCCAGGGAGGAGATCTGGGTGAGCTTGGCCACCAGCAGCCAGGTTCCCAGGCAGGCCAGGGCTACCGGCCAGGACAGACCGAGCAGCACGCCCAAGGCGGTGGCCACGCCCTTGCCGCCCTGGAAGCCGAAGAATACCGGAAAGAGATGGCCGAGGAAGGCGGCCAGCGCGGTGAGCGCCAGACCCACGGGGTCGACGCCGGCGAGCTTGGCCAGCAGCACCGGGATCAGCCCCTTGAGGAAATCCCCGGCCAGGGTGATGACTGCCGCTTTCTTGCCACCGATGCGCAGCACGTTGGTGGCCCCGGGGTTGCGCGAGCCCTGGCTGCGCGGGTCGGGCAGTCCCAGCAGCCGGCAGACGATGATGGCGGTGGAGAGAGAGCCGAGCAGATAGCCGAAGGCGACGAACAGGGCAGCGAGCATGGTGAATGTGAGGAGGTTGATGGCGTTCGGCCAAACTTAGCATGGAAGCGTGCCCTTGGCAGGGCTTGCCAAGGCCGGGCAGCGGTGCTACATGGGAACGCTCACCCGCCACGAATTGCCAACGAGCATCATGGACATCATCTTCATCCGCGACCTGCGTATCGAGACCGTGATCGGTATCTACGACTGGGAGCGGCAGATCCGCCAGACCGTCAGCATCGACCTGGAACTCGGCGCCGATATCCGCCGGGCCGCGCACAGCGACAACATCGACGATACCCTGAGCTACAAGACCGTGGCCAAACGCCTCATCCAGTTCGTGGAGAACAGTCAGTTCCTGCTGGTGGAGGCCCTGGCCGAGCAGATTGCCGAGTTGGTGATGCGTGAGTTCGGTGTGCCCTGGCTCAGGCTCACCCTGAGCAAGCCGGGAGCGGTGCGCGGCGCGCAGGCGGTGGGGGTGATCATCGAACGCGGGGAGCGGCGTTGAAGCCATGGCCCGGGTCTACATCAGCATCGGCAGCAACGTGGAGCCGGCCCGCAACGTGCGATCCTGCCTGCAGGCGCTGGCCGAGTTGTTCGGAACGCTGACAGTATCGCCGGTGTACCGCAACAAGGCGGTGGGTTTCGAGGGCGACGACTTCCTCAATCTGGTGGTGGGAGCCGATACCGAACTCGGGGTGCGGCCGCTGACAGCACGGCTGCGCGAGGTCGAGGTGGCTCACGGGCGCCGCCGCGACGCCCCCAAGTTCTCGCCGCGCACTCTGGACCTGGACCTGCTGCTCTACGACGATCTGGTGCTGGAAGCCGGCGGCCTGCAACTGCCGCGCGACGAGATCACCCGCTACGCGTTCGTGCTCAAACCCCTGGCCGACATCGCCGGCCAGGAGCGCCATCCCATCTTCGGCCGCAGCTATGCCGAGCTGTGGGCGGAGTTCGACCAGTCCGCCCAGCCGCTCACCCCGGTGACGCTGGAGGCAGGGACTGCCTCGGTCTAGGCCATCGGCGCGGCCCACACCAAACCCGTTCGAATCTCAGGCGATCAGTCCCAGTCCGCGGCAGATGGCCAGGGTCGGCGCGGCCTGATTCATGGTGTAGAAGTGCAGGCCAGGAGCGCCGCCCTGCAGCAGACGCCGGCACAGTTCCGTCACCACCTCCAGGCCGAAGCTGCGGATCGCCGCCAGGTCGTCGCCGTAGCCCTCCAGCCGTTGCCGTATCCAGCGCGGGATCTCCGCCCCGCACTGATCGGAGAAGCGCGCCAGTTGCTTGTAGTTGGTGATGGGCATGATGCCCGGTACGATGGGGATGTGGACGCCGCGCCGGGCACAGTCGTCGCGGAAGCGGAAATAGGCATCCGGGTTGAAGAAGTACTGGGTGATGGCCGCATTGGCGCCGGCTGCCACTTTACGGCAGAAATTCTGCAGATCGCGCTCCGGACTGCTCGCCTGCGGATGGAACTCCGGGTAGGCGGCCACTTCGATGTGGAAGTGCTCGCCGCAGCTCTCGCGGATGAAGGCCACCAGCTCGTTGGCGTAGCGCAGCTCGCCGGGGTCGCGCATGCCGCCGGGCAGGTCGCCGCGCAGGGCGACGATGCGACGAATGCCGTGGCTGCGGTAGTACTCCAGGATGGCGTGCACGCTCTCCCGCGTGGAGGCGATGCAGGTCAGGTGAGGCGCGGCCTCCACCGGGTCCTGCTGGCGGATGTCCATGACCGCCTCGAAAGTGCGGTTGCGGGTGGAGCCGGCGGCGCCATAGGTCACCGAGTAGTATTCGGGCGCCAGGGCCAGCAGCTGGCGGCGGGTATCGCGTAACTCGGCCGCCGCTTGCGGCGAGTTCGGTGGGAAGAACTCGCAGCTGAGCAGCGGCTGAGCGTGAGGACGGCTGGCGGGCGCGGACATGGTAGTGTACTGCGGCGGCTGATCATTACCAGGGATTCTGCGAATCCCTCAGGCGGCCGTCTATGGAGCATTTTTCCGTGTCAGGTTGAATATTATTCATGATTGTTTCATCAATCATGAAATCCGATAAAGCGCCAGGCGCAGAGCATGAAAAAACCCGCCGGAGTGCGGCGGGTCGGGTGTGTCGATTCCTGTGTCAGCGGCACAGGGCAGGCAGCGCACTCAGTAGCGATAGTGCTCCGGCTTGAACGGCCCTTCCTTGGCCACGCCGATGTAGGCGGCCTGCTCGTCGGTGAGTTCGGTGAGCTGGGCGCCGAGCTTCTTCAGATGCAGCCGCGCTACCATCTCATCGAGCTTCTTCGGCAAGGTGTAGACGCCGATGGGGTACTGGGCAGTGTTGCTGAACAGCTCGATCTGGGCCAGCACCTGGTTGGTGAAGGAGTTGGACATGACGAAGCTGGGATGCCCGGTGGCGCAGCCCAGGTTCACCAGCCGTCCCTCGGCCAGCAGGATGATGCGCTTGCCATCGGGGAAGATGATGTGGTCGACCTGCGGCTTGATGTTCTCCCAGCGGTACTGCCTGAGGCTGGCGACGTCGATCTCGGAGTCGAAGTGCCCGATGTTGCAGACGATGGCCTGATGCTTCATCGCCTGCATGTGCGCGTGGCTGATGACGCGCACATTGCCGGTGGCGGTAACGAAGATGTCGGCCTTGGCAGCGGCGTAGTCCATGGTCACCACGCGGTAGCCCTCCATGGCCGCCTGCAGGGCGCAGATCGGATCGATCTCGGTCACCCACACGGTGGCCCCCAGCCCGCGCAGGCTCTGGGCGCAGCCCTTGCCGACGTCGCCGTAGCCGCAGACCACGGCGATCTTGCCGGCGATCATCACGTCGGTGGCGCGCTTGATGCCGTCGACCAGCGACTCGCGGCAGCCGTACAGGTTGTCGAACTTGGATTTGGTCACCGAGTCGTTGACGTTGATCGCCGGGAAGCGCAGCCGGCCTTCGGCGGCCATCTGGTAGAGGCGATGCACGCCGGTGGTGGTTTCTTCGGTGACGCCGCGGATTGCCGCGATGCGGGTCGAATACCAGCCGGGCTCGCTGTCCAGGCGCTTGCCGATGGCGGCGAAGAGGGCGCGCTCCTCGTCGTTGCCCGGATGGGCGATGACCGAACGATCCTGCTCGGCGCGCGCACCCAGGTGCAGCAGCAGGGTGGCATCGCCGCCGTCGTCCAGAATCATGTTGGCGGGCTGCCCTTCGGGCCACTCGAAGATGCGGTGGGTGAACTCCCAGTACTCCTCCAGACTCTCGCCCTTGTAGGCGAACACCGGGGTACCGGCGGCGGCGATGGCGGCGGCGGCATGGTCCTGGGTCGAGAAGATGTTGCAGGAGGCCCAGCGCACTGCGGCGCCCAGGGCTTGCAGGGTCTCGATCAGCACCGCCGTCTGGATGGTCATGTGCAGGGAGCCGGCGATGCGGGCGCCTTTAAGCGGCTGCTGCGCGGCGTATTCCTCGCGCACCGCCATGAGGCCGGGCATTTCGGTCTCGGCGATGGCGATCTCTTTGCGACCCCAGTCGGCCAGGCTGATGTCGGCGACGCGATAGTCGCCGCCGGTGGCGAGTTGCGGGACTGCGCTCATGGCGTTTCTCCATTCCAGGGAATGGGCGCCGTTACCACGGGAAATCCGCCATCCCGAGCCTGACGGCCTGAGCTGGCCGCTGCAGCGCCCCTCGGGATGGCGGGCTTGGAGGCCGGGGTCAGAGCCCGGCGTCGGCGCGCAGCGCCTCGGCCTTGTCAGTCTTCTCCCAGGTGAAGGCGGTGAAGGTGTCGCTGCGCTTGACCTTGCGGCCGTTTTCCACCTCTTCCCACTCGTAGCTCATTTCCACCGGATGGCGGCCGAAGTGGCCGTAGGCGGCGGTGGGCAGGTACATGGGGTGCAGCAGGTCGAGCATGCGGGTGATGGCGTAGGGCCGCAGGTCGAAGTGCTCGCGCACCAGTTGCTCGATGCGCTCCTCCGGGATCTTGTGGGTGCCGAAGGTGGTGATGGAGATCGAGGTCGGCTCGGCCACGCCGATGGCGTAGGAGACCTGGATCTCGCACTTGTCGGCCAGCCCGGCAGCGACGATGTTCTTGGCCACGTAGCGGCCGGCATAGGCGGCGGAGCGGTCGACCTTGGACGGATCCTTGCCGGAGAAGGCGCCTCCGCCGTGGCGCGCCATGCCGCCGTAGGTGTCGACGATGATCTTGCGCCCGGTCACGCCGCAGTCACCGACCGGGCCGCCGATGATAAACTGGCCGGTGGGGTTGATGTGGAACTTGGTGTCGCGGCCGATCAGCTCAGCGGGGATGACGTGCTTGATGATCAGTTCCATCACTGCTTCCTGCAGATCGGCGTATTTCACCTCCGGATTGTGCTGAGTGGACAGCACGACGGCGTCGATGCCCACCACCTTGCCGTCCTCGTAGCGGCAGGTGACCTGGCTCTTGGCGTCGGGGCGCAGCCAGGGCAGCAGGCCGGACTTGCGCGCCTCGGCCTGGCGCTCCACCAGACGGTGGGCGTAGCAGATGGGGGCGGGCATGAGCACGTCGGTCTCGTTGCTGGCGTAGCCGAACATCAGGCCCTGATCGCCGGCACCCTGGTCCTCGGGCTTCTGCCGGTCGACGCCGATGGCGATGTCGGCCGACTGCTTGCCGATGATGTTGATCACGCCGCAGGTAGCGCCGTCGAAGCCGACGGTGGAGGAGTTGTAGCCGATACCGGTGATCACCCGACGCACCAGGTCTTCCAGGTCGACCCAGGCGCTGGTGGTGACCTCACCGGCGATGATGGCGACACCAGTCTTTACCAGGGTTTCGCAGGCCACCCGGGCATACTTGTCCTGAGCCAGTATGGCGTCGAGAACGGCATCGGAAATCTGGTCGGCGACCTTGTCCGGATGACCTTCGGATACGGATTCGGAGGTAAACAGGTAGCGATGGCTCATTCTCGTCCTCGAAACGGCAGTGGAGGAAACCCCAAGGAGAAGACAGGACCAGCCCCCGGGGCTGGTCAAAGCGGGCAGTTTAACCGCAAACTCAAGCAGTTTCATCTCCATTGGCGGCAAGTCGGTGAGCACCGGCACGCCTTGCACGGGAACAACGCCCGCTTGCTCCGGTCCAGCGCTTTGCTATAAGGCGTCTGATAGAGCTGTGGAGATGACGACCATGGTGCTGATGCACACTCCGATCTGTGATTTCGGCAAGCCTGCCCCCGACTTCGCGCTGCCTGGCGTCGACGGCAAAATCTGGACCCTGGACCAGTGCGCCGGACCCAACGGCGTGCTGGTCATGTTCATCTGCAATCATTGCCCTTATGTGAAGGCGGTGCTGGAGCGCATCATCCGCGATACCCGCGAGCTCAAGGGGCACGGGATCGGCTCGGTGGCCATCTCGGCCAACGATCCCACGGACTATCCGGAGGACTCGTTCGAGAACATGCGACGCATCGCCCGGGAGAAGGACTTCCCCTTCCCCTACCTGTATGACGAGACCCAGGCGGTGGCCAAGGCGTATGGAGCGGTGTGCACCCCCGACTTCTTCGGCTACAACGCCCGGCGCGAACTGCAGTATCGCGGCCGCCTCGACGCCAGCGGCCGCGAGCCGGCTCCGCCCGGCGCCCGCCGCGAGCTGTTCGAAGCCATGCTCCAGATAGCGCGCACCGGCCGGGGGCCGACGGAACAGGTGGCGAGCATGGGCTGTTCGATCAAGTGGCGCGCGCCTTGAACGGCCGCGCCGCGCCTGCCGGCTATTCCAGGCCGTAGTGCTTGAGTTTTTTGCGCAGCGTGCTGCGGTTGATGCCCAGCACTGCGGCGGCGCGGGTCTGGTTACCGCGGGTGTAATGCAGCACCGTCTCCAGCAGCGGCTGTTCCATCTGCTCCAGCACCAGCTGGTAAAGATTGCTGGGCAGATCTCCGTCCAGGCGCTGGAAATACTCGTGCAGGGCGCTTTTGACCTGCTCGCGCAGTGGCACGGCGGGGGCGATGGCATCGTCCTGGGCGTCGGTGGCGGTCATGCGGCCAGTCGTTCCTCTGCGGCTAGACGTTCGAAGAAAGCCCGGGTCAGCGCCAGTTGCTCTGCGGCGCGCTCGGCACGGTTGACCGCAGCGCGAAAGGCGGTGGCATCGAGGCGTCCCTGGCTGTACCAGGAGAGGTGCTTGCGCGCTACCCGCACGCCCAAGTACTCGCCGTAGAAGGCGTACAGGTTCTCCAGGTGTTCCAGCAGGATCGTCGCCACCTCCGCCAGCGGCGGCTCGGGTAGGCGCTGGCCGTGCCGCAGGTAGTGGGCGATCTCGCGGAAGATCCAGGGCCGGCCCTGGGCGGCACGGCCGATCATCACCGTGCCCACGCCGGTATGCTCCAGCACCGCCCTGGCCTTCTCCGGCGTATCGATGTCGCCGTTGGCGATCACTGGGATGGACACCGCCTGGGCGATGGCGCGGATGGTGTCGTATTCGGCCTGGCCCTGGTACAGATCGGCGCGGGTGCGGCCGTGTACCGTCAGCGCACAGATGCCGGATTCTTGCGCGATGCGGGCGATGCTGACGCCGTTGCGGTGCGCCCGATCCCAGCCGGTGCGGATCTTGAGGGTCACCGGTACCTCCACTGCCTTCACCACCGCCTCCAGGATGCGCCCCACCAGCGGCTCATCCCGCAGCAGCGCCGACCCCGCCATGACGTTGCAGACCTTCTTCGCCGGGCAGCCCATGTTGATGTCGATGATTTGCGCGCCGTGCTCGACATTGAAGCGCGCCGCCTCGGCCATCATCGCTGGATCGTAGCCGGCGATCTGCACGCTGATCGGCTCCACCTCGCCGGCATGGTCCAGCCGCCGCCGAGTCTTGGCGCTGTGCCACAGCCGCGGATCGGAGGTCACCATCTCCGATACCGCCATGCCCGCCCCCAGCTGCTTGCACAGCTGCCGGAAAGGGCGATCGGTGACGCCGGCCATGGGCGCGAGTACCACCGGCGGGTTAATGGTGTAAGGGCCGATATGCAGCATGAATCGATACGGAACAAGCTTAGCAGGCCGCCCGACGGGCAGGGCAGAGGATGATAGCGGAACTGGGGGGCAGGAACCAGGGACCGAGGAGCGGGCGACGCTCCGCTTTTAACGGCGCACGCCGTGCAGCCGCACCCAGCCCTCCTTCTCGGCGCGAGGCTGGAACTCAAACCAGGGAGCGTAGGCGGCCTCCACCTCGTCGGCGTGGCGCGCCAGCAGCCCGGCCAGGACCACGGCGCCGCCCTGACGAGTGTGTTCGGCCAGGGTGGGGGCGAGCATCATCAGCGGACCGGCCAGGATGTTGGCCAACACCAGATCGGCGGGCGCTGCGGCGAGCTGCTCCGGCGGCACTACGTGCAGGCGCCCGAGGATCCCGTTGCGCGCGGCATTGTCGCGGGTAGCGGTGAGCGCCTGGGGATCGATGTCGGTGGCCCACAGCTCGCGGGCGCCGAGCAGACCGGCGGCGATGGCCAGGATGCCGGAGCCGCAGCCGTAGTCGATCACCACCTGGTCGCGGGGCGGATGGGCATCCAGCCATTCCAGGCACAGCGCGGTGGTGGGGTGGGTGCCGGTGCCGAAGGCCAGGCCGGGATCGAGCAGCAGGTTGACTGCGGCGAGATCGGGCGGGTTCTGGTTGGTGGGGCAGACCCACAGCCGCTGGCCAAAGCGCATGGGCTGGTAGTGATCCATCCAGGCGCGCACCCAGTCACGCTCCTCCAGGCTCTCGGCGCGCAGCTCGGGCAGCGCCTCGGAGCCGAGACTGGCGACGATCCGGCGCTTGACCGACTCGATGTCGGTCTGGGCGTCGAACAGGCCGGTGACCCGGGTGTGGGGCCACAATGGGGTCTCCCCGGGCAGCGGCTCCAGCACCGGATGGTCGGCGGCGTCCTGCAGGGTCACCGCCACCGCCCCAGCCGCCAGCAGGGCGTCCTCCAGCTCCTGCGGGCTGTGGCGCACGGCCTCCAGGGTCAGTTGCAGCCAGGCGGGGTCGGCGCTGCTCATGAGTCTCCTCACTCCTTCAAACCCAGCAGCTTCTCCAGGTAGTGGATGTCGGTACCACCTTGGATGAAGCCGGCGTCGTTCATGATGCGCTGGTGTAGGGGCGCGTTGGTCTTGATGCCCTCGATCACCAGTTCGGCCAGGGCGTTGCGCATGCGGGCGATGGCGAACTCGCGGCTCTCGCCGTGAGTGATGAGCTTGCCGATCATGGAGTCATAGTTGGGCGGTACGCGGTAACCGCTGTAGATGTGCGAATCCACCCGCACACCCGGTCCGCCCGGTGCATGGTAGAGGGTGATGTTGCCGGGGGAGGGCAGGAAATTGTTCGGGTCTTCGGCGTTGATACGGCACTCGATGGCGTGGCCGCGCAGCACGATGTCCTTCTGGCGGAAGGCGAGCGGCAGCCCGGCGGCGATGCGGATCTGCTCCTTGACGATGTCCACCCCGGTGATCATCTCGGTGACCGGGTGCTCCACCTGGATGCGGGTGTTCATCTCGATGAAGTAGAACTCGCCGTCCTGGTAGAGGAACTCGAAGGTGCCGGCGCCGCGATAGCCGATGCGCTTGCAGGCTTCGACGCAGATCATACCGATGTGGCGGCGCTGCTCCTCGCTGAGGCCGGGAGCGGGGGCCTCCTCCACCACCTTCTGGTGGCGGCGCTGCATGGAGCAGTCGCGCTCGCCCAGGTAGACGGCGTTGCCATGGCTGTCGGCCAGCACCTGAATCTCGATGTGGCGTGGCCGCTCCAGGAACTTCTCCATGTACACCATGGGATTGCCGAAAGCGGCCTGGGCTTCAGCGCGGGTCAGGGAAATGGTGTTGAGCAGCGCCGCCTCGGAGTGCACCACGCGCATACCGCGCCCGCCGCCGCCGCCGGCGGCCTTGATGATCACCGGGAAGCCGATGCGGCGTGCCAGGCGCAGGGTCTCCTCGTCGTCGTCCCCCAGCGGTCCGTCGGAGCCGGGCACGCAGGGGATGCCGGCCTCCTTCATGGCCTTGATGGCGGAGACCTTGTCGCCCATCAGACGGATGGTCTCCGGGCGCGGGCCGATGAAGATGAAACCGGACTGTTCGACGCGCTCGGCGAAATCGGCGTTCTCCGAGAGAAAACCATAGCCGGGGTGGATGGCCACGGCGTCGGTGACCTCGGCCGCCGAGATCAGCGCCGGCATGTTCAGATAGCTCTCGGCGGGGGGTGGGGGACCGATGCACACCGACTCGTCGGCCAGGCGCACATGCTTGAGATCGCGGTCCACGGTGGAGTGGACGGCGACGGTCTTGATGCCCAGTTCGCGGCAGGCGCGCAGGATGCGCAGGGCGATTTCTCCGCGGTTGGCGATGACGACTTTATCCAGCATGGTCGGTTGCGCCCGCTTATTCGATCACGACCAGCGGCTGGTCGTATTCGACCGGCTGGCCGTTCTCCACCAGGATCTCCACTACCGTACCGGCCCTGTCGGCTTCGATGGGATTGAACATCTTCATCGCCTCGATGATGCAGATGGTGTCGCCCGCCTTGACCTGGCTGCCCACCTCCACGAAGGGCTTGGCGCCCGGTGAGGCGGAGCGGTAGAAGGTACCCACCATGGGCGAGCGGATGAGGTGGCCGCTGCGCACCGGCTCGACCGGCTTGCTCTCGGCTACGGCGGCGGCGACCGGCGCGGCGGTGGCCGGCGCCGGCGTGGCGAAGGCACCGGCCGGCGCGTTCCAGGTCGGTGCCATGGCTGGCTGCACCATCACCGGCGCACCTTTGGCGTGGCGGCTGATGCGCACCGATTCCTCGCCCTCCTGGATCTCGATCTCGGCGATGCCGGATTCCTCCAGGAGTTCAATCAGCTTCTTGATCTTGCGAATGTCCATGATGTGTCGTCTTAACCTTTGCGTTGGCGCAGTTGACGGTCCGCCGCCGGCAGGGTCAGCGTGCAACCCTGAGTGCCCAAACCGCAGATGACGTCCACCGCCACGTCATGAGGGTGGTGGCCGAAGGGGTCACGGGTGCCCAGCAGATCGAGGGCGGGGCCGGTGCAGAACAGCAGTTTTGCCATGGAGGGCAGCGTCCGGGGGACAGGGCGGAAGGTGGTGGCATTCTGCATCAATGCCCAGGTCTTGTCCAGAAATGGGAAGATCGGCGAAGATCGGCGCCGATGCAGGCGAGATCCCCTTTAGCCGTCCAGTGCCCGCTGCAGCCGCGCGGCGAAGGCCGGGGCCGGCAGAAAGCCTACCACCCGGTGGTCGAACCGTTCGCGTCCCTGCGCGTCGAAGAACAGGATGGCAGGCGGCCCGAACAGGCCGAAGCGCTTGAGCAGGGCCTGGTCCTCGGCGTCGTTGGCGCTGACATCGGCGCGCAGCTTGAGCGCTCCGGCCCAAGCGGCGCGCACCGCCGGATCGGGGAAGGTATAGCGCTCCATCTCCTTGCAGGAGATGCACCAGTCGGCATAGAAGTCCAGCACCACCGGCCGCGAGCCTGCCGCCGCCAGGGCCTGCTGCAGGCCGGCCACACCCTTGATGGGCTGGAACTCCGCGGCCTGGGCCGACTCCGGTGCCGCCCCTGACCAGCTCACATCGCGCAGCGGCTGCCAGGGATCGCGGCTGCCGCCGGCCAGACCCACCAGGATCAGGCTGCCGTAGACCAGGAGCAGCACCCCCAAGCCCTTACCTAGTACCTGCCAGCCCGCGGCGGGGCGCTCCAGGGCATGCAGCGCGCCCAGCTGTACCGCGCCCACCAGTAGCAGCGCAGCCCAGCTCAGCATGATCAGCGGTGCCGGCAGGATGCGCTCCAGCAGCCACAATGCCACCGCCAGCAGCAGATAGCCGAACAGGTGGCGGATGCTCTCCAGCCAGCGCCCGGCCCGGGGCAGCCAGTGGCCGGCGCTGGCGCCGAGGACGAGCAGCGGCAGACCCATGCCCAGGCTCAGGACGAACAGGGCGGCGGCACCGAGCAGCACATCGCCGCTCTGAGCGATCACCGAAAGGATGCCGATCAGAGGCGGCGCCAGGCAGGGACTGACGATCAACGCCGAGAGCGCCCCCATGACCCCTACCCCGAGGTAACGGCCGCCGATCTGGCGGTTGCTGAGCTCGGTCAACGTCTGCTGCCAGCGCGCGGGGAGCTGCAGATGGAACAAGCCGAACATGGACAGGGCCAGCAGCACGAACAAGCCGGCGAAGCCGCCGAGCACCGCCGGATGCTGGAATAGGGTCTGCAGGTTCTGACCGAGCAGGGCGGCCAGGACGCCGACCAGAGTATAGGTCAGGGCCATGGCCAGCACGTAGGTGAGCGACAGCGCCAAGGCGCGCGGCGTGCTGAGCTTGTCCCCCTGGCCGACGATGAGGCCGGAGAGGATGGGGAGCATGGGAAACATGCAGGGCGTGAAGGCCAGCAACAGCCCTAGCCCCAGGAACAGGGGCAAAGACCAGAGGCGGTCCCGGGCCAGCAGCTGCGCCAGGCGATCCTGCTCGGCCGGCGGCAGCGCTGCGGCAGGGGCGGAGGGAGGCAGTGCAGGCGCGCTGGCGGCCACCGTCGAGGGTGTGGCGCCGCTGGGCAGCGCCACCGGCAGGATCTGGTTCATGGGCGGATAGCACACCCCCACCTCGGCGCAGCCCTGATAGTCCAGCCGCACGCGGATCTCGCCGGCGGCCGGCCAGTCGCCGGCGAGGCGGGCGCTGGCGCGGGCCGCGCGATAGTACACCTGCTGCACGCCGAAGAACTCGTCCTCCTTGGGCTCGCCGGCCGGCAGCTCCAGGCTCTGCACGGTCAGTCCGCCGGCGTCCAGGAGAGTGAGCTTGATCTTGTCGCGGTACAGGTAATAGCCGTCGGCGATGGCCCAGGTGGCTTCCAGGGTGCGGGCGTCGCGGGCGCTGACGCTGGGGGCGAAAGCCTGCTCCGGGGGCAGCAGGTCAGGGCCGGCGGAGCTGCCGCCCCAGCCCTTGAACAGCCCGCTCTGGGCCAGGGCCAGCAGCGGCAGCAACAACAGGATCGGCAGCAGCGCCGCTCTACGCAGCATCGCCCGCCTCCACGCTGGCCGCCAGCCAGTCCAGATAGGGGGTGCTGCCTTCCAGGATGGGTAGTGCGATGAGTTCCGGAACCTCATAGGGATGCAGTTCGCGTACCCGCCGCTCCAGGGCGGTGAAGGCATCGGTGCGGGTCTTGATCAGCAGCAGCACTTCGACATCGCGCTGGATCGCGCCCTGCCAGCGGTACACCGAGGTCAGGCCGGGCAGAATGTTGACGCAGGCGGCCAGCCGCTCTGCCACCAGGGTTTCGGCCATCCGCCCGGCGCTGTCCAGATCGGGGCAGGTGCAGAGCACCACCCGGTTGCCGTTGCCCATGTTCTTGTTCATCGCTGTGATAAGCCCGCCTACATGCCCGCCGAGTGTGCCATTATAAGTAAGTCTTTGATCGCCCCACAGCCTGCCCCGCGGGCAAGGCTCGGAACATGTTCTGTCGATCGGTCCGTGTCACTTTCGGCCTACACCCAGCGCAGAAAACCGTCTCTATAGGAGATAACTATTTTTTTGATAGCAACAATTGTCTTGAGCTATTAATGAGAACGATTATCATCGAGCTAGGATCGGCATACGAGGAGATCCGCCATGCTCAAGACCCTGACCTTCGCCATGGTGCATTTCTCCGTGGCCTTTACCGTCGGCTGGCTGCTCACCGGCAGTGTCGCCATCGGCAGCTTGCTGGCTCTGGTGGAGCCGACTTGCAACACCGTAGCCTATTTCTTCCACGAGAAGTTGTGGGAGCGCATCCGCCGCCGCGGGGTGGCGGCGCGTCCTCGGCCTGCGGCCTGAGCCGCCATTGCCCATGACCCTGTCTCTGGCCGCACCCGTCGAGGTCGAGATCGAGATCAAGAAGAGCCGCTTCATCGCCCATGTCGCTCCGGCCGCCTCGCGGGCCGAGGCCATGGCGGTGGTGGCGGCGCTGCGCCAGCGTTACCCAGGCGCCACTCACTATTGCTGGGCGTTGCTGGCCGGCGGCGAGTCGGGCATGAGCGATGACGGTGAACCCGGCGGCACCGCCGGCCGGCCCATGCTCAATGTGCTGCAGCACAAGGGGCTGGGCGATGTGGTGGCGGTGGTGGTGCGCTATTTCGGCGGCATCAAGCTGGGCGCCGGCGGCCTGGTGCGCGCCTACGGCCAGGCGGTGTCCCAGGCCCTGCAGACGGCGCGGATGGTACCGCGGCTACGGCCGGTGGAGCGACGGCTGGAGGTGGACTATCCCCTGGAGAGCCGGGTGCGCCACTGGTGCCAGCGGCATGCCATCGCCCTGGTCGGAGTGGAGTACGGCGAGCGCTTGCGCATCACCCTGTGCCTGCCGCAAGAGGCAGCAGAGCGGCTATGCGCGCAGCTTCAGGATATGCTGCAAGGGCAGGGGCGTTGGCTCGCCTGAAGCGGCATCCCCCCTCGCCATGGTTGCTGTCGCAAGGGGGGCGGTGTCCGCGTGGCTCAGCCCTTGCCCAACTGATCCAGATATTTCTCGGCATCCAGAGCCGCCATGCAACCGGAGCCGGCCGAGGTGACGGCCTGGCGGTAGACGTGGTCGGCCACATCGCCGGCGGCGAACACGCCGGGGATACTGGTGGCGGTGGCATTGCCCTCCAAGCCGCTCTTGACCACGATGTAGCCGTTACGCATCTCCAGCTGACCGGCAAAGATATCGGTGTTGGGCTTGTGGCCGATGGCGATGAAGACGCCGGCCAGCGCCTTGTCCTTGACCGCGCCGGTCTTGACGTTCTTGATACGGATGCCGGTGACGCCGGACTCGTCGCCCAGCACTTCCTCCAGCACCGAATCCAGCTCCAGGCGGATGTTGCCGTTCTCCACCTTGTCCAGCAGGTGGTTGACCAGGATCTTCTCGGCGCGGAACTGGTCGCGGCGGTGAACCAGGGTGACTTCATCGGCGATGTTGGAGAGGTACAGCGCCTCCTCCACGGCAGTATTGCCGCCACCGATCACCGCCACCTTCTGCTTGCGGTAGAAGAAGCCGTCGCAGGTGGCGCAGGCCGATACGCCCTTGCCCATGAAGGCCTGCTCGGACGGCAGCCCCAGATACTGGGCGGAAGCGCCGGTGGCGATGATCAGGGCATCGCAGGTGTAGGTGCCGGAGTCGCCGATCAGGGTGAAGGGCCGCTCGGTCAGTTTGGCGGTGTGGATGTGATCGAAGATGATCTCGGTGCCGAAGCGCTCGGCGTGGGCTTTCATGCGCTCCATCAGTGCCGGGCCCTGCAGGCCCTCGACATCGCCGGGCCAGTTGTCCACGTCGGTGGTGGTGGTAAGCTGGCCGCCCATCTGTAGCCCCGTGATCAGCACCGGGTCGAGGTTGGCGCGGGCGGCGTAGACGGCGGCGGTGTAACCGGCCGGGCCGGAGCCTAGGATCAGCAGCCGGGCGTGTTTGTGCTTGCTCATTGGATGATCTCCCATCGCGATCAGTGCGAAGACGCAAGGCGGTCCTTGGGTCTTGGCGCTGCAAAGAGCGGGGCGCGCGCATGTGCGCCCCGCATCGATTTGCGCAACTTACAGCTTACCGGCGTTCTCCGCCAGATATTCGGCCACGCCGGAGGCGTCGGCCTTCATCCCCTTCTGGCCCTTCTGCCAGCCGGCCGGGCAGACCTCGCCGTGCTCTTCGGTAAACTGCAGCGCCTCCACCAGGCGCAGCATTTCATCCACGTTGCGCCCGAGCGGCAGGTTGTTGACGATCTGCGACTGCACCACGCCGTTGCGGTCGATGAGGAAGGTGGCGCGCAGGGCGACACCGGCCTCGGGGTGTTCGACGCCGTAGGCGCGGGTGATTTCGTGCTTGACGTCGGCCACCAGCGGGAACTGCACCGGACCGATGCCGCCCTTCTCCACCGGGGTGTTGCGCCAGGCGAAATGGGTGAACTGGGAATCGATGCTCACTCCCACCACCTCCACGCCCAGATCCTTGAACTTCGCGATGCGGTTGTCGTGGGCGATGATCTCGGAGGGGCAGACGAAGGTGAAGTCCAGGGGATAGAAGAACAGCACCACGTACTTGCCGCGCAGGTCGGAGAGCTTGAAGTCCTCCTTGATGGTACCGTCGGCCAGAACGGCGGGAGCGGTGAAGTCCGGGGCCTGCTTGGTTACCAGTACGCTCATCGGGTATCTCCTTAGGATTGGTTGCACGAAACGTGGCGAAGGATACGAGATGGCCGTCCATCGGTGAAATTGAATTATCCAACGGCCTGGATAGCCAATGCCTATCGGACCGACTGCCTCGTGTCCGTCACCCGAACATGCTATAAGCGCGTAGCAAACCAACAACACCCTGAGGATGAGGCACGCATGGAGTTCCTGCTCGATCCGCAAACCTGGGCCAGTCTGGCAACCCTCACGGCGCTGGAGATCGTGCTCGGCATCGACAATCTGTTGTTCATCTCCATCATCTCCAGCAGGCTGCCGGCTCACCAGCAGGTGGTGGCCCGCCGCACCGGCCTGGCGCTGGCGGTGCTCTCGCGCCTGGCGCTGCTGGCCAGCATCGCTTGGCTGGTGGGCCTGATCGAGCCGGTGTTCAGCGTATTCGAGCATCCGGTGTCCTGGCGCGATATCATCCTCATCGGTGGCGGTCTGTTCCTGCTGGCCAAGGGCACTAGCGAGATCCACGCCACCGTAGAAGGGGTGGAGGAGGAGATACGCCAGGCCAAGGCCGCCAGTTTCTTCTCGGTGATCATGCAGATCATGATCCTCGATATCGTGTTCTCCCTGGATTCGGTCATCACCGCCGTGGGCATGGCGCAGCATCTGGAGGTGATGGCGGCGGCCATCATCATCGCCGTGGCCATCATGCTGTTCGCCGCCGAGCCGCTATCGCGCTTCATCGAGGCGCACCTCTCGGTGAAGATGCTGGCGCTGGCCTTCCTCATCCTGGTGGGCGTGGCGCTGATTGCCGACGGTATGGGCTTCCACATTCCCAAGGGCTATCTCTACTTCGCCATCGCCTTCTCGGTGGGCGTGGAGATCCTCAATCTGTGGGCGCAAAAGCGCCGGCGGCAGGCCAGGGCCGCAAGGTGAGTGAAGATCCGACCCCGTCCGCCGGCGGGGCTGTCACCGTTCTGTCACATGGCGCGCCTTAAATAAGCCGGTTCAGTAACGGGCGAAGGTTTAGGCAATGAACGCGAAACGCATCCTGGTTGTGGAAGACGAGCAACCGATCCGCGAGATGATCAGCTTCGCCCTGGGCAGCGTCGGCTTCGCCGTGGAGGAGGCCGCCGACAGCCGCCAGGCGCAGACTGCCATCGCCAACCACCGCCCCGACCTGATCCTGCTGGACTGGATGCTGCCCGGCGTGAGCGGCATCGACTACGCGCGGCGGCTAAAGAAAGACGAGTTGACCCGCGAGATCCCCATCATCATGCTCACCGCCCGGGCCGAGGAGGAGGACAAGATTCAGGGACTGGACAGCGGTGCCGACGACTACATCACCAAGCCGTTCTCGCCCCGCGAGCTGGTGGCGCGCATCAAGGCGGTGCTGCGCCGCGGTGGCCCGGGTGGCGAGGGCGAGGTGCTGGAGGCCAGCGGTCTCAAACTCGATACCGCCAGCCACCGTGTCACCAGCGGCACGGCTACGATCGAGATCGGCCCCACCGAGTACCGCTTGCTGGAGTTTTTCATGTCGCATCCGGAGCGGGTCTATTCGCGCTCGCAGTTGCTCGACCGAGTCTGGGGCAGCAACGTCTACGTGGAGGAGCGCACCGTGGACGTGCACATCCGCCGCCTGCGCAAGGCGCTGGAGCCCTACGGTCACGACGTCCTGATCCAGACCGTGCGCGGCGCCGGCTACCGCTTCTCGACGAGGCTCTGAGTGCGCAAGCCGATGCTCGGGCTGCTCGGTCGCACTCTGCTGGCGCTGGCCGGCCTGGCCGGCGCCGGCTGGCTGAGCGGCTATCCGCTGACGTTCCTGCTGCTCGGTTCCTGGGGCCTGCTGGCCTGGCACCTGTATCAGCTCGTCCGGCTGGAGCGCGAGCTGGCCAAGGGCAAGGACTGGCGCATCCAGGACGTGGGCGGGCTATGGGGCGAGGTCTACAGCCAGCTGTTCAAGCTGCAGAAGCAGTACGAGCAGCGCGAGCGCCTGCTCAAGGGCACCCTGGGCAAGTTCCGCGAGGCCATCGCGGCGGTGCCCGATGCCGCCGTGGCGCTGGACGACAGCGATGCCGTGCTCTGGGCCAACCAGGCCGCCGAGCGCCTGCTCGGCTTGCACATGCCCCAGGACAGCGGCCAGCGCTTGGCCAATCTGGTGCGCCATCCGGCCTTTGTCGCCTTTCTCGGCAGCGCGGGCGGCGAAGAGGGCGTGGAGTTCCCCGCGCCCAGCGAGTCCGGGCGCATCTTGCATGCTCGCCTCATTCCCTACGGTCAGGGCCAGCGCCTGCTCATCGCTACCGACATCACCCGCATGCATCGCCTGGAGCAGGTGCGCCGCGACTTCGTCGCCAACGTCTCGCACGAGCTGCGCACCCCGCTCACGGTCATCAACGGCTACCTGGAGACCTTGCTCGATTCCGACGATCCCTGCATCGAACGCTGGCAGAGGCCGTTACGCGGTATGGCCCAGCAGTCCGGGCGCATGCTGCATATCATCGAGGACCTGCTGATGCTGTCCCGGCTCGAAAACGACGCCGAGCGCCGCCCGGAGAAAGCAGTGGCGATGCCGGAGTTGCTCGCCGCCCTGGCCGAGGACGCCATCGCCCTGAGCGGCGAGCGCGGCCACCAGGTGCAGGTGGCGGCCGATCCCGGACTGTGGGTGCAGGGCTGCGAAAAAGAGATCCGTAGCGCCTGCGCCAATCTGGTCTTCAACGCCGTGCGCCACACCCCCGCGGGCAGCCGGGTGGAGATCCGCTGGTTCGTCGATGAGCAGGGCTGTCCCTGTCTACAGGTGGCGGACAACGGCGAGGGCATCCCGGCCCAGCACATCCCGCGCCTGACCGAACGCTTCTACCGGGTGGACAAGGGCCGGCAGCGCGAGAGCGGCGGCACCGGCCTGGGGCTGGCCATCGTCAAGCACGTCATGCAGCGCCACGGTGGGCAGCTCGGCATTATCAGCCAGCTCGGGGTAGGCAGCACCTTCACCTGCCGCTTCCCCGCCGAGCGGCGCCGGATGTCGCCGGGCAAGAGCGCGCTCGGCTGAGTACGCGGAGGACGCCATGCAACTGCTGCTAATCCGCCACGGCATCGCCGAGGATGCCGAACTGTTCGCCCGCGCCGGCGGGCGCGACGAGGACCGTCCCCTGACCGAGGCGGGCTTGCGCAAGATGCGCCGCATCGCCCAGGGCCTGAGCCTGCAGGCCGAGGACCTGGAGCGCCTCTACGCCAGCCGGCTGGTGCGTGCCCGCCAGACCGCGGAGCTGGTGGCGGCGGCTTACGGTGGCCTGCCTATCGAGGAGCGCGCGGAACTGTCGCCTTACGGCGAGCTGCCGCCGCTGCTCGACTGGCTGGCCACGCTGCCGCCACAGGGCGTCGTGGCCGTGGTCGGTCACGAGCCCCAGCTCAGCCGGCTCTGCGGCCTGCTGCTCTGCGGTGAGGCGCATTCCCTGCTGCGCCTGAAGAAGGGTGCAGCGGTACTGATCGACTTTCCCGCCGCCCCCGCCGCCGGTGCCGGCGTGTTGCATTGGGCCTTGACCCCGCGCCAGTTGCGCGCTTTGGGTGGTTGAGGCCATGCTGTCGGCGTTCCTGGACAGCGCCGACGTGCAGAGGACCCGCGTGCCCACCGATACCCTCGCCGCCATCGACCTGGGCTCCAACAGTTTCCACATGATCGTCACCCGTCTGGTGGACGGGGAATTGCTGGTGGTCGACCGTCTCAAGGAGATGGTGCAGCTCGCCGCCGGCCTGACCAAGCATCACCGCCTCACGCCCGCCGCCCAGAGTCGTGCTCTGGACTGTCTGGCGCGCTTTGGCCAGCGTCTGCGCGACATCCCCGACTCGCGGGTGCGGGTGGTGGGTACCAATACCCTGCGCCAGGTACGCGACGGCGGCGCCTTTCTGGCCCGGGCCGAGGTCCTGCTGGGGCAGCCGATCGAGGTCATCAGCGGTATGGAGGAGGCGCGCCTGATCTATCTGGGGGTGGCTCACAGCACGGCCGATAACGGTGGGCGGCGGCTGGTGGTGGATATCGGTGGCGGCAGCACCGAGCTGATCGTCGGCGAGGGCTTCGAGCCGCTGCACTTGGAGAGCCTGTATATGGGCTGTGTCAGCATGACCCGCCGTCATTTCCCCAAGGGCAAGGTCAAGGATTCGGCGCTGCGCGCCGCCGAGATCGCCGTGCAGCAGGAGCTGGAACCGCTCGTGCTGGATTATCAGGCGCTGGGCTGGAAGCGGGTGATCGGCGCCTCCGGCACCATCAAGACCATCCGCGATCTGGTGGTGGCCGAGGGCTGGAGTCACGGCCCCATCACCCTGGAGGCGCTGCGCCGGCTGCGCACTCTGCTGGTGCAGCTCGGCGATGTCGACGCCATCGCCGCGCGCTGGCAGCTCGGCCGTGCCCGCGCCGAGGTCATGCCGGGCGGTTTCGCCGTGCTCTATGGGCTGTGCGAGACGCTGGGCGTGGGGCAGATGGAGGTTTCTGACGGGGCGCTGCGCGAAGGCGTGATCTACGATCTGCTCGGCCGCATCCGCCACGAGGATGTACGCGACCGCACCATCGCCGCGCTCACCCGCCGCTACGGTCTGGATAGCGTCCAGGCCGAACGGGTGGCGGCCACCGCCTTGCGCCTGCTGGAGCAGGTGCGGGAGAGCTGGCAGCTCACCGACGAAGCCCTGGCCCACGACCTGGAATGGGCGGCGCGGCTGCATGAGATCGGCCTGGCCATCGCCCACAACCACTATCACCGCCACGGCGCTTACATCATCGAGCACTCCGATCTGGCCGGCTTTGCCAAGGGCGAGCAAGTGCTGTTGGCGGCGCTGATTCGTGGCCATCGGCGCAAGTTTCCCCTGGAGGTGTTTGCCGCGCTACCGCCCCACTTGGCTGAGTGCGCCCGCCGGTTGTGCCTTCTGCTGCGGCTGGCGGTGGTGCTGCACCGCGCCCGCAGCCGCCAGCCGCTGCCCGAGTTGCAGTTGTCCGCCTCCAACCGCGGTCTGGAACTGCGCTTTCCGCCGGGCTGGCTGGAAGCCCATCCGCTGACCTGTGCCGATCTGCAGGCCGAGGCCGACTACCTGGCCGCCGCGGGCTACCGCCTGGTGTGCTTGTAGGCCGGGCGGCCAAGGCGGACCTGACCGGCGCCGGCCGCTGTGGAATAATGCGCTCTTACGACTGTCGCCGCTCAGGAGTCTCCCCCGTGTCCAGACCGCAGATCACCATCGGCCAGTTCCCCGGCGCGCGCCCGCGGCGCATGCGGCGCGACGAGTTCTCGCGCCGCCTCATGCGGGAAACCGTGCTCACCGTCGATGACCTGATCCAGCCGCTGTTCATCATCGAGGGCCAGGGCAGCCGTGAGCCGGTTGCCTCCATGCCCGGCGTGGAGCGGCTCACCGTGGACGAACTGCTGCGCGAGGCCGAGACTCTGGTGAGTCTCGGCGTGCCGGCGGTAGCCTTGTTCCCGGTGGTGCCGTCGGTGCGCAAGTCGCCCGATGCCGCCGAAGCCTACAACCCCGAGGGGCTGGTGCCCTGGGCGGTGCGGGCGCTCAAGCGCGAGTTCCCGGACCTGGGCGTGATCACCGACGTCGCCCTCGACCCTTACACCAGTCACGGCCAGGACGGCCTGGTGGACGCGACCGGCTACGTGCTCAACGACGAGACGGTGCAAGTGCTGGTGCGCCAGGCGCTGTGCCACGCCGAGGCCGGAGCCGACGTGGTCGCCCCCTCGGACATGATGGATGGCCGTATCGGCGCCATCCGCGAGGCGCTGGAATCCCACGACCATATCCACACTCGCATCCTGGCCTATTCCGCCAAGTACGCCTCCAGCTTCTACGGTCCGTTCCGCGACGCCGTGGGGTCGGCGGCCGCGCTCGGCAAGGGCAACAAGTACAGCTACCAGATGGACCCGGCCAACAGCGACGAGGCTCTGCGCGAAGTGGCCCTGGACCTGGAGGAGGGTGCCGACATGGTAATGATCAAGCCGGGTATGCCCTATCTGGATATCGTGCGCCGGGTCAAGGAGCAGTTCGCTGTGCCCACCTTCGTCTACCAGGTGAGCGGCGAGTACGCCATGCAGATGGCGGCGATTCAGAACGGCTGGCTGGCCGAGGCGGTGATCCTGGAATCGCTCATCGGCATCAAGCGCGCCGGCGCCGACGGCATCCTCACCTATTTCGCCAAACGCGTCGCCGCCGAGCTGCGCAACCGCTGAGCCCGACCGATGCGTGACAAACTGCTGCTGGCCGGGTTGCTGCTGGCGCTGGGGGTGGCCCTGGTGCCGATCTTCCGCCCGACCAGCCAGTCGCGGCCGGGTCAGGATCTGCCCTGGCAGATCACCGAAGAGGCCAATGGCGCCATCACCGTGTTCGGCCTCACCCTGGGCGAGAGCACGCTGGGCGAGGCCATCGCCAAGCTAGGCAACCGCGTCGAACTGGCCATCTTCCGCGGACGCGACGGCTTGCTCGCCCTGGAGGCCTATTTCCGCGACACCGTGCTCGGCGGGCTGAACGCTCGGGTAGTGCTGACCCTGCAGTTGGAGCAGCCGGTCCTGCAGGACTGGTTGAGCCGACTCGGCACGGGCAAGCGCCTGCCCGATGGCAGCGAGCAGTTCCCGCTGGACGAGGGCGATGCCGAGCTGGCCCAGGAACTGCCCGTCACCAGCCTCACCTATGCACCCCGGGTGGAGCTGGACGAGGCGCTGATACGCGACCGCTTCGGCGAGCCCGGCGAACAGATCCGGCTGCCTGACGGCGCCCGCCATTTCCTCTACCCCGACAAAGGCCTGGACCTGCGCCTGGAGCCGGACGGCAAGGCGCTGCTGCAGTACCTGCCGCCGAGTGAGTTCGAGCGAGTGCGTGCGCCGCTCCGCCAGGCTGCCCAGACCGCTAACTCCAACCCTGTGACCACCCAGCCATGAGCGCCAGCCCCGACCAGTACGCCGTGATGGGCAATCCCATCGCCCACAGCGAGTCCCCGCGCATCCACAGCCTGTTCGCCGCCCAGACCGGGCAGCGCCTGGCATACCGCGCCATCCTGGTGGATACCGCACCGGGCGCTTTCGCCGCCGCAGTGCGCGCCTTCCGCGACGAGGGCGGCAAAGGCCTCAACGTCACCCTGCCGTTCAAGCAGGACGCCTGGGTACTGGCCGAGGTGCTGAGTGCCCGTGCCGAACGCGCCGGGGCGGTGAACACCCTGCACTTCCGCGACGACGGTGTGATCTACGGCGACAACACCGACGGCGCCGGCCTGGTGCGCGACCTCGCCGTCAACCACGGCCTGCGCCTGGAGGGCAGCCGCATCCTGCTGGCCGGGGCCGGCGGTGCGGCGCGTGGGGTGTTGGCGCCGCTTTTGGCAGAGAAGCCGGCCGGCGTGATCGTCGCCAACCGCAGTGCCGACAAGGCCTCGGAACTGGCCCTGCGCTTCAGCGACCTGGGACCGGTGAGCGGTGGCGGCTACGCCGAGCTGGCCGGGCGCCGCTTCGATCTGATCATCAACGCCACCGCGGCCGGGCTGAGCGACGAGGTACCACCGCTGCCCGAGGACGTGCTGGCCGCGGGCGGAGTGTGCTACGACATGGTCTACGGCAGCAGTCCCACCGCCTTCGTGCGCTGGGGTCAGGCCCATGGCGCGCGCCTGGCCCTGGATGGGCTGGGCATGCTGGTAGAGCAGGCAGCGGAGTCCTTCTTGCTGTGGCGCGGGGTGAGACCCGACACCGCGCCGGTGCTGGCGGCCTTGCGGGGCGGCGGAGACGAGATTGCATAACCCAGTCCCGGCACGGACTGAATGAGCGGTTTCACTCCCGCCCTTCGCCTCCCGGATCGCAGAACAGCGGCCGGGCCAGCGGCGCGCTGGGTGCCGGGGCTGAGCGCCGGGCCATGCGGTAGACGGCGAACAGACCGATGGCGGCATGGATCCCGGCCAGCCAGCCGAAGTAGCTGTCCGAGCCCAGGCGCTCCATGACCTGACCCGCCACCATCGGTCCCAGCACTGCCCCCAGGCTGTACACCAGCACCAGGGTGCTGCAGGCCGCCACCATCTGCTCCGGCCGCAGATGGTCGTTGGTGTGGGCGATGTTGAGCGAGTACAGGGGCAGGCTGAATACCCCGAACAGGCCCATGCAGGCCAGCAGCAGCGGCACCGAGTGCTGTCCCACCAGGCCGGCCAGCGCGGCCACGGCGGCGGCCAGGAAGGTGATCAGAGTGATCACCCGGCGCCGGTCCCAGCGGTCCGATAGCCAGCCCAGCGGCCACTGGCTGAGCATCCCGCCCAGAGTGGGCACGGCCATGAAGGTGGAGACCAGCGCCAGCGGCAGGCCGATGCGGTTGGCGTACACCGCGCCCATGCCGTAGAAGCTGGCGTGAGCCATGCCCACGCCCAGCGCGCCGACGAAGCCGAGCGGCGAGATACGGTAGAGATCCCGCAGCCCGAGCGGTTCGGTGGCCTTGAAGGCCGGCGCCGGGTTGGCGCTCAAGCACATCGGGATGGCCGCCAGGGACACCAGCGCCGAAGCCAGGATGAAGGCGGTGTAGCCGCCGGGCGGGGCCAGGGTGAGCAGATACTGGCCGCCGGCCATGGCCAGCATGGTCACCACCATGTACAGCGACAGCAGGCGGCCGCGGATCTCGTTGCTGGCCAGGTCGTTGAGCCAGCTCTCCACCACCACGTATAGGCCGGCGTAGCAGACGCCGGTGACGAAGCGCAACCCGCCCCACACCCAGGGCTCGATGAATACGGCGTGCAGCAGCACGGCGGTGGAAGCCAGCGCCGACAGCGCGGCGTAGACGCGGATATGTCCCACTGCCGCCACCGCCCGCGGCGACAGCAGCGAGCCCGCCAGCAGTCCGGCGAAGTAGCCCATCATCACCATGCCGGTGACGGCGGTGGAGAAGCCCTCGGCATCGGCGCGCACGCCGAGCAGGGTGCCCTGCAGGGCATTGCACATCATCATCAGGGCGATGCCCAGAAACAGGGCCCAGGCGGAGGCGATGGTCTTGTGCATGGTGAACGGGATCGGGATGGGTGGACGCGATTGTCGCCGCCGAGGGCGGCGCCCGCTGGTCGCGATGCGACGGTTTGGTGACGCGCCGCGACTCAGCCGCCGCGGTGGTGCGCCGCCAGACGCACGTAGTGTTCGGCGGAGTAGGGCAGAAACGCCAGCTCGCGCTCGTTTAGCGGCCGCACTTGGCGTACCGGGGTGCCCACATACAGATAGCCGCTCTCCAGCACCTTGCCGGGCGGCACCAGGCTGCCAGCGCCGATCATCACCCGGCTTCTCACCACCGCCTGGTCCATGACGATGACACCCATGCCGATCAGACACAGGTCGCCGATGGTGCAGGCATGCAAGGTGACGCGGTGGCCCACGGTGACGTCGTCGCCGATGAGAGTCGGCGCGCCACCGGGGCTGAACGGACCGTCGTGGGTGACGTGGATCACCGTGCCGTCCTGGATGTTGCTGCGCGCGCCGATGCGGATGTGGTGCACATCACCGCGGATCACGCACAGCGGCCATACCGAACTGTCCTCGCCGATCTCCACGTTGCCGATGACCACGGCGCTGGGGTCAAGATAGACGGAGGCGGTGAGGCGCGGGCTATGGCCCTGGTAGGAACGCAGATTGGTGGGCATGGGGGATCGCGAGTCGAGCCAAGAGGTGCCATGGATGCGGCCATGATAGCCGATACGGCTGCTGCGCCGAAGTGCGCGACACGCCTGTCGCCGCAAACGGCATCAGGCGCGGCTATCCGGCGCGGGACGCCGCCTGAGGCGGCGCCGCTCGCGCCGCACCAGCCACTTGCGACCCTCCTCCAGGACCACTAGGGCGGCGGCGCAGGGCAGCAGGAACAGCCAAGTGCCGAGCTCCAGCGGGGCGGTACCGAACAGCCGGTTGCCCCAGGCGCTGTAGTCGATGAGCAGGATCAGGGCGAGCTCCACCGCCACCCCCCAGAGGATCAGGGCATTGCCGCCCAGCCCGGTGGTGGCCAGGCAGGCGTGGGGATGGCGGCAGAGGAAGACATTGGCCGCCTGCATGACGATGATGGCGCTGAGCGTGGCGGCGGTGGCACGGGCATACAGGGCGGGGTCGGGCACGGTGCCGTAGTGCCAGCCGCCGCCATACAGCACCAGAAAGAAGGCGGCCATGGCCACTGCGGCCTCGATCAGTCCCAGGAACAGATAGGCCCGGGCCACCAGCGGCCAGGTCAGCAGCCGCTCCTGGCGCGGCCGCGGCGGGCGGCGCATCACCCCCGGGTCGGGCCGCTCGGCGCCTAGCCCCAGAGCCGGCAGCATGTCGGTGCCGAGATCGACCGCCAGGATCTGGATCACCGTCAGCGGCAGCGGGATGCGCAGCAGCACGAAGGCCAGATAGGGCACGATCTCCGGGATGTTGGAGGTCAGGATATAGGTGAGGAATTTGCGGATGTTGTCATATACTGCCCGGCCCTCGGCCACGGCGGCGACGATGCTGGCGAAGTTATCGTCGAGCAACACCAGGTCCGCCGCCTCCTTGGCCACGTCGGTGCCGGACAGTCCCATGGCCACACCGATGTCGGCCTGCCTGAGCGCCGGGGCATCGTTCACCCCGTCGCCGGTGACGGCGACGATCTCGCGCTTGCGCTGCAGGGCGGCGACGATGCGCAGCTTCTGCTCAGCGCCGGCGCGAGCGAAAAGGATCTCCGGCGCATCCAGGGCGAGCTGCAACTGGGTGTCGGTCATGCGCCGCAGCTCGTCGCCGGTGACGATCCTCGGTTCGGCACCGGTGAGCCCGATCTCTCGGGCGATGGCCAGGGCGGTGCGCGAGTGGTCGCCGGTGATCATGACGATGCGGATGCCCGCCTCCCGGCACTGGCGCACGGCCGCTGGTACCTCGGGCCGCGGCGGGTCCTCCAGTGCTACCAGGCCGGCTAGGATCAGTCCCTGCTCCAGCCCCTCGCGGGTATAGCCCTGGGGCAGCGGCTTCCAGGCGAAGGCCAGCACCCGCAGTCCCTGGCCGGTCATGGCCTCCTGGGCAGCCAGCAGGACTTGGCGCCCACTCGCATCCAGGGGCAGCGCACCGCTTGCGCTCTGCACCCGGTCGCAGAGCGGCAATACCGTCTCCGGCGCGCCCTTGCAATACAGGCGCAGATCGCCATCGGCGTCGCGGTGTACCGTGGACAGGCGCTTGCGCTCGCTGTCGAAGGGGATCTCGTCCAGTTTGGGCCAGGCCGGTGGTGACGCCAGCCGCGCCCGGCCCAGTTCCACCAGGGCGATCTCCATGGGATCACCCAGCCACTCGCCCCGGCCGTCTGCATTGACTGCTTTGAGGCCATGGCACAGCGCTGCCCCCTCCAGCAGTGGCCGGCAGGCCGGGCCGACCAGCTGCTCCGAGGCGAGCAGCTGCCCGGCCACGAACGCCTGCCGCGCCGTCATGCGGTTCAGGGTGAGGGTGCCGGTCTTGTCGGTGCAGATCACGGTGGCTGCGCCCAGGGTCTCCACCGCCGGCAGATGGCGCACCAGGGCGTTGCGCGCCGCCATGCGCTGAGTGGCCATGGCCAGGGCCAGGGTGACGGTGGGCAGCAGGCCCTCGGGGACGTTGGCGACGATGATGCCGATGGCGAACAGGAAGCTGGACCAGAAGGACAGGCCGATGGCCTGACCGATGGCGAAGAACACCGCCCCGAGCAGGGTAGCGAGCGCCGCCACCAACCGGCTGACCCGGGCGATCTCCCGCTGCAGCGGCGACAGCTGCGTGCCGGCGCGCTGCGTGAGGCGGGCGATGCGACCGAACTCGG
>DATLYF010000127.1:0-17400 GCA_035575095.1 Candidatus Competibacteraceae bacterium
CGCCAGCAACAGGACCGCAAGCGCCGTCGTGCCGAACGGGTGGAAGATGCCGATGGCCGCCACGGGCTGCTCGCCTTCCGTCTGGAAAGCCTGTTCAGCTGGGCCGAATACGTACCCGTGGACCGCACCGCCGACGAGGACGACGCCGATGCGCGGCGCATCGCCGATGACCTGGAGGTGCTCAGCCTGGCCCGCGACCAGCGCCGCACCACGGCGGCGCGACTGCGCTTCGATCTGGATCTGCCGGCCGCTGCCGCCGACGATACCCCGCTCGGCCCCGGCCTGCGCCTGCCCGAGTGGGACTATCGCCGGGGCACCTACCGTCCCGACTATTGCCTGCTGCAACCCATGCTGCCGGCCCGCGCCGAGCCCGCCGAGCTGCCGCCGCATTTGCGTACCCCGGCACGCCGGCTGCGCCGCCAGTTCCAGGCGCTGCTGCCGCGCAAGCATTGGCGCCGCGGCGAACCAGACGGCGCCGAACCGGACCTGGACGCCTGGTTGCATCATCTGAGCGAGCGGCGCCGCGGTCAGGCCAGCGCCGAGCCGCGCCTCTACCGCGAGCAGCGCTTTGCCCAGCGCGACCTGGCCTGTCTGCTGCTGGCCGACCTATCCATGTCCACCGACAGCTGGCTGGATAACCACCACCGCGTCATCGATCTGATCCGCGACAGCCTGCACCTGTTCGCCGAGGCGCTCACCGGCGGCGGTGACCACTACGCCCTGGCCGGCTTCTCCTCGCGCAAGCGCGGCCACGTGCGCTTCCATCCGCTTAAGGATTTCGCCGAGCCGTTGTCGGCTACGGTGCGCGGGCGCATCCAGGCCATCCGCCCGGGCTATTACACGCGCATGGGAGCGGCGATCCGCCACGCCAGCCAATGGCTGGCCCGCCAGCCGGCGCAGCAGCGCTTGCTGATCCTGCTCAGCGACGGCAAGCCCAACGATCTCGACCACTACGAGGGCCGCTACGGCATCGAGGACACCCGTATGGCGGTGCTGGAAGCGCGCCGCCAGGGACTCCGGCCGTTCTGCGTCACCATCGACAAAGAGGGCAACGACTACCTGCCCTACCTGTTCGGCCAGGGCGGTTATCTGCTGATCCGCCGTCCGGCCGAACTACCGCGCCGGCTGCCGCTGCTCTATGCTCGCCTCAGCGCCCTCGCGCGGGGCGCGGGCTGAGTAGACGCAGCCGTCACAACCTGGGGTGCGCATCGCCCCTCCGTCATCTCGTTCATCCAGGGAGAGCAGCCATGAAGAAAAACCTGTCAATCGTGCTGATGATCGGCCTGGGCCTGGGGTTGGGCGCACCGGCTCTGGCCGGGGACCCCGCCGCCGGCAAGGCCAAGGCCGCCGCCTGCGCCGCCTGCCACGGCCCTGAGGGGGTGAGCCCCAACCCCGAGTGGCCCAATCTCGCCGGCCAGAAGGAGAAATACCTGATCAACCAGCTCAAGGCGTTCAAGAGCGGCACGCGCTCCAATCCCATGATGTCGCCCATGGCGACTCCGCTGTCGGATACCGATATCGAGGATCTGGCGGCCTATTTCAGCAGCCTGCCGCCGGGCAAGTGAGATCCATCCTCCCTCCCCTCTCTGCGCAGAGGGGAGGGAGAAGCGATGCTCAATCCTCCATCGGGCTGCTGCTGGGCCGTGGTGGTGGGCGTGCATCGTATTCGATGTTCTCGCCGCCGTGATAAACCAGAAAATGCTGTCCCTTGGCCCGACCGATCAGGGTCACGCCCACCGTCTGCGCGATCTCCAGTCCCATGCGCGTGAGGCCGGAGCGCGACAGCAGCAGGGGGATACCCATCTGCGCCACCTTGATCACCATCTCCGAGGTGAGGCGGCCGGTGGTGTAGAAGATCTTGTCGCCGCCGCAGACGTCGCCGTCCAGCCACATCTGCCCGGCGATGGCGTCCACGGCATTGTGGCGGCCCACATCCTCGACGAAATAGAGGATGCGCTCCTCCTGGCACAGGGCGCAGCCATGCACCGCCCCGGCCTGTTTATACACCTCGTTATAGGCGCTGATATTGCGCAGCAGCCGGTAGATCAGCGACTGCTTGAAGATGCGCCGCGGCAGTCGCACCTGCGCCAGCTTCTCCATCAGGTCACCGAACACCGTGCCCTGACCGCAGCCGGTGGTGACGGTGCGTCGCTCCAGCCGCTCCCCGGCCACACCAGCGCCGTCGACGGTGATTACCGCACAGGCCCCGACCTCCCAATCGACCTGCACCGCCTTGATACGGCGGATATCGTCGACGAAGCCCTGGTTGCGCAGATAGCCGAGCGCCAGGGCCTCGGGGTGACTGCCCAGGGTCATCAGGGTGACGATCTCGCGCTTGTCCAGATACAGAGTCAGCGGCCGCTCGCCGGCGATCTCGATCTCGCGCGGCTGGCCGTATTCGTCCAGGGCGATGATGGTATGGGTGGGCGCGAGCCCGGCCCGGCTCATCTGCGGGCGGTAGTGGTCGCGGGCCTCGTCCGCCATGGTGTGCCCCTCAGGCGTCGGGAATGGTCACGCCGTGAGCCGGGCCGTGGATGTGCGGCGCATCCTCGGGCACGGCGTAGTAGTCGCTGGCATCTTCCACGCAGATGTGGGCGACCATGCGGAGTCCGGTGGATAGCTCCAGGGTACCGGCCATGATGCTGAGCTGCCGGCCGGCCTGCTCACCCTGGGTGGGCTCCCAGAACAGATTGGAGCCGCACACACCGCAGAAGCCGCGGCGGGCGATGGCATCGGGCTGGTACCAGCGCAACCCCTCGTCCTTGACCAGGCGGAAATCTTCGAGCCGGGCAGCGGTGGCGGCGACATAGTGGCCGCTGGTACGCCGGCACTGGCTGCAATGGCAGGCCACCACCGGCCGCAGCGGGCCGTGGATCTCGTAACGCACCGCGCCGCACAGACAGCCGCCAGTGGCGCGGGGAGTGGGATCGTTGGTCATGGAGCACCCCGTTTTATCCGTGCACCGCTTCCGGTATCTCACCCCCGGCCCGTACCCGCACCGCGCAGTACTTGAACTCGGGGATCTTACCGTAGGGGTCGAGGGCCTCGTTGGTCAGCAGATTGGCCGCCGCCTCCTGGTAGCAGAAGGGGATGAACACCTCACCGCGCTGCAGACCGTCGTCGATACGGGCATGGGCGGTGATCGTCCCGCGCCGCGACTCCACGGTGATCGGTCCGCCCGGCTCGCCGCCGAGCAAGGCCAGGTCCTCGGGGTGGATGCTGACCACCGGCACCGGCTCGATGGCATCCAGCACCCGCGTGCGCCGGGTCATGGAGCCGGTGTGCCAGTGCTCGAGCTGGCGCCCGGTGATGAGCACGAACGGATACTCCTCGTCCGGCAGTTCGGCGGCGGGGATGAGCCGCGCCGGCACGAAGCGCGCCTTGCCGCTCTTGGTGGGGAAATGATCCTGGAAGATCACCGGCTGGCCCGGATCACCCTCGTGCTCGCAGGGATAGGTGACCGAATCCTCCCGCTCCAGCCGTTCCCAGGTGATGCCGGCGATGCTGGGCATGGCCTGGCGCATCTCGTCGAACACCTGGGCGACGCTGTCGTAGTGCCAGTCCAGGCCCAGGCGACGGGCCATCTCCTGGATGATCCACAGGTCGTGGCGCGCCTCGCCCGGCAGCTCCAGGGCCTGGCGGCCGAGCTGCACGCGGCGGTCAGTGTTGGTGAAGGTACCGGTCTTCTCGGGGAAGCCGGAGGCGGGCAGAAACACATCGGCGTAGGCCGCAGTCTCGGTGAGGAACAGATCCTGCACCACCAGATGCTCGAGCTTAGCCAGGGCCTCGCGGGCGTGATTGAGATTGGGATCGGACATGGCCGGGTTCTCGCCCATGATGTACATGCCCTTGATCTCGCCCTTGAGGATGGCGTGCACGATCTCCACTACGGTCAGCCCCGGTTTGGGATCGAGAGCGGTGCCCCACAAGCGCTCGAAGTGGGCGCGTACCTGTGGATTGTCCACCCGCTGGTAGTCGGGGAAGACCATGGGGATGAGGCCGGCGTCGCTCGCGCCCTGCACATTGTTCTGCCCGCGCAAGGGGTGCAGGCCGGTGCCGGGCCGGCCCACCTGGCCGGTCATCAGGGCCAGAGCGATCAGGCAGCGGGCGTTGTCGGTGCCGTGCACGTGCTGCGAGATACCCATGCCCCAGAAGATCATGGAGCCCTTGGACTTGGCGTAGACCCGCGCCACCTCGCGGATGGTGGCGGCGGGAATGCCGCATACCTCCTCCATGGCCTCGGGGCTGTAGGCAGTGACGTTGGCCCGGATCGCCTCGAAGTCCTCGGTGCGTTCGCGGATGAAGCGCTCGTCGGTCAGCCCCTCCTCGACGATGACGTGCATCAGGGCGTTGAGCAGGGCGACGTCGGCATCCGGCTTGAACTGCAGGAAGTACCTGGCGTGGCGGGCCAGCTCGGTGCGCCGTGGATCCATCAGGATCAGGGTCTTGCCGGCCTTGGCGGCGTTCTTCATGAAGGTTGCGGCCACCGGATGGTTGACCGTGGGGTTGGCGCCGATAACCACGATCACCTCGGCCTCGGCGACGTCCGCCACCGGGTTGGAGACCGCGCCCGAGCCGATGCCCTCCAGCAGCGCCGCCACGCTCGAGGCATGGCAGAGCCGCGTGCAATGGTCGACGTTGTTGCTGCCGAAGCCGGTGCGCACCAGCTTCTGGAACAGATAAGCCTCCTCGTTGCTGCCCTTGGCCGAGCCGAAACCGGCCAGGGCATAGCGGCCGTCGCGCTCGCGGATGGTCTTGAGACCGCCGGCGGCCAGCGCCAGCGCCTCCTCCCAACTGGCCTCGCGGAAGTAGTCGAGCGGCCGGCTCGGATCGAAACCATCCAGGGTCTTGGGTACGCCGGGTTTGCGGATCAGCGGCTTGGTGATGCGCTGCGGATGGTGCACGTAGTCGAAGCCGTAGCGGCCCTTGACGCACAGCCGACCCTGGTTGGCGGGACCGTTGCGACCCTTGACATAGAGGATGCGGTTGTCCTTGATGTGGTAGGTGAGCAGACAGCCCACGCCGCAGTAAGGACAGACCGAGTCCACGGTCTTGTCCGGCACCACCTTGCCCACCCCACCCGCCGGCATCAGCGCCCCGGTCGGGCAGGCCTGCACGCACTCGCCGCAGCCGACGCAGGAGCTCTGCCCCATGGGATCGTCCAGGTCGAAGACGATCTTGGCGTGGTCGCCGCGGAAGGCCAGACCGATGACATCGTTGACCTGCTCCTCGCGACAGGCGCGCAGGCAGCGGGTGCACTGGATGCAGGCGTCCAGGTTGACGGCGATGGCCGGATGCGAGCTATCGGCCGGCGGCTGCTCGCGGCACGCGAAGCGCGGCCGGCCCACGGCGAGCTTGCGCGCCCACTGTTCCAGCTCGGAGTTCAGGGTGTAGGCGGTCTCCGGCATATCCGACTGCAGGAGTTCCAGCACCATCTTCTGGGCGCGGCGCGCCCGCTCGCTGTCGGAGCGTACCGCCATGCCCTCCTTGGGATAGCGGCAGCAGGAAGGCGCCAGCACCCGCTCGCCGTCGATCTCCACCACGCAGGCGCGGCAGTTGCCGTCAGCGCGCAAGCCTTCCTTGTAGCACAGGTGGGGGATCTCCACCCCGTGACGCTGGGCAGCCTGGATGATGGTCTCGCCGGGACTGGCCTCGATCGCCTTGCCGTTCAGGGTGAAGTGGATGGACAGAGACTCGGGGGCGGCGGCCATCTCAGAACTCCTCCGGGAAATACTTCATCGCGCACAGTAGGGGGTTGGGAGCGGCCTGCCCGAGGCCGCAGATGGAGGCGTCCATCATTACCGCGGACAGCTCAGTGAGCAGCGGCTGGTCCCACTGCGGCTTCTCCATGAGTTTCACCGCCTTGGCCGTGCCCACGCGGCAAGGCGTGCACTGGCCGCAGGACTCGTGCTGGAAGAAGCGCATGGCGTTGAGGGCGGCGTCGCGCGCCCGGTCCTGGTCCGACAGGATGATCACCGCCGCCGAGCCGATGAAGCAGCCGTAAGGCTGTAGGGTGTCGAAGTCGAGCGGCAGATCCCCCAGCGAGGCCGGTAGGATGCCGCCCGAAGCGCCGCCCGGGAAGTAGGCGTAGAAGCGGTGGCCGTCCAGCATGCCGCCGCAGTACTCATCGATGAGTTCGCGCACGCTGATGCCGGCCGGGGCCAGGTGCACGCCGGGCTTCTTCACCCGCCCGCTCACCGAGAACGAGCGCAGCCCCTTGCGTCCGCGCCGGCCGTGGGAGGCGAACCATTCCGGTCCCTTCTCGGCGATGTCGCGCACCCACCACAAGGTCTCGCAGTTGTGCTCCAGGGTCGGCCGCCCAAACAGGCCCACCTCGGCCACGTAGGGCGGGCGCAGCCGCGGCATGCCGCGCTTGCCCTCGATGGACTCGATCATGGCCGACTCCTCGCCGCAGACGTAGGCGCCGGCCCCGCGCCTGAGTTCGATGTGCGGCAGCGGCCCCGGCGGATCGGCCCTGAGCGCTGCCAGCTCGCGCTCCAGCAGAGCGCGCAACCCGGCGTACTCGTCACGCAAGTAGAAATAGATGCCGTCGAGGCCGATCACATGGGCGGCGATGAGCGCGCCCTCGATCATGCGGTGCGGGTCGCGCTCGAGATAATAGCGGTCCTTGAAGGTACCCGGCTCGCCCTCGTCGATGTTGACGGCGAGCAAGCGCGGTGCCGGCTGGCTCTTGAGGATACGCCACTTGCGTCCGGCCGGGAATCCGGCCCCGCCGAGGCCGCGCAACCCGGCGTGCTCCAGCGCCTGGATCACCGTCTCGCCGTCGCGCTTGCCCGCGACCAGGCTCTGGTAGAGCCGGTAGCCGCCCTGGGCGCGGTAGCCGGCGTAGTCCAGCGCGCTTTCCGGGATGGCGTCGCGGGTCTCGCCCGCCGCCACCGCCCTGAGCACGGCCGCCACATTGGCCTGCTCGATGGGTTTCTGTCCTACCACCGCCACCGGCGCCGCCTGACAGCGGCCGACACAGGGCACCGGCTGCACCCGCACACCTTCGCCCAGCGCCTGCTGCAACTGGGCGATGAGTTCACGGGCACCGACCAGCTGGCAGCTCACCGATTCGCACACCCGTACCGTGAGCGGCGGTGGCGGGGTCTCGCCCTCCTTGACCACGTCGAAGTGATGGTAGAAGGTGGCGACCTCGTAGACCTCGGTGGTGGCGAGCCTGAGCTCTGCCGCCAGCGCCACCAGATGCGCCGCCGACAGGTAGCCGTAGCGGTCCTGCAGCCGGTGCAGGAACTCGATCAACAGATCGCGGCGGCGCGGCGCCTCGCCGAGCAGTTCTCGCACCTCGGCCAGGGCGACGGGATCCACCACCCGTCCCTTGTTCTGGCTGCGTACTCCCTTGCGGCGCTGCCGTGGGAGTTGCTCCACATTCTCTGCCATAGGACTCCCCGCATGCGGTCGATGGGCAGCGGGCTCTACCGTTGCCCTGTTTATCATTTAGATTAGATGCCTCGCGTGGCAGACGGCTCCGGTTCTGCCGGAGTCGCCCAGCCCAGGGATGATAGTGTCGGGCGAACGCCTGTAAAGAGCCTGGATGCGACATACGCATCCACCTCAGCGTCGGCGCCGCGGCGTCAGAGGCGTACGGCGACCACCTCGCCGCCCGTGCGCTGCACCTGCAGCGGCCAGTCGCGGTGGTTGAGCACGTTACCGTCGCGGCGCACCCGGCGCACGCGCTCCAGGTCGATCTCGCCAATCACCCATTGCGGCACGTTCAGCTCGCCCTGCACCACCACGCCGCTGTCGGGCAGGCCTTGGTCGGGCGGCGCGTAGATGGCGGCGGCGCCGGTGTTGAGGTCCACCGCCGGCGACCAGGGCGCCTCGCCCACGGTCGGCGCCTGCACGGTGTAGCACTGGTTTTCCAGGGCACGCGCCTGGCAGCCGATACGCACCCGGTGGTAGCCGGCCAGGGTCTCGGTGCAGCTCGGCGCCAGTAGCAACTCGGCGCCGGCCTCCACCAGGGCGCGGGCGATGAGCGGAAACTCGCTGTCGTAGCAGATGGTGATGCCGATGCGGCCGAAAGCGGTCTCGAACACCTTGAGCACGTTGCTGCCGCTGATGCCCCACTGCTCGTCCTCGAAGCGGGTCATGAGCAGCTTATCCTGATAGTCGAGCGCCCCCTCGGGGGAGAAGAAGTAGGCGCGGTTGCGGTAGCTGCCGTCCTCCTGCCGCACCGGGAAGGAGCCGGCGACGATATGGACGCCGTGGCGCCGCGCCAGCTCCCGGTGTAGCTCTCGGTAATGGGGCAGGCAGTCTTGCAGCGCTTCCAGCTGTCCCGGCAGACTGCGCTGTACCTCGGGCGGGAACAGCGAGGCCAGCTCCAGGCTGGCGTACTCGGGGAAAACCAGCAGCCGCGCGCCCTGGGCCACCGCCCGTTCGACCCAGCCGGTCAGCTTCTCCTGATAGCGCTGCCAGTCGCCCAGAAACTCGATGGGGTACTGGGCGGCGGCGATGGTCAGGCACGCAGCTGTCTCGATCATGGGCTAGCGCTCCTCGAGCGGCTTCAGCCAGAAGGTCATCGGCTTCGGGGAGGGTTCGCTCTCGTCCAGATCCTGCCAGACGAACTCGGTGTTGAGTTCGGGATGCTTGCGATAGCCCCGCTTCTCCCAGAAGGCGTCCAAAGGCACATAGTCGGCCGGTCGCCGCGGATGGTCAACCGGCCGCTGCACGGCGCAGAAGCTGGTCCAGCGGAAGCCGCCCAAGGCGCGGGCATGGGCCTCGCGTTCCTGGAAGAAGCGCACGCCTAGACCGCAGCCGCGATACGGCCGCAGCAGCACCGACTCGCCAAAATAGAACACCTCCTCCAGCTTGAAACCGTTGGCCAGGAACGGGCGCTGCACCTCGGGCGTCTCGTCGGCCAGGGGCAGACCGCTGGAAGCGCCGACGATCTCCTCGCCGTCGAACACCGTCACCATCACCCCACGGGTGGAGCGAGCGTAGGTCTGCAGATAGCGCTCCTCGTAGGCGACGCTGCCGTCGTAGAGGTAGGGAAACTCGCGGAACACGGCAATGCGCAGCCGCGCCAGCGCCGGCAGGTAGGGGACGATGGCCGGACCGCTCAGACGCTCGATGCGCAGATGGCTGGCGCGATCGCTCATTCCCTGCCCTCCTCGGTGACGGCCTGGCCTTCCTGGAAAGCGACCTGGGCCAACCAGTCCTGCAGGTTGTAGTAGTTGGTGATGCGCTTGATCTTGCCGTCGGCGATCTCGAAGAAGGCGCCGCCGGGCAGGCGATAGGTCTGGCCGTGGGCCTCCGGCAGGCCCTCGTCGGTGGCCAGGTAGACACCGAGCACGGTGAACTCGGTGGCGGCGCGGCTGCCGTCGTCGTTGATCATGATCTCCAGGTCGTAGATGTGCTCCCGGTAACAGCGGTTCATGCGTTCCATGAAGCGGGCGAAGGCGGTCTTGCCCACCTCCCGCGGCCCCTGGTTGACATCGTGGACCACATCGTCGCTGAGCAGCGCCAAGAAGCCCTCCATATGCTGGGCGTTGAATGCCGCGTAGTACTGCTGAATCAGGGACTTGGTCGCTTCACGCATTGAAGGCTTCTCCGTTCGGTGCAAGTTTCATCCCAGCCGCGCCGAGGCAGTGGCCGAAACATCGGCACATGACCAGACCGCTGGCCACGACTTCGGATTCGAGCAGTCTAGCCAACCCGTTCCGTGCTCATTGATACGCTTGCGACATTCCCTTCGCGCGAGGCGACAGCACCGGCGCCGACCTCTTGGCGCACTGGCCCGCCAATGCTACAACAGCCGGCGCATGCGGCCGCGAGCGCCGCACATCGAGTATTTCTCTCCAGCGATAGGATCATCCATGGCGTATCTGCTCGGCATCGATACCGGCGGCACCTATACCGATGCCGTCGTGGTAGACGAGGCGTTGCGCGTCGTCGCCACAGCCAAGTCCCTCACCACCAAGCACGATCTGTCCATCGGCGTGCGCAAGGCGATGGAAGCAGTACTCGATCAGGCGCCAGGCGACATCGGCCTAGTATCTCTGTCCACCACCCTGGCCACCAATGCCATCGTCGAGGGCCACGGCAGCCCTATCGCTCTGATCCTCATCGGCTATCCGCGCGAGGCCCTGGAGCGCGCCGGACTGCGCCAGGCCCTGGACGGCAGCCCGGTGGTATTCATCGACGGCGGCCACAATGCCGACGGTACCGAACAAGCGCTGCTCGACCGACAGGCCCTGCGCCAAGCCATAGAGCGCCATGCCGAGCGTGTTGCCGCTTTCGCCGTCTCCGGCTACTTCGCCGTGCGCAACCCGGCTCACGAACTGACGGCGCGCGAGCTGATCCGCGAGCTGTGTGGCCATCCAGTGACCCTCGGTCATCAGCTCTCCGCGTCCCTGGATGCGCCGCGCCGGGCGCTCACCGCCGCCCTCAACGCCAAGCTCATTCCCCTGCTCAGCCAGCTCATCCAGGCAGTGCAGCGCAAGCTCGAGGAGAAAGGCATTCTTGCGCCGTTGATGGTGGTCAAAGGCGACGGCTCGCTGATCAGCGCTCAGGTAGCGCTGGAATGCCCGGTGGAGACCATCCTCTCCGGCCCCGCCGCCAGCGTGGTCGGGGCGCGCTTTCTCTCCGGCGAGGAGGACGTGTTCGTTTCCGACATGGGTGGCACCACCACCGATGTAGCCATCCTGCGCGGCGGCCGGCCGGTGCTGAACAAGGACGGTGCCTCGGTGGGCGGCTGGCGCACCATGGTGGAGGCGGTGCAGGTACACACCTTCGGCCTCGGCGGTGATAGCGAGATCTGTCTGGACAGCCACGGCGAGTTCCTCATCGGTCCGCGCCGCGCCATGCCGCTAGCGCTGCTGGCCGAGGAGTATCCGCGGGTGCTGGAGGTGCTGCGGATGCAACTGGAGGAGCCGGTGTTCCGCCCCGAGGACGGCTGCTTCGCCCTGCGCCTGCGCCCCCACGACGGCGCCGGCATGTCCTACGCCCAGCGCAAGCTGTGGGACATTCTGGCCGACGGCCCGGTGGCGCTGCGCGAGCTGCTCTCCGACCACACCCTGGAGCGCCCTCTGCAGCGCCTGATCGACCGCGGTCTGGTGATTCTCAGCCGGCTCACGCCCAGCGACTGCGCCCACGTGCTCGGCCGCCAGCATAGCTGGTCGCTGGAGGCGGCCACCCTGGGCGCCCACCTGCTCGCGCGCCTGGCCGGGCTGCATGGCCGCCGCTGGGACAGCGTGCGGGCGTTCTGCCAGACCCTGGTGGAGCGCGTGGCGCTGCTCACCGGCCGCTGCCTGGTGACCAGCGCCCTGGCCGAGCGCAGCGGCCAGGTGCTGAAGGAGCTGCCGCCGGGTCAGCGCGAGCTGGTGGACCTGGCCCTGGGCGGCGCGGCCGGCGACGCGGAACTGCTGGGTGTGCGCCTCAGCTTGCGCCATCCGCTGGTGGCCATCGGTGCGCCGGTGGGCATCTACTACCCGGAAGTGGCCGAGCGCTTGCACACCCGCCTGGTCATCCCCGAGCACGCCGCCATCGCCAACGCCCTGGGTGCGGTGGCCGGCGGGGTGATGCAGAAATCCGTGGCCCATATCACCCCAGTCGGCGACGAGGCCTTCCGCGTGCACATCGCCAGCGGGGTCAAAACCTTCCCTCAACTGGAAGAGGCCGCCGCCTACGCCACCGCCGAGACCCGCCGCCTGGCCGAGGAAGAAGCCAGCCGCGCCGGCGCCACCGACATCGAGGTCAAGACCACGCGCCAGGACAACGTGGTCAAGGGGCCGGACGGGTTCACCGTGTTCTTCGAGTCGGAGATCGTGGCCACCGCCTACGGGCGGCCGCGCATCGTGCACGCTGGCTAAAGCCCACCTCAGGGCGCTTCCACCAGCAGGTTGTCGATCAGCCGCGCCCGGCCCAGCCAGGCGGCGGCAGCCACCACCAGGTGCCGGTCGACGGGGCCGGGATCGCCGTAGTCCTCAGCCCGCACCACGCGGAAGTAGTCGGGACGGAACCCGGCAGCGGCCAGCACCGCCAGGGCTGTCTGCTCGATCGCGGCGAACTCGCGCTCGCCCTGCTCGATTCGCTCCTTGGCCCGGCACAGCACCTGGTACAGGGTGGCGGCGCGGTGTCGCTCCTCGGGAGTGAGGTAGGCATTGCGCGAGCTCATGGCCAGGCCGTCGGGATCGCGGATGGTGGGCACGCCGACGATCTCGATGGGCAGGTCCAGATCCTCGGCCATGCGCTTGATCACCAGCAGTTGCTGACGGTCCTTCTCGCCGAATACGGCCACATCAGGCTGCACCATGTTGAATAGCTTGCAGACGATCTGCGCCACCCCAGCGAAATGGCCGGGACGAAACTCGCCGCAGAGGATATCCGACAGCCCCGGCACCTTGACCAGGGTGGTCGCCGCGACACCGCGCGGGTAGACCTCCTCCACGGTGGGCGCGAACAGCAGATCGGTGCCCAGCGCCACAAGCTTCACCTGATCCTCGGCGAGGGTACGGGGATAGGCGTTGAAATCCTCCTTGGGGCCGAACTGGGTGGGGTTGACGAAAATACTCACCACCACGCGCCGGGCCAGCTTCTGGGCGTTTCGCACCAGATCGAGATGACCGAGGTGAAGATTGCCCATGGTGGGGACGAAGGCGATGCGCTCGCCCTGCTGGCGCCAAGCCGCCACCTGGTGGCGCAGTTCGGCGATGGTATGGACGGTGTTCATCGATGTGCTCTTGTGGTTATGCTTCAGAAGCAATGCTCGGGAGCGGGAAAGGAGCGGTTTTTCACTGCTTCCACATAGGCGCGCACCGCCGCCAGGATGCTGCCCTGCCCCTCCATGAAGTTTCTGGAGAACTTGGGCCGGTGGCCAAGGGTGATGCCCAGGATATCGTGCAGCACCAGCACCTGGGCATCGCAACCGGGGCCGGCGCCGATGCCGATCACTGGAATCTGCAGCGTCTCGGCCAGGCGCGCCCCCAGCTCGGCGGGAATACTCTCCACCAGCAGCACGTCGGCGCCGGCATCTTGCAGGATCAGGGCTTCATCGAGGATGCGGCGGGCGCCGGCCTCGTCGCGGCCCTGCACCCGGTAGCCGCCCAGCTTGTGCACGGTCTGCGGCAGCAGGCCGAGGTGGGCGCACACCGGCACGCCGTTGCGGGCCAGATGGCGTATGCTGTCGGCCAGCCACGCCCCGCCCTCCAGTTTGAGGATCTGCGCCCCGCCCTCCTGCATTAGCCGGGCGGCGTTGCGCAGCGCCAGCTCCAGGGTGGGATAGCTCATGAACGGCATGTCCACCATGCGCAACGGAATGCGGCAGCCGCGCGCCACCAGCGCGGCGTGGTAGACCATCTCGTCCATGGTCACCGGCACCGTGGTGTCGCGCCCCTGTATCACCATCCCCAAGGAATCCCCCACCAGCACCACATCCACCCCGGCCGCCTCCAGCACGGCGGCGAAGGCGGCGTCGTAGGCGGTGAGCACGGCTATCTTCTCGCCTTCCCGCTTCATGCGCGCCAGGGTGGCGACGGTGACCGGCTTGCGGGTGTGGCCCGCCTTGGCTTGGTTTTGAGTCATGTTCTCTCCGGATCGCCTGAGTCGTGCCTGCGTTGCATCCTACGCAAACGCTGTCATTCTGCGAAACGCATGCTTACCATGTTGCAACGCAAAAATCCAGAGCGAGACGCTCAGCCGAGACGTTCCAGGCCGGCGCACGCACAGCGCTCCAGCAGCTCCGCCAGAGTGCCACGGCCCGGGACGACGAGAGCGGGGGCGATGTCGTGCAGCGGATAGAGGACGAAGGCCCGCTCGTGCAGGCGGGGATGGGGCAGGATCAGGCGCGGATCGTCCTGGACCAGATCGCCGTAGAGCAGCAGATCGAGATCGAGCGTGCGCGGCCCCCAGCGCACCGTGCGCACCCGGCCATGGGCCTGTTCGATGGCCTGCAGGGCGTCCAGGAGCGCGTAGGGCGGCAGGGTAGTTTCGATGGCGGCGGCGGCGTTGACATAGTCCGGCTGTCCTTCGGGACCGCCGAGCGGTGTGCTGCGATACAGCGGCGAACGGGCCAGCAGCCGGCTGTCGGGCAGCGCGGCCAGCTCCTCCAGGGCGGCTTCCACCTGCCGGCGCGGCGCTTCCAGGTTGGCGCCGAGGCCGATATAGGCGAGCACCGCGCTCACGCCGTTCATTCCACGCCGGAGGCTGCCACGGGCCGGCGCTTGCGCGGGCGCCGTGAGCGGCGGCGGGTCTTGGCGCCGCCCTCCTTATCGGCACGCAGCATGGCCTCGCGCCCGTCCTCGTCCGCATCCTGGAACCGAGTCCACCACTCGGCCAGTTTCGGTTCCACCTCGCCGCAGGCGGCGCGCAGCAGCAGGAAGTCATAGCCGGCGCGAAAGCGCGGATGGCCGAGCAGCTTGAGCGGACGCCGCCCGCCGGTCTGGGTGAAGCGCGGCTGCAATGCCCAGATCTCCTTCATGGGCTGGCTGTAGCGCTTGGGGATGGCGGTATGGCGTACCTGCTCGTCGATCACCTGCTCTGCCGCCAGCTCGGTCGCCTCCTGCTCGGTCATGCCCGCTGCCAACAACTGCCCCAGGCGCAGCTTGAGCGGTTCCCACAGCAGAGCGGCGTAGAGAAAATAAGGGGTGACCGGCTTGCCGTCGGTGATGCGGTCATCGGTGTTGCGCAACGCCTTGACCAGCAGGGTGCGCGGATAGTGGTCCTTCTGATAGGCCAGACAGTGTTCCGTGGCCGGGAACAGATGGCCGAACAGCCGGTAGTGACGCAGCAATTCGAAGGTGGACTCGGCCTGGCCGCCCATGAAGAGTTTCAGCACCTCGTCGAACAGCCGGGCCGGGGGAATGTCGCGCAGCAGGTGGCCGAGGGATGCGATGGGCGCCTCGGTACTCGGATGGAGGCGAAAGCCCAGCTTAGCGGCGAAGCGCACCGCCCGCAGCATACGCACCGGGTCCTCACGGTAGCGCTGTTCCGGCTCGCCGATCAGGCGGATCACGCCGTTGCGCAGGTCCTCCATGCCGTTGGCGTAGTCGAGGACGGCGAAGCTCTCGATGTCGTAGTAGAGGGCGTTGATGGTGAAGTCGCGGCGCCAGGCGTCGTCCTCGATGGTGCCGTAGACGTTGTCGCTGATGATGCGACCGTTCTCGTCCAGCACCGGTCCCAGCCCTTCCTCGTCGTCGCCAACCATCTGCATGGCGCGGAAGGTGGCGACCTCGATGATCTCCTGACCGAACTGAACGTGAGCGAGGCGAAAGCGGCGTCCGATCAAGCGGCAGTTGCGGAACAGCCGGTGCACCTCTTCCGGGTGCGCGTCGGTGGCCACATCGAAATCCTTGGGCTCGCGCCCCAGCAGCAGGTCGCGCACCCCGCCCCCCACCAGGCAGGCGCGAAAGCCGGCGCTGCGCAGGCGATAGAGGACTTTGAGGGCGTTGGGACTGATCTGGGAGCGCGAGATATTGTGCTCGGCCCGTGGGATGACGATGGGTTGCCTGGTCGGAATGGTCGCGTCCAATACTGTGCCCCAAGGCTCTTGTGCAATCCGAAAGCCTGCGTATAATACCTAGCTCTTGTTTGCTTCGCCACCTTAGACGCTCCCTTCGTCTAGCGGCCCAGGACGTCGCCCTCTCACGGCGAAAACAGGGGTTCGAGTCCCCTAGGGAGCGCCAAGACCGCCGCAAGCCGCCCCACCGGGCGGCTTTCTCGTTTCCCGGCTCTTCATGCGGCGCCCGCACCGCATACGGGACAGGCCGGGTTGCGCGGCACCCGCACCTCCTGGAATTCCATGCCGCGCCCGTCGAACAGCAACAGCCGGCCCGCCGAGGGTGCGCCGCAGCCGACGATGAGCTTGATCGCTTCCACCGCCTGGAGACTCCCGATCACGCCGACGATAGGCGCCAGCACACCGGTCTGGGAGCAGCGCTCCTCCAGCTCCCGCTCGCTGCGATACAGGCAGCGGTAACAGGGCGCATCCGCCCGGCGCGGATCGTAGACCAGCACCTGCCCCTCCAGGCGGATGGCCGCGCCCGAGACCAGCGGCCGGCCGCTGCGCACGCAGGCGGCATTGATGGCGAAGCGAGTGGCCAGGTTGTCGCAGGCATCCACCACCACATCGGCCAGGCGCACCTGCGCGAGCAGCGCCTCTTCCTCCAGGCGGCTGTCGAGGGCGGTGACCTCGATCTGCGGGTTGAGGGCAAGCAGGGTCTCGCGCGCCGATTCCACCTTGGGCCGGCCTATATCGGCCGTGGTATGGACGATCTGCCGTTGCAGGTTGGACAGGTCCACCCGGTCGAAATCGTTGATCACCAGGTGTCCTACCCCGGCCGCGGCCAGATACATAGCCGCCGGCGCGCCCAGCCCACCCATGCCGATGATCAGCACCCGGGCCCGCAGCAGCTTCTCTTGGCCTTCGATCTCTACCTCCGGCAGCATGATCTGCCGGCTGTAACGCAGCAAGGTCTGGTCGTCCACCTTTACCTCATCGTCGGGCTCGGCGCTAACGATGGCGGCATCTCATCCGCCGCCGCGCCGATAATGGCGCTCGAAGCGCTCCAGAAAGGCCACCGTCTCCTGCGCCGAGTAGCCGTAGAACTCGAACTCAACCCGGGTCACCGGCAGACGCAGCAGGGCGATGCGCCGCTCCGCTTGCGGGGCGAGGCGGATGCACAGACGGCGCCCGTCGCCTTCCAGCGTTACCGCATCGGCCGTGGCGCGATAATCCCGGCCCTCCAGAGCGAGGGGCAGGATACGAAAGAATTCGGCGTGGGTCAGCCCCATCTCCCACTGTCGCCGCTGCACGCCCGCCGCTTCGGCGGGCGCAGATGCCGCCATCGCCTACCCCCCCGCCACCGGCGGCCACAGGGCCAGGGTATCGCCGGGAGCGAGGCGGGTCTCGGCCAGCCGTTCGGGAGCGATGTAGACGCCGTTGACCAGCGCCAGGTGCACTTGCTCCCGCGGCACCCCGAGTCGGGCCAGCACGGCGGCGATATCGGCGCCTTCCTCCACGGTCACGGTCGCGGCGTTGCGCGCCGCCCCCGGCGGCAGGTAGGTACCGAGCGTGGCGAAGAGCTTCACCGTAATCTCCATCGCGCCTCCCCGCCGCTCGGTCCCGTCGCCAGCGCCTGGCAGGCCAGGTAGGCCTCCATCACCCGCGTGGGATCGGTCTTGAGACGCGCCTTCCAGGCCCCGAGCGGTACCTGCCCCTGGATGAGTCCGCGCAGCACCCCGACGTGCTCGGTGAGCCCGAGGCTGGTGGCGCCGACCAGCACATCGTCGCGGAACTGGAGGCTCAGGTAGCGGAAACGTTCGGGATCGACCCGCTCCACGCTGTCACCCCCCTCCACCCCCATCCACAACCCGAAGGAGCTCGAGATCAGCCCCAGCGTGTCGAGCACGTTCATATTCAGGCTGCCCTGGTAGTGAGTCGCT
>DATLYF010000128.1:0-32615 GCA_035575095.1 Candidatus Competibacteraceae bacterium
TGCCTGAGCAGCGCCTCGCGGGCGGCGGCGCGGGTGGCGCTGTCGCCGCCGGCTTGCTGGCGGCGCTCCAGCACCTGCACGATGTGCCAGCCGTCAGCCGACTGGAACGGGGCGCTGACCTGGCCCGGCTGCAAGCCGGCCGCCTGGACTCGCGCAACGCCGGCCATGTGCTGGAAATCCTCAGCCGCGCCTGCGCCGGCTGCCTGGCCGGAGAGTTCGACGCCCTGGTCACCGCCCCGGTGCACAAGGGGGTGATCAATGACGCCGGGGTGCCGTTCAGCGGCCACACCGAGTTCCTGGCCGAGCGCTGCGGCGGCGTGCTGCCGGTGATGATGCTGGCCTGCCCGGGGCTGCGCGTGGCCCTGGTCACCACCCATCTGCCGCTCAAGGAGGTGGCCGCGGCCATCACCCCGGAGCGGCTCGCCCGCATCGTCCGCATCCTGCACGCCGATCTGGTGCACAAGTTTGGCATAGCCCGGCCGCGCATCCTGGTATGCGGTCTCAATCCCCACGCCGGTGAGGGCGGTCACCTGGGACGGGAAGAGCTGGAAGTCATCGCACCCACCCTGGAGCGGCTGCGCGCCGAGGGTCTGGACCTGATCGGCCCGCTGCCCGCCGACACTTTGTTCACCCCCAAGGTGCTGGCCGGCGCCGACGCGGTGCTGGCCATGTATCACGACCAAGGACTGCCGGTGCTCAAGTACAAGGGCTTCGGCCATGCCGTGAACATCACCCTGGGCCTGCCCATCGTGCGCACCTCGGTGGATCACGGCACCGCCCTGGACCTGGCCGGCAGCGGCCGGGCCGATCCCGGCAGCCTCGAGGCGGCGATCCAGTGCGCCTTGGAGATGGTAGCGGCGCGGCGGGCGACATGAAGACCGTGCACGGCCATATACCGCGCAAGCGCTTCGGCCAGAACTTTCTGCACGACCCCGGCATCGTCGCCCGCATCCTGGCGGCGGTGGACGCTCGCCCCGGGCAGCGCCTCGTCGAGATCGGCCCGGGGCTCGGCGCCATCACCCTGCCGCTGCTGCGCGCCTGCGGCCGGCTGGAAGCGGTGGAGCTGGACCGCGACCTGATCCCGCGCCTCGTCGAACAGGCGCGCGGGGTAGGCGAGCTGGTCATTCACCACGGCGATGTCCTGGACTTCGACTTCGCCGCCCTGGCCGGCAGCGGCGAGAAGCTCAGACTGGTGGGCAACCTGCCCTACAACATCTCCACCCCGCTGTTATTCCATCTGCTGGCCCAGGCCCACGCTATCGCCGACATGCACTTCATGCTGCAAAAGGAGGTGGTGGAGCGCATGGCCGCCGGCCCGGGGGAGGAGGCTTACAGCCGGCTGTCGGTGATGGTGCAGTACCGCTGCCGGGTGCAGCCGCTGTTCCTGATCCGCCCGGGTGCCTTCAACCCGCCGCCCAAGGTGGACTCGGCCTTCGTGCGCCTGCTGCCCCACCCTCGGCCGCCGGTAGCGGTGGCCGACGAGACGCGCTTCGCCCAGGTCGTGCAACTGGCTTTCGGCCAGCGCCGCAAGACCCTGCGCAACAGCCTCAAGGGTCTGCTGGAGTCCTCGGCCATCGCTGCCTGCGGCATCGATCCGGGCGCGCGCCCGCAGACCCTGTCGCTCCCCCAGTTCGCCGCCCTGGCCAACGCCATCGGCTAGACCCGCACCGGTCCGCCGTTGCGGCGGGACACGAACAGCCCGGTGAGCGTCGCGCATCATACATACCGCGAAGGCCACCCAGACCACCATGAAGGTATGTGCGTCTTGAGCCCTGGGGGCCAAGCGCACGGGGGGCACTTCGCGCTGGAACAGTCATCACGGCAGTCCATCGGTGGCGCACGGATGCTCTGAGTCTTTCAGCCGAAAGCGGTAAACTCAACCTCGGCATCCAAGCGGCGGCGCCGGAGAAAACCTGGAAAAACGCTACGGATTTACCCCCGCTTCGCATAAAATCGCCGTATCCTCAACCAGTCCGGGAATCGGGAAACAGCAATGAGTTCTCAGACCAACCCCCTCCGCGCCCTCAACGCCGCCGGCCAGAGCGTCTGGTTCGACAACATCCAGCGCGCCATGCTGGCGCCCGACGGCGAACTGGCACGGATGATCGCCGAGGATGACCTGCGCGGCGTAACCTCCAACCCCTCGATCTTCGAGAAGGCCATCACCGGCAGCCATGATTACGACGCCGCCCTGCGCCGCGAGTTGCAGCAGAACCCCAGCCAATCGGCCCGGGAGCTGTTCTTCCACCTGGCCATCGAGGACATCCGCGCCGCCGCCGACATCCTGCGTCCGGTCTACGAGCGTACCGACGGCGTGGACGGCATGGTCAGCCTGGAAGTATCGCCGGACCTGGCCCACGACACCGCCGGCACGATACGCGAGGCGCGCGAGCTGCACGCCCGCCTGGGCCGTCCCAACGTGATGATCAAGGTGCCCGCCACCAAGGCCGGCCTGCCCGCCATCACCCAGCTCATCGCCGAGGGCATCAATGTCAACGTCACCCTGCTGTTCGCGGTGGAGCGCTACCTGGAGGTGGTCGATGCCTACATCGCCGGCCTGGAGCGACGCGCCGCCCAGGGTCTGCCGGTGAAGGGCGTGGCCTCGGTGGCGAGCTTCTTCGTCAGCCGCGTCGATTCCGCCCTAGACCCGATCTTGGCGGAGAGGGCGCCCGCGCTCGCCGGCAAGATCGCCATCGCCAATGCCAAGAAAGCTTTCCTGGTCTCCCAGGAGCGCTTCGGCGGCGCGCGCTTCCAGAAGCTGGCCGCGCTCGGCGCCCGGCCGCAGCGCCTCTTGTGGGCCAGCACCAGCACCAAGAACCCGGCCTACCGCGACGTGCTCTACGTCGAGACCCTGATCGGCCCGAACACCGTCAACACCGTACCGCCGGCCACCTACGAGGCGTTCCGCGACCACGGCGTGGTGGCGCCGACCCTGGATCAGGACCTGGACCAGGCCCAGGAGCAGCTCGCCTCCCTGGCCGGCCTGGGGATCGACCTCATGGCGCTCACCGACAAGCTGGAAGCCGAGGGCGTAGCCGCTTTCGCCAAGTCCTTCGACAACCTGCTGGCGGCCATCGCGGCCAAGGCCGCAGCGCTGTCGGCAGCGGCCTGAGACGCCGCCATGAGCAGCCCCGCGTACAACATCAAAGTCTCGGCCCGCTCCTTCTACATCGAGGAGCAGTCCAACCCGGACCTGAACCGCTACGTCTTCGCCTACACCATCACCATCCAGAACCAGGGCACGGTGGCGGCCAAGCTGCTGTCCCGGCACTGGATCATCACCGATGCCAACGGCAAGGTGGAGGAGGTGCGCGGCGAGGGCGTGGTGGGTGAACAGCCCTACCTGCGTCCGGGCGAGGGCTTCCAGTACACCAGCGGCGCCATCCTCGAGACGCCGGTGGGAGCGATGCGCGGCAGCTACCAGATGCTGGCCGACGACGGAGTGCGCTTCGAGGCGCAGATCCCGGCCTTCGGCCTGTCCGTACCCCGGGTGCTGCACTGAGGGAGCACGGGGCGGGATGGGGTTGCGCCTGAGCTACACCCTGATCGCCCCGATCTACGATCTGGTGGTGGAGGGCTTCACCCGCGCCGCCCGCCGGCAGAGCCTGGCCCATCTGCTCGACGGCCCCTGCCAGGACGTGCTGCTGGTGGGAGTGGGCAGCGGCCTGGATCTGCCCTGGCTGCCGAGCGGGCCGCGTTACGTCGGCCTGGACCTGACCCCGGCCATGCTGGCCCGCGCCCGGCGCAAGGCCGCCCGGCTGCCCCTGGACATCCGCCTGGAGCCGGGCGATGCCACCCGCTTACCCTTCCCCGCCGCCAGCTTCGATGTGGTGGTGCTGCACCTGATCCTGGCGGTGGTGCCCGACGGTGCGCTGGCCCTGGCTGAGGCAGCGCGGGTATTGCGCCCCGGCGGGCGCATGCTGATCCTGGACAAGTTCCTGCGCCCTGGTCAGCGCGCCCCGCTGCGGCGGCTGCTCAGTCCCTTGGCGGCGCGCATCGCCACCCGCACTGACGTGGTGTTCGAGGTGTTGCTGGCCCAGGTGCCGGGACTCAGCGTGGTGGAGGACCATCCTGCCGTTCTCGGCGGCTGGTTCCGCCAGATCGTCCTGGCCAAGACGGCCGACCAAGCCTGAGCGCAAAGGAGGCTCCATGGCGGTGTACGCCATCGGCGACGTGCAGGGCTGTCTCGATCCCCTGCGCCGTCTGCTGGACAAACTGCGCTTCGATCCGGCCCATGACCGGCTGTGGCTGACCGGCGACCTGGTCAACCGCGGCCCGGATTCGGTGGGAGTACTGCGCCTGGTGCGCGGGCTCGGCGCCGCCGCGCTCAGCGTGCTCGGCAACCACGACCTGAGCCTACTGGCGGTGGCCGAGGGGCACGTCAAGACCAGCAAGAAGGACACCTACCAGTCGGTGCTGGAAGCTCCGGACCGCGACCAGCTGCTGGACTGGCTGCGCCGGCTGCCTCTGCTGCACCACGACGCTGGGCTGGGCCTCACCCTGGTGCACGCCGGCCTCCCCCCGCAATGGGATCTGAGCGCGGCCCTGGCCCGCGCCGGCGAGGTGGAAGCGACCCTGCAGGGTGACGAGTACCGGGAGTTCCTGGCCCACATGTTCGGCCGCGAGCCGCTGGCCTGGCACGACGGGCTGAGCGGCTGGGAGCGGCTGCGCTACATCGTCAACGCCCTGACCCGGATGCGCTATTGCCACGCCGACGGCCGCCTCGACCTGAGCCAGAAGGGGCCGTTGGGCAGCCAGCCGGCGCACCTGCTACCCTGGTTCCGTATGCCGGGGCGCAAGAGCGCCGCTCTCACCATCGTCTGTGGCCACTGGGCAGCGCTCGGCTATCATCGCGAGCCGGGGCTGATCGCCCTGGATACCGGCTGCGTCTGGGGCAACCGCCTCACGGCGCTGCGCCTGGATGCGCCGGCCGGCGAAGCACAGCCGCTGTCGGTGGAATGTGGCTGTCGCGGTTGAAGGAGAGGTGATGACGATGAAGCTGACCCTGGTGGTCGCCGTGGCCCGCAACGGGGTCATCGGCCGCAACAATGGCCTGCCCTGGCACCTGCCCAACGATCTCAAGTTCTTCAAGCAGACCACCCTGGGCAAGCCGGTGATCATGGGGCGCAAGACCTACCAGTCCATCGGCCGCCCCCTGCCCGGGCGGCAGAACATCGTCGTCACCCACGATCCGGAGTTCCAGGCTCCCGGCTGCCAGGTGGTGCTGTCCCTGGATGCGGCCCTGAAGGCGGCTGCCCCGGCACCGGAAGTGATGCTGATCGGCGGCGCCTCCCTCTATGCCCAGACCCTGCCGCGTGCCGAGCGCATCTACCTCACTTGGGTGGATGCCGAACCGCAGGGCGATGCCTGGTTCCCCGAGCTCGAGCCGGAACAATGGCGTGAGGTCTGGCGCGAGGACCATCCCGCCGACGCGCACCACGAGCATGCCTACAGTTTTCGCCTGCTGGAGCGGGTGCACCGGGGGCAGTGAGTGTGCTCATACCGGCTTCGTCCGCTCAACTGCTTCTCCCTCACTCCCACCCCTCTCCCGGAGGGAGAGGGCGTGTGCGTCCTTGGCCCCCTCGCTGCGCTCCCCCTTGGAAGAAGGCTAGGGTGAGAGTGATGGAACATCGATGATGCAGCGCACCTGATTGAAGTAACCCGGTATCACACCGCCACCGGCGCAGGAATCGCCGGGTGCGGATCGTAGCCGACGAACTCGAAGTCCTCGTAACGATAGTCGAAGAGCGACGGCGGCCGGCGCTGGATGACCAGCTGCGGCAGCGGCCGGGGTTCACGCGCCAGCTGCGTGTGGGCCTGCTCGATGTGGTTGAGATAGAGATGCACGTCGCCCCCGGTCCAGACGAAATCCCCCGGCTCCAGGTCGCACTGCTGCGCCAGCATGTGGGTGAGCAGAGCGTAGCTGGCGATGTTGAACGGCACCCCGAGGAAGACGTCGGCCGAGCGCTGGTAGAGTTGGCAGGACAGCCTGCCGTCCGCCACGTAGAACTGGAACAGCACGTGACAGGGCGCCAGCGCCATGCGCTCGAGGTCGGCCACGTTCCAGGCGGAGACGAGGATACGCCGCGAGTCCGGCTCAACCTTGAGCTGCTCCACCACCCGGGCGATCTGATCGATATGGCCGCCGTCGGGAGTCGGCCAGGAGCGCCACTGATAGCCGTAGACCGGCCCCAGCTCGCCGCGCTCATCGGCCCATTCGTCCCAGATGCTGATGCCGTGCTCCTTGAGATAGGCGATGTTGGTGTCGCCGCGCAGGAACCACAGCAGTTCGTGGATGACGGATTTGAGGTGCAGGCGCTTGGTGGTCACCAGGGGGAAGCCCTGGCCGAGAGGAAAGCGCATCTGGTAGCCGAACACGCTCAGCGTGCCGGTGCCGGTGCGGTCCTGCTTGCGCACCCCGTGCGCCAGCACATGGCGCATCAGTTCGAGGTACTGACGCATGTGCGCGCCCTCCGCTGGGCCAGGGTGAGCAGCACGATGCCGAACAGGATCATGGGCAGGGACAGCAGCATACCCATGGTCAGCCAGCCGAAAGCCAGATAGCCGATGTGGGCATCGGGCTCGCGAAAGAACTCGCCGATGCAGCGGAACACGCCGTAGGCGATCAGGAATACCCCCGATACCGCCATGGTGGGCCGGGGTTTGCCCGAGTACAGCCAGAGGATGAGGAATAGCGCCAGCCCCTCCATGCCCGCCTGGTAGAGCTGGGAAGGATGGCGCGGTAGGGCGCCGGCGCCGGGAGTGTGAAACACCATGCCCCAGGGCAGGTCGGTGACCCGTCCCCACAGCTCGCCGTTGATGAAGTTGCCGATGCGGCCAAAGAACAGCCCCGGCGGGATCAGCGGGGCGATGAAATCGGTCACCTGGAAGTAGCCCTTGGCGGTACGGCGGGCGAACAGCATCATACTGATGAGCACACCGAGCAGCCCGCCGTGGAAGGACATGCCGCCTTCCCAGACGCGGAACAGACTGAGCGGGTCGCTGAGGAAATGGCCCAGGCCGTAGAACAGCACATAGCCCAGCCGTCCGCCCAGGATCACCCCCAGGCCGATGTACCATACCAGGTCGTCCACCTGCTCGGCCGTCCAGCCGGAGCCGGGTCGTCGCGCGCGCAGCCGGCCCAGGCCCCAGCCGGCGACGAAGCCAAACAAATACATCAGACCGTACCAGCGCACTGCCAGCGGGCCGAGGTGGAAGGCGACCGGATCGAGGTCGGGATGGATGAGCATCGCGTTCTCCAATGAGCGTTACGCCGGCAGCACCCGCGCGAACACCACCTTGAGGTAATCGGTCTCGGCAATGGCAGGATGAATCGGGTGATCCGGCCCCTGATAGCCGTGCTCCAGGATCTGCAGGCTGCGGTCCAGATGACGCGCCGCTGCCAATAGGATATGCACCAGTTCTTCCCGCGCCAGGTGGTGCGAGCAGGAGCAGGATACCAGCAGGCCGTCGCGCTCCAGCAGGGTCATGGCCAGTTCGTTGAGGCGGCGGTAGGCGGCTAGGCCCTCTTCGTGGTCCTTGCGGCGCTTGATGAAGGCCGGTGGATCGACGATCACCACATCGAAGCGCTCCCGCGCCTCGCGCAGCGCCCGCAACACCTCGAAGGCGTCGCCGCGGCGGGTGCCGATGCGCTCGGCCACCCCGTTCAGGGTGGCGTTGTCGCGCAGCGCCGCCAGCGCCGTCTCGGAGGCATCCACGCACTCCACCCGCTCGGCGCCGGCCAGCGCCGCCTGCACGCCCCAGGCGCCGACGTAGCTGAACACATCCAGCACCCGCGCCCCTTTCACGTAACGCGCCAGCCGGGCGCGGTTGTCGCGCTGGTCGTAGAACCAGCCGGTCTTCTGCCCGCCGAGCAGGGGCACGCGAAAGCGCGCCGCGCCCTCCACCACCTCCATCGTCTCCGGAACCTCGCCCAGAGCGCTCTCCACATAGCCGGGCAGCCCTTCCAGCTGGCGGATGGCGCTGTCGTTGCGCAGTAACACGGCGCGCGGCTTGAGCACCTTGTCCAGGGCGGCGAGCACCGCCTCCTTCATACGCTCCATGCCGGCCGTGGTGAACTGGGCCACACACACCTCACCGTAGCGGTCCACCACCAGCCCGGGCAAGCCGTCGCTCTCGCCGAACACCAGGCGGTAATAAGGCTGGCCGTAGATGCGCTGGCGCAGCCCCAGGGCGACCTTGAGGCGGTGCACGATGAGCGAGGGCGACAGCGGGTGCGCGGGGTCGCGGCTGACCAGGCGGGCGCAGATCAGGGAATGCGGGTTGGCGTAGCCGGTGCCGAGCGGCTTGCCGTTGTGGGCCTGGATCTCCACCGGCTGGCCGGGCTCGAGCTGTTTGAGCGGGGTGGCCTCCACGTCCACCTCGTTGCTATAGATCCACAGATGGCCGGCGCGCAGTCGGCGCTCCTCGCGCTTCTTCAGGCGCAGCGGAGCGAATTCGGGGGTCAAAGAGGTATCCGCCATGATCGTACTCGGTTCGCGACAGGCGGCCTATCATACCCGTTACGCTCTGCTGCGCCCACGGAGATCGCCATGCCCAACCGCCTGATCCACGAGACCAGTCTCTATCTGCTGCAACACGCCCACAACCCGGTCGACTGGTATCCCTGGGGGGCCGAGGCGCTGGAGGCAGCGCGCAGCAGCGGCAAGCCCATCCTGCTTTCCATCGGCTATTCCGCCTGCCACTGGTGCCATGTCATGGCCCACGAGTGCTTCGAGGACGCCGAGGTAGCGGCGGTGATGAACGAGCTGTTCGTCAACATCAAGGTGGACCGCGAGGAGCGCCCCGATCTCGACCGCATCTACCAGCAGGCCTATCAGCTCCTCAATCAGCGCGCCGGCGGCTGGCCGCTCAACGTGTTCCTCACCCCCGACGACCAGGTGCCGTTCTTCGCCGCCACCTACATCCCCAAGCAGCCGCGCTTCGGCATGCCCGGCTTCGTCGAGCTGATGCGGCGGCTGATGGCCTTCTACCGCGACCACGAGGATTCCGTGCGACAGCAGAACCATAGTCTGATGGCGGCGCTACTGGCCGGCCCCGGGCGGCTGGCGGTGACCGGCTACAGCCTGCACTCCGGGCCGCTCCAGGAGGTACGCCGGCAACTGGAGCAGCTCTTCGATGCCAGCCACGGCGGCTTCGGCCCGGCACCCAAGTTCCCCCACCCCGGCAACCTGGAGCGGCTGCTGCGCCAGTGGGTGGCGCACCGCGATGACGGGCAGGCCTTGCACATGCTGCGCTACACCCTCACGCGCATGGCCGAGGGCGGACTCTATGATCAGCTCGGCGGCGGCTTCTGCCGTTACGCCGTGGACGAGCGCTGGGAGATCCCCCACTTCGAGAAAATGCTCTACGACAACGGCCCGCTGCTGGCGCTATACGCCAGCGCCTGGGCCGCCACCGGCGAGCCGCTGTTCCGGCGCGTGGCGGAGGAGACCGCGGCCTGGGCCATGGGCGAGATGCAATCGCCCGCGGGCGGCTATTACAGCGCCCTGGACGCCGACAGCGAGGGCCACGAGGGGCGCTTCTATGTCTGGCAGCCGACGCAGATGCAGGCGCTGCTCACGGCCGACGAGTATGCCGTGGCCGCCGCCCATTACGGTCTGGACCAGCCGCCCAACTTCGAGGGTCGCTGGCATTTGCGGGTGGCCCGGCCGCTGTCCGAGGTAGCTGCCGCCCTCGGCCTGTCCATTACCGAGGCCGAGCGGCGCCTGGCTGCGGCCCGCGCCAAACTGCTGGCGCAGCGCGCGCAACGGGTGCGGCCGGGGCGCGACGAGAAGGTTCTCACCGCCTGGAACGCCCTGATGATCCAGGGCATGGCCCGTGCCGGACGGTTGCTCGGCCGGCCCGAGCTGATCGCATCCGCGGAGCGCGCTGTCGACTTCATCCACCGCGAACTGTGGCGCGACGGTCGCTTGCTGGCCTGCTGGAGCGCCGGCCAAGGCAAGCTGCCGGCTTACCTGGACGATTACGCCTTCCTGCTCGACGCCCTGCTGGAACTGCTGCAGGCCCGCTGGCGCAGCGCCGACCTGAGCTGGGCGCTGGAGCTGGCGGAGGTGCTGCTCGACCACTTCCAGGACGAGCGCAAGGGCGGCTTCTATTTCACCGCCGACGACCACGAGCGCCTCATCCAGCGACCCAAGCCGCTCTACGACGAGGCCTTGCCCAGCGGCAACGGCATCGCCGCGCGGGCGCTGCTGCTGCTGGGCCGGCTGCTGGCGCGCATGCCTTGGCTGGTCGCGGCGGAGCGCACCCTGAAGTGGGCCTGGCCAACCCTGGAACGCCAGCCTCTGGCCTGCATCGCCCTGCTGGAGGCGCTGGAGGAATACTTCCAGCCCAGTCAGTGCGTGATCCTGCGCGGGCCGGAGGCGGAACTGGCGGCATGGCGGGCAGCGTGCGCGCGAGAGTTTGCTCCACGCCGGCTGGTGCTGGCCATCCCCACCGATGCCCCTGACCTGCCCTTCGCCCTGGCGGACAAGGCGCCGCTGTCGGGTACAGCGGTCACCGCCTATGTCTGCACCGGCACCCAGTGCTCGGCCCCGGTAACGACGCTCGAGGCGCTGCTGGCCCAGCTCGCCGCGGGCTGATCCGCCGCTATAGGCCTTACGCCCGCATCAGCGCGATCAGCGTGCTCTCGATGGCGTCCAGGTCGGGGATGATGGCGGTCTCGCCGTTGACCTGCACCCAGCGGGCGATGCCGGGGATATTGACGGTGTCGTCCGCCAGATCGCGGATCGCCATGCGCGTCAGGTTGAGCAACTGCGGCGCCGCGGTACCGAGCAGGGCGAAGTTGGTCAGCTTGGGGCGCTGGTTGAGCGTATTGAGGACGATGATGCGGGCATGGCCCTCGAGCCCCGGCGCCTTGGGATTGATGATGTGCTCCAGGCTTACTAGCGGGATGGTGCGGGCCCGCCACAGCATGGCGCCCATCACCCAGGGCGGCGCGTTCTCGATTCTCAGCGGGGTGGCGTAGGGCAGCACCTGCACCACCAAGCTGTTGGGCAGGAGCGCCCGGCCGCTGCGAAAGGGGATGAGCAGGGTGCGCAGAATCTGCGAGTCGGTCATCACGGCGCTCACGGCACAGCCCCCCTCAGACGATCAGTTCCTGGGCACGCTGGCCCAGCAGCTTGCGGATGGAACCCATCATCTCCTCCTCCTGGTAGGGCTTGATCAGGTAGTCGTCCACGCCGAGCTTGGTGGCGCGCTCGCGGTGCTTCTCGCCGCTGCGCGAGGTGACCATGATCACCTTGAGGTGCCGCAGGTGCGGCTGATTGCGGATGTGGGCCACCACCTCGAAGCCGTCCATGCGCGGCATCTCGATGTCGAGGATGGCCAGATCCGGCACCTGCTGCTCTAGCAGGCCCACCGCCTCGACACCATCCTTGGCCACGGTGACACGGATGCCGTGGCGCTCCAGGAAGCGCGCCGTGACCTTGCGCATGGTGATGGAATCATCGATGACCATGGCGCTGATGCCGGCGTGCTGGGGCTCCTGGTGCGCCGGCACGTGAAGACGCTCCTCGGTCTGCCGCTGCGCCTGGCTGGCCAGGTTACGCACCAGGGCTGCCAGTTCCAGCACCACCACCACACGCCCGTCGCCGAGTACGGTGGCGCCGGAGATGCCGGGCACGCCTTGCAGTTGCCGACCCACCGGCTTGACGATGATTTCCTGATTGCCGATCACCGCATCGACCTGCAAAGCGGCGCTCGATTCACCGCTGCGGAACAGGATGGCCGGCGGCCGCTCCCCGGCACCGCCCTCGGCACTGCCGCCAAACAGCCGCGACAGACTGTGCAACGGGTAGCGATTGGCATTGTACTCGTGATAGACCGGCTGCCCTTGCAGGTAGGTCTTGTACTCGCCCTCGTTGAGACGGGTCACGGCCTCGATACTGAGCAGCGGCACGGCATAGATTTCGCCGGCAGCCTGGATCAGCAGCGCCTGGGTCAGCGCCAGGGAGAACGGCAGGCGGATGATGAAGGTAGCGCCCGCGCCGGCCTGGGACTGGACGAGCAGCGCACCGCGCATGGCCTTGATGGCGTCGTTGACCACATCCATACCCACGCCGCGACCGGCAATCTGGGTCACCTCGCTGGCAGTGGAAAAGCCAGGCCGCAGCAGCAGATCGATCAGCTCCTGCTCGCTGACCCGCTGCGCTGGGCGCAGCATGCCCAAGGCCACGCCCTTGGCGCGGATGGCCTCGTAGTCGAGGCCGGCGCCGTCGTCACGCACCACCAGCACCAGCTCGGCGCCTTCGCGGCGCAGGTCGATGCGGATGGTGCCAGTCTCGGGCTTGCCCAGAGCGCGGCGTCGCTCGGGCGCTTCGATGCCGTGAGAGAGCGCATTGCGCAGCAGGTGCTCGAGCGGCGCCACCATGTTCTCCAGCACGGTGCGGTCGACCTCGGACTCGGAGCCCTCGATCACCAGCTCGGCCTGCTTGCCCAGTTCCTGGGCGGCCTGCCGCACCACGCGACGCAAGCGCGGCACCACGCTGGAGAAGCGCACCATACGGGTCCGCATCAGGCTCTGCTGGATCTCCTTGTTGACCTTGGCCTGCTGGTCGAGCAGGAAGCTCATGTCCTGAGCCTGGTCCTCGAGGGTGTTCTGGATGTTGTTGAGGTCATCGACGATCTCCATCAGGGAGCGGGACAACTGCTGCAACTCGGAGAAGCGGTCCAGTTCCAGGGGGTCGAAGCCCTCATAACTATCTTTGGATCCCTCGTAGCGGAACATGATCTGCGCCTCGGTCTCGATCTCGAGGCGGCGCAGCTGCTGGCGCAGACGCAGGACCGTCTGCGCCAGGTCATTGAGGCTGAAGCGCAGCGCGCCCACACCCTGATCGACGCGGGCGCGGAAGATACTGCTCTCACCCATCTGGTTGGTAAGGTTGTTGAGCAGCTTGGCGCTGACGCGGATGGTATCTTCGCCCCCGGCGGCCAGCAGGCCGGGGCGCTCGCCCGGCTCGGCGGGCGCCACCTCGACAGGCACGGTAGATGTCGGCGTAGCCGGCGCCGCGGATGCCGGCGCGACGGTGGCCGCGGCCTGGGTTTCCAGCGAGGGAGCGGCGGCCGCACCGGGATGCAGCAGGGACTGCAGCGCCTGGATCAGTTCATCCACCGGGAACAGCGGCTGGCGTGAGTGGATACAGCCGAGCAATGCGTTGTGGGCATCCAGCGCGCGCTGCAGCAGTGCCATGGCCCGGGCATCGGCTTGCCATTGGCCGCTGGCTGCGGCATCCAGCAACGACTCCATGGCATGGGCGAGATTGCCGATGAGCGGGAAACCGGCCATACGCGCGCTGCCCTTGAGAGTATGCATCTCGCGGCGCAGATCGTTGAGCAGCTCCTGGTTGCCCGGATCGGCGCTCCACTGCTGCAGCACTGCGTCGCTGGTGTTGACGATCTCGCCGGCCTCCTGCAGGAAGATCGCGATCAGTTCCGGGTCGGCATCGCGCTCGATATCGAGCGCCGGCGGCGCGGCCGCGGGCGCAGCGGCCGGCGGTTCGACCAGGTGCTCCGCCTCACCCGCTAGCAGGCGCTGGAAAGCTGCCAGCAGCGCGTCGTTGGCGGCGAGGGGCTGGTTGTGCTGGGCCTGGGTGAGCAGGGTGTTGAGGCTATCCAGGGCCTGCTGCAGCAGATCCAGCACCCGGAAGTCGGGCTGTACCGCGCCCTGGGCCACGGCATCCAGCAGCGACTCCAGGGTATGGGCGAGGTCGCCGATGACCAGAAAACCGGCCATACGCGCGCTGCCCTTGAGAGTATGCATCTCGCGGCGCAGATCGTTGAGCAGCTCCAGATTGGCGCGATCGCTACCCCAGCGCTGCAGGATGGTGTCGCTGTGGTCGAGGATCTCCGCCGCCTCGTAGAAGAATACCTCCACCAACTCGGGGTCCACCTCGGCGCTCTCGGCGGCCGGGGCAGGCACAGGCGTCGGCATCCAGATGGGCGCGGCAGAACCGGGGTCGAATTCGACGCTGCGAACCACCTCGGCTGTGACGGCAGGACTTTCCGCTTGTACTTCGGGTTGCGGCACGACCGCGACTTCAGCCACTGCATCCGGCGCCGCCGGCAACGGTATCTCGGCGGGCCGCGGGCTGACCGCGACCAGTGCGGCATCAGCAGGCGCCACCGGCTCGGCCGCGGCATCCAGTCGCGGCAGTTCGCCGCGCCACAGGGCGTCGGCGTGGTCCTGCAGTTGCGCCAGGGCCTGCGCGTCGGCCACCGACACCTGCTGCGCCGCGATCACCGGCTGCAGCAGCTGCAGCGCCCGCTCCAGCGCCTGGGCGATGCTCGGCGTGGGCTCCAACTGGCGCTCCAGCACCCGGTTGAGCAGCCGCTCGAAGCGCCAGGCAAACTCGCCGATGATGTTCTGTCCCACCATGCGGCCACTGCCCTTGAGGGTATGGAAGGAACGCCGGATGGTGGTGAGTACGCCGTAATTGCCGAGATCGCCCTGCCACACGGCGAGGCCGTCGCGGATGCTGTCGAGCTCGCCTTGGGCCTCTTCGAAGAAGATCTCGACGAATTCGGGATCGATGACGGGCACGGCGGCACTGGCAGGCGTGGCCGCCGCCGGTGCAGGCTGTGCCACCAACTCGGCCTCCTCCTGCACCAGAGCGCCCAGGGCGGCATGCAGATCGGCACCCACTGGCTCCACCACATCGAGAGTGGCCGGTTCCTGCAGGGCGCTGTCGCCAGGCGGCGACTCGCCCGTAGTCGCCTGCGAACCCTCCAGATCCAACTCCAAGGTCAACGCGTCGACAGCCGGCAGAGCCGCTTCCTGGGCAACCGACTCCAGCAGCGCGCCCTCGCTGAAGTCGATGAATTCCAGGGTGAAGTCATCGGTGGCGGGTGGCGCTGTGTCTTCGGCCGGCACTGTGGCTTTGGATTCGACCGCCGGCGTCGGCGGCGACACCGGGCTCGGCCGATCGACGGCCGGCTCCAGCGGCGCGGCCAGCGCATCCAGCTCGAACTCGGCGAGACTGAGGCCGAGCGTTTCCGGCATCGGCGCCGCCACATCCAAGGTGGTCGGAGCGGGCACCTGCGGCTCCGCCGTCACGGGGGTGAGTTCCTCCGCTGCGGTGATGGCCTTTTCGACCGGGGTCGAGCGCACCGCCTCTTCCAGCCAGGCGATCGCGTCGGGCAGCGCCGGCAGCGCCGCGCCGAACAGCCCTTCGAGCTGGGTCAGGCGCGCATCGGTCTGATCCAGCACCGCCGCCTCCAGGCTTTTATTCTCCGCCAACAACTGCAGGAAATACTCCAGGGATACCAGGACCTCGGCCAGGCCGGCCAGCAGCGCGCTTTGGTCCCGCACCGCCGCCCCCGTGGCCAGGGCGGCGGCCATGCGCTGCAGCCGCTGCGTCTGGCGGGTGGGGCGGCGACACTCGAGCATGGCGAATACGCCGGTGATGTTGGCCAGCTCGATGCTCAGCGGCTGCCACAGCGCGGCATCCTGCTCCCGGCTGTCCATGCGCTCGCGCGCCCGGGTCATGCTGGTGATGGCCTCCAGGGCGACGGCACGGCGGCTGCGCCGATGCTCGAGGGAGGTGAGCAGACGGCACTTGCCGGCCTCGTCCAGGTCACCCGTCACATTGGCCGCCAGCTGCCGGTTCAGGGCGAACTCGCTGATATTGTCCAGGCTGTTCTCTACCAGGATCAGCTCGGCCGCCAGCTGGGCCACGGCCGTCTCGTCCACTGGCTGGGCGCTGGTCAGCCAATGCCCGAGGCGGGCTGAAATTTCCCGCGCCAGGCCAGCCGGCACCTCCATGTCGAGCAGAGTGAGGACGTTGGCGATCTCGTGCAGGCGCTGCTCATGGCCTTGCAACACGGCAAGCCGCCGCTCGCCATCGCGGGCGAAGCGGTCTACCGCATCCTTGACCAGAGCCATGCTTTCCTTGAGGAAGGCGGCGATCTGCAGCAGGGTCTCGATATCCAGCAGCCCCGGCGCGGCATCCGCCGCGGCTGCGGCCGGTGCCTCATCGTGCTCGGCCGCCTGCCGGGCCAGCCGTGCCCGACCGCTGTCGGAAACGGAGAGGAGTTCGCCTAGCTGCCGGCGCAGAGGTTCGATCTGCCTGTCCTGGTCCCAGGCGATGCTCTCCCCATCACTCAGCCGCTTGAGCTGCCGATCCAAGTCGCGCAGCAGCAGATTGCCGGCCTGCCCGGGCTGCACCCCGCCGGTGCGCCACTCCTCGGCCAGCCCTTCGGCCAGCTCCCAGAAGCGGCGCCCGGCGGCGTCGGCGCTGGCCACCTTGAGTTCGGCGCACACGCCGGCCACGATCTGCAGGGACTGAGCCTGATCGCGCTGGCGCAGCAGCGCCAGCATGGCCCGCTGCAGCGTCGGTCGCAGGCGCTGGGCCAGCCCGCCCAGCTGCGCCAGCGGCGCTGCGGGCACACCGTCACGCCCCGCCTCGCACCCCACGGGCGGCTGGCCGAGCACGGCGCGGATCTGGTTGCGCAGAGGTATGAACAGGAACTCGGGCTTCTCCCCCTCGCGCTGCAGCCACTCCAGGAAGCGGGGCAGTTGCAGCACTGCCCGCAGCAGGGCATCGCGGCCGGCCTCGGCGGTGCCCACTTCGCCGGCTGCCAGGGCGCGCGCCAGCGTCACCAGCTCCTTGCTCAGCGCAGCCGCCTCTCGCTGCTCGAGCATGAAGAAACCGCCGCGGATCTGGTCCAGCCAAGCGGCCACCTCGGACAGCCGGGCGTCGTCCTCGGGATCCTCGATGTAGGCCTCCAGCGCCTCCAGGATGCGCCCGAGAGTGGCTTCCAGTTCGTCCTTGAGCAGTTTCAGCGGGTTGTCCAGGGCGTGAGTGTTCATCGTCCCCCTCTCTCAGCCCCGGCGACACAGGGGGCAGCAGGCTCTGGCGAGAGTCTTGTCACGGGTCATCGCGGCGACCGGCTTGCGTGGCTTGTCACCTCGTTCAGGCCGACTCGGCCGGCAGGCGGAAGCCGGCCACCGACTGCTGCAGCTCCTGCGCCAGCTGATTGAGCTTGGCCACCGAGGCGGCCGTGGTCACCGAGGTCTCGGAGGTCTGGGCGGTGATCTCGTTGATCGAGGTCATGGCGCTGGCCACGCGCGAGGCCATCTCGGTCACCTGGCCGGAGGATTTGGACACCTCGTTGATCAGCTCGGCCAGACGCGCCGATACGGTCTCGATCTCGTCCAGCGCTTCACCGGCCTTCTCCGCCAGACCGGCACCGTTCACCACTTCGGTGGTGCTCTTTTCCATGGAGATGATGGCCTCGTTGGTATCGGCCTGAATGGTCTTCACCAGGGCCTCGATACGCTTGGTGGCGTTACCGGAGCGCTCCGCGAGGCGCTGCACTTCGTCGGCCACCACCGCGAAGCCGCGCCCCGCCTCGCCGGCGGCGGAGGCCTGGATGGCGGCGTTCAAGGCGAGGATGTTGGTCTGATCGGCGATGTCGTTGATCAGTGCCACGATGTCGCCGATCTCCTGGGAGGATTCACCGAGGCGCTTGATGCGCTTGGAGGTCTCCTGGATGTGCTCGCGGATGGCGTCCATGCCCTGGATGGTGCGGCGCACACGCTCGCCACCCTCGTGGGCGATACCCACCGACTTCTCGGCCACCTCGGCCGAGGAGGCGGTACGCTCGGACACCTCGTCCATGGCCTGAGCCATCTGCATCACGATATTGCTGGCAGAATCGATCTGACGCGCCTGCACCTCGGAAGCGCGGGCCAGGCGGTCGGCCACGCCGCGGGTCTCCTGGGCGGCCACGGCCATCTGCTCGGAGGTCTTGTTGATGGTCGACACCAGGTCGCGCAGCGCCTCGATGGCGTAGTTGACGGAGTCGGCAATGGCGCCGGTGATGTCCTCGGTCACGCTGGCCTGCACGGTGAGATCGCCCTCGGCCAGGTCGCCCAGCTCGTCCAGCAGGCGCAGAATGGCCTCCTGGTTGCGGCGGTTCTGCTCTTCGGTCTCCTGCTGACGCTGGCGGGTCTCTTCCAGTCGGATGCGGGCTTCCTTGTTCTGCAGGCGGGCCAGCGCCACCAGCAGGAGCACGGCGATGGCGCCCAAGACATAGGCCCAGGTTTCGCTCAGCGGTATGCCCGGCAGCACGTAGATGGAGCCCACCATGCCGGTGCGGTAGTGCTCCAGCAGCGCCTCGACCTTGGCCAGCAGCGCATCGCCCTGGGAGGCGATGCCCTGAGTGGCGTTCTGCACCTGGAACAGCTCGGGCGAGTTGCCGAGGATGCGACCCGACTCCTCCTCGACGCTCGTGAACAGCTGCTTGAGCTCGCGGACCTTGGCGGCGGTGGCGGCGTTGCTCACCGGCTGCACGCCGAGGCGCGGATCGCCCTCGGCCATGCCCTCCAGCACGCGGCCGAACAGGGCCACGTCGCGGCCAAAGCGGTCGGCGGCAGTGGCCGCTCCGCTACCGCCGGCGAGGATGCGGCGCAGGTTGGATTCGATACGCTGGCCGAGCAGCAACTGGCGGGTGGCCAGATAGACCTGCTGGGAATCGGCGCCGCTGGCGATGATGTTGGAGGCGACCTCGTCGGAGGCGGTGAGCAGCTGGGGGATGAGCTGCTCCAGCAGCGGCACGAACTGCGACACCGAGAGCACCGCCTCGCGCCCGCCCAAGATTACGTCGATGTTGGCGCGGATCTGCTTCCACTGGCTGGTCAGGTCCTCGACGAACGGCGCGGTGGCCGGAGACATGGCCGGCAGGGCGAACTCGCCGCCGTCGCGGCCGTTGGTCTGGATATCCAGCAGCTCGTCGAAGCGCGCCTTGCTGTCGCGCAGACGGTCGAATGCGTCGGCATCGCCCTGAGCCGCCTCGAAGGCCTGGGTCACGATGCTGCGGCTGAGCAGGCGCTGCTCGCCGGTGAGGGCCAGGAAGCCGTTGTTGATCGTCTTGCCGCGCTCCACCATGACGAAGGTCAGCGCCATGAGGGTGATGGAAACGATCAGCAGGGCAAGGAGGATGACGTACTTGTAAGCGCTTTTCTGCTGCTTCGGAATGCCGCCGCGAGATTGATTCATGATTATTTTCCCCGTCCACTCTTGTGCCTGGAGTCCCTGCTCGTATTCACGAAAAAGGCGAGCCCTCTAGCCCGCCGCCGCCAGGAAGGCCGCGTCCCGCAACAGTCTGGGGGCATCGAAGGCCAGCCAGCACTGCTCGTCCGCCTGGTAGGCGGCAGTGATATAGGGCCGCAGGGGCGCCTCCACCCCGTCGAGAGAAGGCAGCTGCTGTTCCTCCCCGAAGTGGCGCATGCCGATGACCTCGTCCATCAGCACACCGCAATCCCATTCGCCGGCACGCAGGATCAGCACCCGGCCGTGGGGGTGCAGCTTGGTAGGCTTCTCCATCAGGAACGCTTGCAGATCGGCAATCGAGATCACCGTGCCGCGCAGGTTGGCAATGCCGACGAACCAGGGCTTGACCCCGGGTACCCGGGTGATGCGCGGCAACGGGATGATCTCGGAGACATCCGCCATGGCGAACATCAGGCGCCAGTCACCCAAGCGCAGGGCCAGCCGCCCCCCACGCTCGGACACCTGCAGCATGTCGTAGTCGGCGTGGTAACGCCCGGCCGACCTGCGATCGATCTCCAGCAGGAGATCGAAGGGGTGTACACCGCTGGCTGAGCCGCTCATGGCCCCCTCCTCGGCTGACTCTGGCAACGATGGCTCCTCAGCCCTTGAGCAGGGCATTGATCTTGGCCATCAGCTCGGCTTCGACCGGCGGTTTCACCACATAGTCGCGGGCGCCCTGGCGCAGCCCCCAGATGCGGTCGGTATCCTGATCCTTGGTGGTGACCATGATCACCGGGATCGAGGCGGTCTCCGGATCCTTGGCCAGGGTGCGGGTCGCCTGGAAGCCGTTCATGCCCGGCATGACCACGTCCATCAGGATCAGATCGGGCTTGCTCTCCTTGGCCTTGCTCAGGCCGTCCTCGGCACTGCCGGCACTGATTGCTTCGTGGCCGTGCCCTTCCACCATGCGCGTGAGCGCGAACACCTCGGTTGGCGAATCGTCGATGATCAATATCCTGGCCATAGCAAGACTGTCCTTTATTTTTAAAGGCTGAATGAAGAGAAAGCGTTATGGGAACGGATCAGGCCATCGGGCGCACGTGCTGGTGTATCGCCTCCAGCAGATCTTCCTTGGTGAAGGGCTTGCTGACGAACTGTTCGGAGCCGACCAGTTTGCCGCGCGCCTTGTCGAATACGCCATCTTTGCTGGAGAGCATGACCACCGGCGTGTCCTTGAACTGGCTGTTGTTCTTGATGACGGAACAGGTCTGGTAGCCGTCCAGCCGCGGCATCATGATGTCGAGGAAGATGATATCGGGCTGGTGATCGACAATCTTGGAAAGCGCCTCGAAGCCGTCATCCGCCGTAATGACGGTGTAACCCTCGCGCTTGAGGAGTGTCTCCGCCGTGCGTCGGATGGTGACGCTGTCGTCCACCACCATGACCTTCACGGAACCGGGGGTCTGGTCTTCCGGAGTAGCCAAGGGTGCCTCCTTCTCATTGTTGTATGTGCTGCGACTGCAAGCGCAGTGGGAGTTTATTTAACATATAAGTTACGAGTATTCTACGCTAGGCTTTGGCCACGCGCCCGCCACGCAATGCGCCACCGCTCCCACCCGCCTGCCGCCGCGAACCAGGTTCAGCCGTTCCGTTCAGGAAGCCGCCCGATGAGCACGCCCATCCAGCTCGGGGTCGTGATGGACCCCATCCAGACCATCCACACCAAGAAGGACACTACCTTCGCCATGCTGCTGGCGGCCCAGGCGCGCGGCTGGACCCTGCACTACTTCGAGCAGCGCGACCTGTTCCTGCGCGACGGCGAGGTCTACGGTAGGGCGCGGCTGTTGCAGGTCAAGGACGATCCGCACGACTGGTTCCTTTTCCTGGGTGAACGGGAACTGCCCCTGGCCGAGCTGGACGTGATCCTGATGCGCAAGGACCCGCCCTTCGACCTGGAGTACATCTATACCACCTATATGCTGGAGCACGCCGAGGCGCGCGGCACGCTGGTGGTGAACCGCTGCCAGAGCCTGCGCGACGCCAACGAGAAGCTGTTCGCCCTGCACTTCCCGCAGTGCTGCCCGCCCACCCTGGTGAGCCGCGAGCGCACTCGCCTCAAGGCCTTCCTGCAGGAGCAGGGCGACATCGTGGTCAAGCCCCTGGACGGCATGGGCGGCACCTCGGTGTTCCGCCTACGCCCCGACGACCCCAACATCAATGTCGTGCTGGAAACCCTGACCGAGCGCGACCGCCGCCAGATCATGGCGCAGCGCTACATTCCTGAGGTGGTGCAAGGCGGCGACAAGCGTATCCTGCTCATCGACGGCGAGCCCATTCCCTATGCCCTAGCGCGCATCCCCGCCGCCGGCGAGACCCGCGCCAACCTGGCCGCCGGCGGACGCGGCGTAGGCGTGCCGCTGTCCGCGCGCGACTACTGGATCTGCTCCCAGGTCGGCCCTACCCTACGCGACAAGGGGCTCATGTTCGTCGGCCTGGACGTGATCGGCGATTACCTCACCGAGGTCAACGTCACCAGCCCCACCTGTGCTCGCGAGCTGGACGCCCAGTTCGGTCTGGATATCGCCGGCCAGCTCATGGAGCACATCGCCGGCCGGCTCGCCACGCTGCGCCGCTGATTTACCGGCAGGCCATGCGCAGCGGCCATCCGCCCCCGCCTACCGCGCCGCGGCGCATTCCCGCCGTGCTGCTGCGTGATCCGCACCAGACGCGGCGTCTGACCTTGGCGACGCTGCTGGCGCTGGCCCTGCACCTGACACTGATCCTGGCCATCGGCCTCGGCCTGCCGGATGTAAAGCTGCGCGAACCGCTCCCCAGTCTGACCATCGACCTGGTCGCCCAGCCCGGCGGTGACCCTGCCGCCGACGACACGGCGCAGGACGTCCCGCCTGCCCCCGCTGCCGCGCCAGCCGCGGCCGAACCGGCGCTGGCCGTGGTCGAGACATCGGAGCAGGTGGCACCACCCACGCCGGAGGCGCTGGAGGCGCCGGCGGCGCTGCCGGAGCCGGCCGTTGCCGAATCTGCGCCGAACCCGGCGCTGCCCGAGCACGCACCGCCCATGCCTGTCACCCCGCCCGAGCGTCCCACCCCCGAGGAGCGGCTGGTAACCCGCGTCACCCCCGAGCCGGCTGCGCCACCCGCCCCAGCCACACCCGCCAAGCCGGTGGCAGCGCCCAAACCGTCGGCGGCGAAGCCAGCGGCCGCGGCGCAGTCGCCGAGCGAGACGACGGCGCCGAAAACGGCCACCGCCAAGGATCGCCCCAAGGCTGCCGACCTGATCAGCAGCGGCCTGCAACTGGCCCAGCAGGACGAGCTCCTCACACCGCATAGCGGCGGCCGGCGCGAGAAGCGCCTGAACTGGAAATCCCTGACCACCCTGGAGGAGTTCTATTTGCAGGCCTGGCTGCGCAAGGTGGAGCGGGTCGGCGAGCTCAACTTCCCAGAGGCGGCGCTGGGCCGCCCGGCGGTGCGCTGTCCGGTGCTGGAGGTGGCGCTGCGCGCCGACGGCAGCGTGGCCAGCTTACGCGTCACCCGCCCCTGCCAGGACCCGGCGCTGACCCAGGCGGCGCTGCGCATCGTCGAGCTGGCCGCGCCGTTCGCTCCGTTTCCGCCGGAGATGCGGCGCAACTACGACGTGTTACGCTTCGAGCGCCTGTGGGTGTTCGAATCCGGCCGCTTCACCGCTGGCAACTGATCGGGGCGATGCTTGTCAACACCAGGGCAACTCCCGATACTAGCCGTATGATTGAGCCCACCTACCTGACCAACCAGTTCCTCATCGCCATGCCGGGTCTGGCGGACCCCAACTTTGCCCAGACCGTGACCTATATCTGCGAGCACGACGCCAACGGCGCACTGGGCATCGTCATCAATCGGCCGCTGGAGCTGACCCTGGGGGAGCTGCTGGAACATCTGGGGATGACCCCGATACCGGCCGCCGCGCAGCAGTTGCCGGTGCACTACGGGGGGCCGGTGCAGCCGGAACAGGGCTTCGTGCTGCACAGCCCGGTCGGGCATTGGGACGCCACCCTCAGACTCACCGACAAGCTCGGCATCACCACCTCCAAGGACATCCTGCAGGCGGTAGCCGAGAGCCGCGGTCCCGCGCACCTGCTGGTAGCGCTGGGTTACGCCGGCTGGGGACCGGGCCAGCTGGAGCGAGAGCTGGCAGAGAACACCTGGCTATCGGGGCCGGCCGATCCCGACATCGTCTTCCACACCCCCTGGCAGCAGCGCTGGGCCGCCGCCGCCGCCCTGCTCGGCGTGGACCTGCGCCTGCTCTCCGGCGACGCCGGCCACGCCTGATCATGAACGTTAGCGCCACCACCCGCACCTTACTGGGGTTCGACTTCGGTCGTTCCCGCATCGGCGTGGCGGTGGGTCAGGAACTCACCGGCAGCGCCCGCCCCCTTGCCACTTTGCCCTGTCCGCGGCAGCAGCCCGACTGGCCGGCCATCGCCGCCCTGCTGGAAGAATGGCGGCCGCAGTTGCTGGTGGTGGGCGTGCCGCGCCATGCCGACGGCAGCGCCAACGCCGTCACTGAGGCGGCGCTGCGTTTCTCGCGCCAGCTGCAGGGGCGCTTCCGGCTGCCGGTGGCGATCATCGACGAGCGCCTCTCCTCCCACGCCGCCCAGGAACGCATCGCCGAGAGCAGCCTCAAGCGCCGTCGCCGCCGGGACCCGGCGCTACTCGACAGCACCGCTGCTGCGCTGATCCTGGAGAGCTGGTTCAACCACCATCGGACGAGCTCCTGACGCCATCATGCTCGACACCCAAGCCCTGCTGCACACCCTGAGCGAACGGGTACGCGCCTTGCTGGCCGAGCGCGCCGTCGTCGATCCTGCCCTGGTGGGTATCCACACCGGTGGCGTCTGGGTGGCGGAGTATCTGCACCGCGCTCTGGGTCTGACGACACCCCTGGGCCGGCTGGACATCGCCTTCCATCGTGACGACTTCGGCCGCATCGGCATGCATGCCCGGGTCCACCCCTCGGAGCTGCCCTTCGACGTGGACGGCCGCCACATCGTGCTGGTGGACGACGTGCTCTATACCGGGCGCAGCGTGCGCGCTGCCCTGGACAACCTGTTCGCTTACGGCCGCCCGGCCTCGGTATTGCTGGCGGTGCTGGTCGACCGTGGCGGCCGTGAGCTGCCGATCCAGCCCGATGCCGTCGCCACCCGTATCGAACTCGCTCCCGGCGAGAGCGTCAAGCTGAGCGGCCCCGAACCGCTGCAACTGGTCCTCCTCCCACACAAGCCATGAATGCTGCCCACATCCAGCTGGACAAGCACGGCCGGCTGCTGCACTTCCTCACCATCGAGGGGTTGAGCCGCCGCCATCTGACCGATATCCTCGACACTGCCGAGTCGCTGACCGGGGTCGCCGAGCGCCGGGTGAAGAAGCTGCCCACCCTGCACGGCAAGACCGTGGTCAACCTGTTCTTCGAGAGCTCGACGCGCACCCGCACCACCTTCGAGCTGGCCGCCAAGCGCCTGTCGGCGGACGTGCTCAATCTCAACATCAGCACCTCCTCGACCGCCAAGGGCGAGACCCTGCTCGATACCATCCGCAACATCGAAGCCATGCAGTGCGACATGTTCGTGGTGCGCCATCAGCAAAGCGGCACGGCCGAGTTCATCGCCCGCCACGTCAAGCCGCACATCGCCGTGCTCAACGCCGGCGACGGCCGCCACGCCCATCCCACCCAGGCGATGCTGGACATGTTCACCATCCGCCGCCACAAGCGCGACTTCGCCAACCTGCGCGTGGCCATCGTCGGCGATATCCTGCACTCGCGCGTGGCGCGCTCGCAGATCCACGCGCTGAACATCCTCGGCACCGGCGAGGTGCGGGTCATCGCCCCGCGCACCCTGCTGCCGGCCGCGGTGGAGAGCTTTGGCGTGCGCGTCTTCCATGACCTGGGGCAAGGCCTCAAGGACGTGGACGTGGTCATCATGCTGCGGCTGCAGAAGGAGCGCATGCAGGGCGCGCTGCTGCCCAGCGAGAGCGAGTACTTCCAGCGCTACGGTCTGACCCGGGAGCGCCTGGCCCTGGCCCACCCCGCGGCCATTGTCATGCACCCCGGCCCGATCAACCGTGGCGTGGAAATCGAGTCCGAGGTAGCCGATGGGCCGCAGTCGGTGATCCTGGAGCAGGTCACCAATGGCATCGCCGTGCGCATGGCGATCATGTCCATCACCCTCGGCAACCACGCCCAGCCTGCGGAGGCCCGCGGATGAACGAGCGCATTCTGATCCGCGGCGGCCGCCTCGTCGATCCGGCCCAGGGTCGCGACGGCCGCCACGATCTGTATCTCGTTGACGGCCGGGTAGCGGCGGTCGACAGCCCGCCGCCCGGCTTCCAGCCGCAGCGGGTGATCGAGGCCACCGGCAAGATCGTCTGCCCCGGTCTGGTGGATCTGGCGGCGCGGCTGCGCGAGCCGGGGGCCGAGCACAAGGCCACCATCGCCAGCGAGACGCGGGCCGCGGCGGCGGCCGGCATCACCACCCTGGTCTGCCCGCCGGACACCGATCCGGTGGTGGACGAGACCGCCGTGGCGCGGCTGATCCAGCGCCGTGCCGACGCTGCCGGCTACGCCCGGGTGCTGCCGCTGGGAGCGCTGACCCAGGGGCTGGCCGGCGAGCAACTGGCCGAGATGGCGGCGCTCAAGGACGCCGGCTGCGTCGGGGTGAGTAACGGCCACCGCCCGCTGAGCAACACCTTGGTGCTGCGCCGCGCCATGGAGTACGCCGCCACCTTCGGGCTGACCGTGTTCCTCACCCCCCTGGATACCTGGCTAGCCGCCCCCGGCTGTGCCCATGACGGCCAGGTGGCGGCACGGCTGGGACTCGCCGGCATCCCCGCTGCCGCCGAGACCGCCATGGTGGCTCGCGACCTGGCGCTGATCGAAGACATCGGGGTACGCGCCCACTTCTGCCGGCTGTCCAGCGCCCGCGCCGTGGAGCTGGTGGCCGAAGCGCAGGAACACGGGCTGCCGGTGACGGCCGATGTCTGCGCCCACCAGCTGCACCTCAGCGAGATCGACCTGGGCCGCTTCGACAGCCAGGCCCACGTCATCCCACCGCTGCGCACCCTGCGCGATCGCGACGGACTGCGTCGCGGGCTGGCGACAGGCGTGCTGGGGGCACTGTGCTCCGATCACCAGCCCCACGAGGTGGACGCCAAGCTCGGCCCCTTCGCCGAGACCGAGCCTGGCATCTCCGCTCTGGAGACCCTGTTGCCGCTCGGCCTGAAGCTGGTGGCGGAGGACGTGCTGCCGCTGCCGGCGCTGATCGAGCGCCTCACCGTCGGGCCGGCGCGCATCCTCGGCCTGGCCGCCGGCACCCTGGCGCCGGGCGCGCGCGCCGACGTCTGCATCTTCGATCCCGAAGCCCAGTGGATCGTGGACAGCGCGAGCCTGCTGAGCCGCGGCCACAACACCCCCTTCCTGGGCTGGGAGCTGAAGGGCCGGGTCAGCCACACCCTGTTGGCGGGCCGGTTGGTTTACGACAACGGGACTTTCATCCAATGAGTACCTTGGTAGAGGAGATGGCAAGCATCATCGCCGCCCGCGATTATCCGGGCGGTTACCGCTGGCTGCGTCTAGCCGCCGCCGAGGCGGCGCGGGCGGCACAGCCGGGTCAGTATCTGGAATTCGCCGGCCGGCGCTGGCCGCTCCTGCGTGCCGATCCCGCCCAGGGCTGGCTGGACTGCCTGGGTCGGAGTGACGCCGCCCCGGCGCAGGGTGCGGCACTGACCCTGCGCGGCCCGCTGGGGAGCCCGTTCCAGCTGGAACGGGCCAGTCCGCGCGCCCTGCTGCTGGGCAAGGTGGACGGCCTGGCCAGCTTGCTGTTCTTGGCCGACCGCCTGCGCCGTCAGCCGACCCGCATCAAGACCCTGCTGCTACTGGAGACCGGCGGCGAACTGCCGTTCCACCCCCAGCCTTCGCGCATCATCGTGCCGGACCTGCCCTCCTGGGTGATCGCCGCCCTGCCGCTGTGCGAAGACTGGGGCATCGCCAGCCGCCTGGCCAGTCCCGGCGGCGAGGCCGGCTGCTACAACGGCCCGCTCACCGAGCTGGCTCGGCTATGGCTGGACACCCTGCAGGGCACCGCCGACGTCACCGTGTACGCCTGCGGCGACGCCGAGTTGCTGGGCCAGACCCGTCGCCTCGCCGAACGCTACCGCCTGGCCTGGCAGGGCGCGACGGCGGTCTGATACGGGTTCGTTTGTTCGGCCCGCGTACCGGGGACTGCGTCACGCAACTTCGCGTCTCCCCGGTCCCGTGCTGCGGCGAGACCGGCGCCGGTGTGCTCAGCGCAGGTTCTGGAAATCGGTCTTGTTCTTGGCTTTGGCCATGGCGTCCTCGCGGCTGATGACGCCGTTCTTGAACAACGTCATCAGGTGCTGGTCCAGGGTCTGCATACCATAGGCCCCGCCGGTCTGGATCGCCGAATACATCTGCGCCACCTTGTCCTCGCGGATCAGGTTGCGCACCGCCGGGGTGCCGATCATGATCTCCCAGGCCGCGATACGGCCGCCGCCGCGCTTCTTCAACAGAGTCTGGGAAATCACCGCCTGCAGCGACTCGGAGAGCATGGAGCGTACCAGCGACTTTTCGCCGGCGGGGAAGACGTCGATGATGCGGTCGATGGTCTTGGGGGCGGAGGTGGTATGCAGGGTGCCGAACACCAGATGGCCGGTTTCGGCGGCGGTGAGCGCCAGGCGAATGGTTTCCAAATCGCGCATCTCGCCCACCAGGATGATGTCCGGGTCCTCGCGCAGGGCAGAGCGCAGCGCCTCGTTGAAGCCCAGCGTGTCGCGGTGCACCTCGCGCTGGTTGATCAGGCACTTGTTGGAGGCATGCACGAACTCGATGGGATCCTCGATGGTGAGGATGTGCCCGTAGAGGGTCTTGTTGAGGTAGTCGATCATCGCCGCCAGGGTGGTCGATTTGCCCGAGCCGGTGGGGCCGGTGACCAGGACCAGGCCGCGCGGCACCTCGACGATGTCGCGAAACACCTTGGGCATGCCCAGATCCTCCATGCTCTTGATCTGGGTGGGAATGGTGCGGAACACTGCGCCGGCGCCGCGGTTCTGGTTGAAGGCATTGACGCGGAAGCGCGCCAGGTTGGGGACCTCGAAGGAGAAGTCGCACTCCAGGAACTCGTCGTAGTCCTTGCGCTGCTTGTCGTTCATGATGTCGTAGACCAGCGCGTGCACCTCCTTGTGCTCCAGGGGCGGCAGGTTGATGCGGCGCACATCGCCGTCGACCCGGATCATCGGCGGCAGCCCTGCCGACAGGTGCAGGTCGGAGGCGTTATTCTTGACGGAAAAACGCAACAGATCGTCGAGGGTCATGCGGAGCTCCCTTCTTCTTCGGTATCGTTCTGCATAGGCGTGAACATGGTGAAGCTACGGACCATACTGACCGGACAGCGTATGTCAGAAGACAGGCCAACTCCAGGCCCATCCTCCCGCGGCGACGACCGCTCGTCGGGAGGATGGTCATGAGTTCGCTGGCCGAACGCCTAGCGGCGGTGCGTGCGCGCATCCACGAGGCCGAGCGCCGCTTCGCCCGCGCCCCGGGTTCGGTGACGCTGCTGGCAGTGAGCAAGACCCAGCCGGCCGGGCGCATCCGCGAGGCCGCCGTCGCCGGCCAGTTGTGCTTCGGCGAGAACTATCTGCAAGAGGCGCTGGAGAAAATGGCGGCGCTGACCGATCTGCCGCAACTGGAGTGGCACTACATCGGCCCGCTCCAGTCCAACAAGACCCGGCGCATCGCCGAGCATTTCCACTGGGTACACAGCGTCGATCGGCTGAAGCTCGCCCAGCGCCTGTCCGAGCAGCGTCCCGCGCACCTGCCGCCGCTACACGTCTGCCTGCAGGTGAACATCAGCGGCGAGGCCAGCAAGAGCGGCATGACCCTGGAGGAACTGCCGACGGTGGCACAAGCAGTGGCCGCCCTGCCGCGGCTGCGGCTGCGCGGGCTCATGGCCATTCCGGCACCAGCCGCGGACTTTGCCGCCCAGCGCCGCCCCTGCGCCGCCCTGCGCCAGGCCCTAGAGCGGCTTAACGCCGAGTTCGGCCTGGGCCTGGATACGCTGTCCATGGGCATGTCCGATGATCTGGAGGCGGCCATCGCCGAGGGCTCCACCCTGGTGCGCATCGGCACCGCCATCTTCGGTCCGCGCAGCTAGCCGTGCCCGCACCACGGCTTGTCGGGCCGCAGCGCCTCCAGTAGGGTATCGCTGCTGCGCCCGCACAAGGAATGCCATGGCTCTCGTCTTTGCTCTTTTCCGAGTTCCGCTTCTGGCCTTGCTCGGCCTGCTCGGCGCCGTGCTGCCGGCCGGCGCCGACGAACTTGATGCCGAGTTGCAGCGCATTCAGCAAGAAGTGCGCCAGCAGGCGCTGCAACCGCTGATCCAGCCTGCCTCAGTCACCCCCGCCCAGCCCGCCGCGCCTACCTCACCCCCGGCGGTGCCCGCCCGGCCCGCCCTGCGCGATCGGGAACAGTTGCCGAGCGGCTTGTCGCCGGCGGATTTCGCCGCCTTGCTGCAACGCGAGTTCGCCGCTACCTTCAGCTTCTACGACAAGCTCAAGCCCGCACAGCAGCAGCGCGTGTATGAGCTTTACCAGCAGGACAGCCGGGTCAGCACCATCCGCGATGAGACCCTGCGCCTGCTGCTCAACCGCTGAACCTCCAGCCCGCTTCATCGGTCATCCAGGAGCATCTCTATGCACTACAGCACCCTCGCATTCATCGGTGGCGGCAACATGGCCCGCTCCCTCATCGGCGGTCTGATCAACGACGGCTACCCGGCCGAGCGGCTGTGGGTGGCCGATCCCGGCGCCGAGCATCGCCAGCAGCTAGCCGGCCAGTTCGGCATCCATACCACGGCCGACAACCTGGAGGCCCTGGCCCATGCCGAGGTGGTGGTGCTGGCGGTGAAACCCCAGGTGATCAAGGGCGTGGCCGTGCAACTGGCCGATGCCGTGCAGCAGCGCCGGCCGCTGGTGCTGTCCATCGCCGCCGGGGTGCGCGAGCCGGACTTGCGCCGCTGGCTGGGCGGCGATCTGCCGATCGTGCGCAGCATGCCCAACACCCCGGCCCTGGTGGGCAGCGGCGCCGCCGCGCTCTACGCCAATCCCTGGGTGAGCGCGGCGCAGCGTCAGCAGGCGGAATCCATCCTGCGCGCCTGCGGCCTGACCGTGTGGGTGGAGCAGGAGACGCTGCTCGATGCCGTCACCGCCCTCTCCGGCAGCGGCCCCGCCTATTTCTTCCTGGTCATGGAGGCCATGGAACAGGCCGGCGTCGCCCTCGGTCTGGAACCGGCCACCGCCCGCCTGCTGACCCTGCAGACCGCCTTCGGCGCCGCCAAGATGGCACTGGAGTCCGAGGAAGGACCGGCCCTGCTGCGCGAGCGCGTCACCTCGCCGGGCGGCACCACCGAGCGCGCCATCGCCGTATTGCGCGAGGCTGGGCTGGAGGCGCTGTTCGGGCGCGCGCTCAGCGCCGCCTGCGAGCGCGCCCGCGAGCTGGGCGATCTGCTCGGGGAGCAGAGCTGAGATGGACGGCACGCCCTACCTCAGCAATGCCGGGGCCTTTCTCATCCAGACCCTGTTCGGCTTCTACATCCTGCTGGTGATGCTGCGCTTCCTGCTGCAATGGGTGCGGGCCGATTTCTACAATCCCCTGGTGCAATTCCTGGTCAGGCTCACCAATCCGCCGCTGGTGCCGCTGCGGCGCCTGGTGCCCGGCCTGCTCGGCCTGGACATGGCGGCGGTGGTGCTGATGGTGGCGCTGCAACTGATCGAGCTGCTGCTGCTGCTCGCCCTCGATGGCCGCTCCGCCAGCCCGGGTGGACTGCTCGTGCTGAGCCTGGCGGAGCTGCTCGGCCTGCTGGTCACCGTGTACTTCTGGGGCATCATCGTCCAGGCGGTGATGAGCTGGATCAATCCCGATCCGCGTCACCCCCTGCTCAGCCTGCTGTGGCAGCTCACCGCGCCGCTGCTGCGCCCGGCGCGGCGACTGCTGCCACCGGTGGTGGGCATCGATCTGTCGCCGATCCTGGTGCTGATCGCCCTGCAATTGCTCAACCTGCTGCTGGTGGCGCCGCTGCGCGATGCCGGCTACGCCCTGCTCGGCGCATGAGCGGCGGCTGTCGGTGCGGGTGCAGTCGCGCACCAGCCGTAAAGAACCGGGTGAGATGATCGCGGCCGGCCGCGCGGTGCGCATCAGCGCGCCGCCGGCCGCCCGGTATCCGCCGCTCGGGCGCTGATCCCTCTGCCTAAGCGCCTGGCCTAGGCCTATATTTACGGTAGAATTTCTAAGGAAAACCGCCCCCCGACCGGTGCCTATCCCCGGAAACGACGACCCCTGAGGAGAAGGCGAGGCACTCCTGCATGGCACATTTGCGTCTGTCGCTGCGGCTGACCCTGGGCATCTTCCTGGTTCAGGCTCTGGTACTGGTCATCCTGCTATGGAACGGCGCACGGCAGCTCGGCACCGGCCAGGAGCGGCTGCTGGAACAGCACGCGTTGGAACAGAGCCAGTTGCTGGCCCAGACTTTGGCCCCGGCGGTGGCCGTCGCCGACCGCGCCAGCCTGCTCGATGCCCTCGATACCCTCAAGCGCAATCCCCATCTGCGTTACGCCGCCATCTTCAACACCAGCCACGAGCCGCTGGCGGTGCTGGGCGCGCCGCCGCCGCTGCAGCAGCCGGTGTTCGGCCCGCTGCGCCCGCAACAGCAGCGCGGTGCCGAGTTGCTGGCCCTGGAGCTGCCGATCCTGCAGGGGCACGCCCCGGTCGGCCTGCTGCAGATCGGCTACAGCGCCAGCCCGCTACGGCAGGCGGCCGGCGCCAGCCTGAGACAGAACCTGCTCATCGCCGCCCTCGGCCTGCTTGCCTCGGCGCTCCTCGTGAGCTACCTCAGCGCGCCGCTGGACCGGGGTCTGCATCGCCTGGAGCGAGCGCTCGCTGCGCTCTCCGGCAACGGCGACCTGGGACAGCGCATCCCACCCGGGCGCGATCCGCTCACCCCCGTCACCGAACGTCTCAATGCCTTGCTCGACGAGTTGGCCGCCAGCCGCGCCGAGCTGCGCGGCCAGTACGAGCAGGCGCTGAAGGAGGCGCGCCGCCTCAACGGTCTGCTGCACGGCATCAACGCCGTGGTCTGGGAGGTCGACCCGCGCAGCGGCCAGTTCATCTACGTCAGCCCCGAGGCTCAGCAGCTCAGCGGCCATCCCCCGGCTGCCTGGCTCGCCCCGGACTTCTGCCAGCGCTACGTCCATCCTAGCGATCTGGACTGGCTGCGCGGCTTCCTCACCCATCTCGGTAACGCCGCCGACACCTTCACCCTGGATTTCCGCCTGTCCAATCACATCAACGACACTCTGTGGCTGCGCATGATCAGCACCACCGAGATCCGCGAACAGGGGCCGGTCCTGACCGGGTTGTTGCTCAATGTCACCGACGAGAAGCGCAACGAGCAACGCATCACCTATCTCGCCGACCACGACCCGCTCACCGGCCTGATCAACCGCCGCCGCTTCCAGGAGAAACTGGAGGAGCAGATCGCC
>DATLYF010000129.1:0-21764 GCA_035575095.1 Candidatus Competibacteraceae bacterium
TCACCTACGTGGAGGCGTATCTGGCGCGGGGCATGCACATCGACGACTTCGCTCCCAATCTGTCGTTCTTTTTCAGCAACGGCATGGACCCGGAATACTCGGTACTCGGGCGGGTGGCGCGGCGCATCTGGGCCATCGCCATGCGCTTCAAATACGGCGCCAACGAGCGCTCCCAGAAGCTCAAGTACCACATCCAGACCTCGGGCCGCTCACTGCATGCCCAGGAGATCGACTTCAACGACATCCGTACCACCCTGCAGGCGCTGATCGCCATCTACGACAACTGCAACAGCCTGCACACCAACGCCTTCGATGAGGCCATCACCACCCCCACCGAGGAGTCGGTGCGCCGGGCCATGGCGATCCAGCTCATCATCAACAAGGAGTGGGGGCTGGCCAAGAACGAGAACCCCAACCAGGGCGCGTTCATCATCGAGGAGCTGACCGATCTGGTGGAGGAGGCGGTGCTCAAGGAGTTCGAGCGCCTGGCCGAGCGCGGCGGCGTGCTGGGGGCCATGGAGACCGGCTATCAGCGCGGCAAGATCCAGGAAGAATCGATGCTCTACGAGATGATGAAGCACGACGGCAGTCTGCCCATCATCGGCGTCAACACCTTCCGCAACCCCAAGGGCGTCGAGCCCCCGGCTCATCTGGAGCTGGCCCGCTCCACCGAGGAGGAGAAGCAGAGCCAGCTCAAGCGCCTGCGCGAGTTCCAGGCACGCCACGCCCCGGAGGCGCCGGCCATGCTCGAACGCCTCAAGCAGGCGGCGATGAATAACCAGAACATGTTCGCCGTGCTCATGGACGCCGTGCGCTGCTGCTCGCTGGGGCAGATCACTGACGCCCTGTTCGAGGTCGGCGGCAAGTATCGGCGGAACATGTGATGACCACCAGCTGGCACGCCATCCTGGACTGCCAGTTCAGCGCCGCGCAGGCGCTGGAGCTGGAGTCCAGGCTGGGAGCGACGGCCCAAGCGCTGGTGGCGCTGTGGTCTGATGAGCCCGCCCGCGGCGCCGATGCCTGGTGCTTCGAGCCCTGGGCCGTGGCCGAATGGCGTGAATGGCATCTGCTGGAATTGCAAGGGCCGCGTGGCTGGTGGTTTTCCCTGTTTCCGGGAGGTGCCGAGGTGGGTAATGGACATCAATGGGGCAGTTTCCTGAGCGAGCCGGGGTTCCAGCGCAAATGCCGCGATTCGGTACGATTGTTGGCCAGGGCGACGGATGCTTCCCGAGCGATCTATGTACCGAGCCATGGGACGGTTGCGGAGCTGGCCCTGCATGCGCTCTGGAATGGCGCCTCATTGCAGGAAATCCTGGCGGCGCTCGGTGCTCATTTCGGTCCTCCCGCAGCCTCGCCCAGCGAGATTCTGCGCCAGTACACCTGGGATGAACTGCAGCGGGCGGTGGCCGAAGAGCGCAACCCCGGCATCCGCAGTGAACTCGAAAGCACGCTGAGCGAGTGGCGAATGCGGAGCAAGGAAGGGGTGCGGATCGACCCGCTCTGGAAGGGGTTTGGTACCGATCAGGGTTACTTTGTCGAGTCTTTTGCAGAATAGAGGCCAAGCATGAACATCGAACGTATCGGCATCGTCGGCGCCGGCCAGATGGGTAACGGCATCGCCCAGGTGTGCGCCAGCGCAGGCTTGCAGGTGGTGATGCGCGACATCAACGAGCAGGCGGTGGCGCGCGGCATGGCCACCATCCACAAGAGCCTGAGCAAGTTCGTGGACAAGGGCAAACTCGCCCAGCACGAGATGGACCACATCCTGGCGCGCCTGCAGGGAGTGACCGAGCTCTCGGCCCTGGCCGAATGTGACGTGGTGATCGAGGCCGCCACCGAGAACCTGGAGCTCAAGCTCAAGATCTTCCGCGAGCTGGACGAGACGGTAAAGCCCGGGGCGATCCTGGCGTCCAACACCTCCTCGATCTCGCTCACCAAGATCGCTGCGGCGACCCAGCGCGCCGAGCGGGTCATCGGCATGCACTTCATGAACCCGGTGCCGCTGATGCAGCTGGTGGAGATCATCCGCGCGCTGCAGACCGCGGATCAGACCTATCAGGCCATCGAGGCGCTCGCCCGCCGGCTGGGCAAGACCCCGGTGGAGGTCAAGGACGGTCCCGGCTTCGTCTCCAACCGGGTGCTGCTGCCGATGATCAACGAGGCCATCTTCTGCCTGTACGAGGGCGTCGGCAGCGCCGAGGCCATCGACACGGTGATGAAGCTCGGCATGAACCACCCCATGGGACCGCTGGCGCTGGCCGATCTGATCGGCCTCGATACCTGCCTGGCCATCCTCGAGGTGCTCTACGAAGGCTTCAACGATCCCAAGTACCGGCCCTGCCCGCTGCTCAAGCAGATGGTCGATGCCGGGTATCTGGGGCGCAAGGTGGGGCGGGGCTTCTACCGCTACGATCGGTAAGCGATGCCTTCCCCCTGGGCGGGGGAGGGGATGAGTGTGGAGCGCACATGAGTTACGAAAACATTCTGTTGGAACAAATCGAGCCCGGCATCTGGCGGCTCACCCTCAATCGCCCCAAGGCCCTCAACGCGCTCAACGCCGCCACCGTGGCCGAGCTGCACGATGCGGTGCTGAGAGTGGCGGCCGCTGCCGAGGCGCGTGTGCTGCTGCTCACCGGGGCCGGCGATAAGGCTTTCGTGGCCGGGGCCGACATCAAGGAGATGCAGGACTACACCGCGCTGCAGGCGCAGGAGTGGGCCAAACGCACCATGGCCGCGTTTCGTGCCCTGGAGACCCTGCCCATCCCCACTATCGCCGTGGTCAACGGCTACGCTTTGGGCGGGGGCAACGAGTTGGCCATGAGCTGCGACTGGATCTTGGCCGCGGACAGGGCGGTGTTCGGCCAGCCCGAGGTCAACCTCGGCGTCACTCCCGGTTTCGGCGGCACCCAGCGCTTGACCCGGCTGGTGGGGCGGGCGATGGCCCTGGAGCTGCTGGTCACCGGGCGCCAGATCAAGGCCGACGAGGCCAAGAGTCTGGGGCTGGTGAATCACGTCTACCCGGGCGCGGAATTGATGGACAGGGCACTGGAAATGGCCCGTGCCATCGCTGCCAAGGGGCCCCTCGCGGTGCGCTTGTGCAAGGAGGCAGTGCAGCGGGGGCAGGACCTGGATCTGGAAAATGCCTGCCAACTGGAAGCGCAAGTATTCGGTCTGTGCTTCTCCACCGAGGATCAGAAGGAAGGCATGAAAGCCTTCATCGAGAAGCGCTCGCCCCAGTTCCGCAACCGCTGAGACTTCGCCGCCCTGCAGGGCGGCGAAGCTTATCATGATGACGTTTACGTCAACGTCGTTCCAGCATTTGGTTTGATTACATACTCTGCCCTGTTGATCTGTGAGGATGATTAAGTTAACGTTTACGTAAACGTTATTTACCTGCCGAGCGGTGGAAGCCTGCCCAAGTCGCTCCCCAAGGCTTCCACCCCGAGCAGGGCGACGCAATAAAACACGAGAGGATTGGGGAAAACGATGTTGCGAGCGCCTGCGCGCATAGCGGGCGGCCGGGACATACCCGCTGCCGCTCTCCGGCCAGGGGTGGTGGGCTCGACTCCCACCCCTTCCTTCCCGTCACCGGCTATCGCCGGGCGACGTCTTGTCACCGTCCTGATACCCGCTGCGCGTCCGTCTCTCCTGCGCCGGCGCGCGGCCGAGCCTGCCACCGCCCTGTTCGATTCTCTGCGAGGGTCCGCTTCATGAGCCACCAGCCCGACGGCGACGAAATCCTGCTCGATGTGCAAAACATCAGCCTCTCCTTCGGCGGCGTGAGAGCCCTGAGCGACGTCAGCTTCAGCGTGCGCAAAGGTGAGCTGTTCTCCATCATCGGCCCCAACGGGGCCGGCAAGACCTCGATGCTCAACTGTGTCTCCGGCCGCTACAGCCCGCAGCAGGGGCGCATCGTCTTCAAGGGCCGGGATGTCACCCGCCTCAAACCCAACGACCGCTGCCATCTCGGCATCGGCCGCACCTTCCAGAACCTGGCGCTGTTCAATCACATGACGGTGCTGGACAACATCATGGTCGGCCGCCATCACCTGTTGAAGAACAACTTCATGAGCGGCTCACTGTACTGGCTGGTGGGGGCGCAGAAAGAGGAGCTCGCCCACCGCCGCCACGTAGAGGAGATCATCGACTTTCTGGAGATTACCCACATCCGCAAGGCGGTGGCCGGCACCTTGTCCTACGGCCTGCGCAAGCGCGTGGAGCTGGCCCGGGCGGTGGCGCTCAAACCCGAGCTGATCCTGCTGGACGAGCCCATGGCGGGCATGAACTTGGAGGAGAAGGAGGACATGGCCCGCTACATCCTCGACCTCAACGAGGAATGGGGCATGACGGTGATCATGATCGAGCACGACATGGGGGTGGTGATGGACATCTCCCACCGCATCGCCGTGCTCGACTTCGGCCGCAAGATCGCCGAGGGCCTGCCGGAGGAAATCATCAATAACGAACACGTGCGCACCGCCTATCTCGGCGCCGACGTCGAGATGGCGGCCTTGGCGCACGCCGAGGTGACGCCATGACGCTGCCCGAGTATCCCGATATCAAGCGCTACGACACCTTTCCCAAGCTGCTCGCGCACAACGCGCAGCAGTGGCCGACGCAGGTGGCGATGCGCGAGAAGGAGTTCGGCATCTGGAACGAATACACCTGGGCCGAGTGCGCGCGCCGCGTGCGCCTGACGGCGCTGGGCCTACATACCCTGGGGGTGGGCGAGGGCGATGTGGTCGGCCTGATCGGTGACAACCGCCCGCAGTGGATATGGGCCGAGGTGGCAGCCCACGCCGTCGGCGCCATGAGCTTGGGGATCTACCAGGACTCGCTCAACGACGAGGTGGCCTATCTCATCAACTACGCCGAGGCCAAGGTGGTGGTGGCCGAAGACGAGGAGCAGGCCGACAAGCTGCTAGCGATCGCCGAGGACTGCCCCAGCCTGCGCCACATCGTCTACTGCGACCCGCGCGGCATGCGCAAGTACGACGACCCGCGCCTGCTCAGCCTGGAGGAGCTGTTGCGACGCGGCGAAGCGCTACAGCAGCAGCAGCCCGGGCTCTACGAACAGTGGCTGGAAGCGGGGCAGGGCGGCAAGGTGGCCATCCTCTGCGCGACCTCCGGCACCACCTCGCGCCCCAAGCTGTCGATGCTAGCTGCCGGCCCCTTCCTCGATCACTGCACCGCCTATCTGCGCGCCGATCCCCGTCGACCCGGCGACAACTACGTCTCGGTGCTGCCGCTGCCGTGGATCATGGAGCAGGTCTACGCCGTGGGTCAGTGGCTGGTGTCGCGCGCCATCGTCAATTTCGTCGAGGAGCCGGAGACGATGATGAGCGATTTGCGCGAGATCGGCCCGCACTTCGTGCTGCTGGCGCCGCGGGTGTGGGAGTCGATCGCCGCCGATGTGCGCTCGCGCATGATGGACTCGACCCGCTTCAAGCGCTTGATGTTCGACCTGGGGATGAAGCTAGGCATGCAGGCGCTGGAGCAGGGCCGGCGCTCGCGGCTCGCCGACTTCATTCTGTTCCGCGCGCTCAGGGACCGGCTCGGCTTCAGCTTTCTGCGTTCGGCGGCTACCGGCGGCGCGGCGCTGGGGCCGGAGACCTTCAAGTTCTTCCAGGCCATGGGCGTGCCGCTGCGACAGATCTACGGCCAGACCGAGCTGGCCGGGGCCTACACCACCCATCGCCTGGACGACGTAGACTTCGACACCGTGGGCGTGCCCTTCGACAACTCCGCGGTGCGCATCGAGGATCCGGACGAGAACGGCGTGGGCGAGGTGGTGGCCAGGACCTCCGGCATGTTCCTCGGCTACTACAAGAACGAGGAGGCGACCAAGGCCGACGTGCGCGATGGCTGGATGCACACCGGGGATGCCGGCTACATCAAAGACAACGGCCATCTGGTGGTGATCGACCGCATCAAGGACATCGCCGTCACCTCCGGCGGGGCGCGCTTCTCGCCGCAGTTCATCGAGAACAAGCTGAAGTTCTCGCCGTTCATCGCCGAGGCGGTGATCATCGGCCAGAACCGGCCCTATCTCGCCGCCATCGTCTGCATCCGCTACTCCATCGTCAGCAAGTGGGCCGAGAGCCGCGGCATCGCCTTCACCAACTACACCAACCTGGCGGCCCAGCCCCAGGTATACGAACTGCTGGAGAACGAGATCCGCCAGGTCAACGCCTCCCTGCCGGAGGCGCAGCGGATCAAGCGCTTCGTGCTGCTGTACAAGGAGCTGGACCCGGACGACGGCGAGCTGACCCGCACCCGCAAGGTGCGCCGCGGCGTCATCGCCGACAAGTACGGCGACATCATCGAGGGCATCTATTCCGATGCCGACACGGTCAAGGTGGACACCGTCATCACCTTCCAGGACGGATCCAAGTCGCGCATTCAGACCGAACTCAGGATCGTCGATCTCGAACCCCGCGGTGCGCCCCCGGCGGGCCGGGCCGAACTGCGGCGGGTGGGCTGAACGAGGGCATAGCGATGAACTACGAATTGCTCGTCCAACTGCTGGTCAACGGACTCATCGTCGGCGCCCTCTACGGGGTCGTCGCCATGTGCTTCGTGCTGATCTACAAATCCACCCAGATCGTCAACTTCGCCCAGGGCGAATTCCTGCTCATCGGCGCCTGGACCTGCTGGTGGCTGATGACGGAATTCAACCTGCCGATCTGGTTGGGCTTTCCGCTGACTTTCGTCTTCATGGCCCTGTTCGGTGTGGCGCTGCAAGTGGTGGTGCTGCGGCCTATGATCGGCGAGCCCATCATCTCGGTGATCATGGTCACCATCGGCCTGTCCATGTTCTTCCAGTCGGCCATGGCCTGGATGTTCGGCACCTTCGCCCAGCCCTTCCCGCAGGTGTTCGAGTCGCAGTCAGTGGCCGTCCTCGGCCTGCAGGTGCAGAGCGCCTACATCATGAGCCTGGTGATCTCGATCCTGATCATGATCGGCTTCTACTACTTCTTCAAATACTCGCGCATGGGTCTGGCCATGCGTGCCGCCGCCTTCGATCAGCAGGCGGCGCAGAGTCTGGGAGTATCGGTCAAGCAGGTGTTCGCCACCGCCTGGGCCATCTCGGCGGTGGTCTCGGCGCTCGCCGGGGTGGTGGTGGGCATGGTCAACGGCGTCTCGGCGGCCCTGTCCTTCTTCGGCATCAAGGTATTCCCGGCGGTGATCCTGGGTGGGCTGGACTCCATCGTCGGCGCCATCGTCGGCGGGGTGATCATCGGCGTGCTGGAGAACCTGGCCGAGTTCATGGACAGCCAGTTTCTGCACATCGGCAATCTGTACACCATCGCGCCGTTCTACGTGCTGATCATCATCCTGATGATCAAGCCCTACGGCCTGTTCGGCACCAAGAACATCGAGAGGATCTGATCCATGGCCGGCGGACATTCCATGATGCGCTGCGGCGAGTTCCGCACCTCGTACCGCGCCGACACCACCATCTTCCCCACGCCGATGTCGCGCAACTTCGCCATCGCCGGGGTGGTCCTGCTGCTGGTGCTGCCGGCCTTCGCCAGCCCTTACACGCTCAACCTGCTGATCCAGATCGGCTATCTGGGTATCGCCGCCCTGGGGCTGAACATCCTGGTCGGCTTCACCGGCCAGATCTCGCTTGGCCACGCCGCTTTCTTCGGCTTTGGCGCCTTCGCCTCGGCCTGGATGAACAACAACTTCGCCATCCCGGTGTGGCTGTCTATCTATCTGGCCGGGGTGCTGACTACGGCGGTGGGCATGATCGTCGGCGTGCCGGCGGGGCGCATCAAGGGTCTGTATCTGGCCATCGCCACCCTGGCCTCGCAGTTCATCCTGGAGGATTTCTTCGCCCGCGCCGAGTGGTTCACCGGCGGCTCGTCCGGAGCGCTGGCTCAGCCCTTCACCCTGTTCGGCTACACCTTCAACACCGATCAGAGCTATTTCTATGTGGTGCTGGCCTATACCGTGGTGATGTATCTGTGCGGCGCCAACCTGATGCGCTCGCGCGACGGGCGCGCCTTCGTGGCGGTGCGTGACCACTACCTGTCGGCCGAGATCATGGGCATCAACCTGACCAAGTACCGCATCCTGTCATTCGGCGTGTCCTCCTTCTACGCCGGCGTGGGCGGTGCCCTGTACGGCCACTACCTGGGTTTCGTCTCTGCCGAGGGCTTCACCATCCTGCTCTCCATCCAGTTCCTGGCGATGATCATCATCGGTGGCCTGGGTTCGGTGATGGGCACCTTGCTGGGTACCACCTTCATGGTGCTGCTGCCGGAGCTGATGGAGGCGCTGTCGCAGCTGGCCGGCGGCGTGCTACCCGGCCTCTCCCAGGGCATCGCCTACGTCAAGCAGATGGCCATCGGACTGGCCATCATCCTGTTCCTGATCTTCGAGCCGGACGGGCTGGTGCATCGCTGGCGGCTGATCAAGGCTTATTGGAAGCTGTATCCGTTCTCATATTGACCTCGGCCCTGCCCGCACGGGGCCGGCTATAACCACCTCGGAGAAATAAGGAGTCCAAGCATGCGCATGACCTTCGCCGTCAAACCGCTCGCCGTCGCCGTCGCCACTCTGCTGGCCGGCGCCGCCGCCATGGCCGAGGAGATCCCGGTGGGTCATCTCGCCGCCTACACCGGCCCCACCTCGGACGTGGGCAAGCCCTACGGCCAGGGCATCGCCGATGCCCTCAACTACATCAACCAGCACGGCGGCATCAACGGCAAGAAGATCAAGTTCGAGACCGTGGACTACGGCTACAACGCGCCTCAGGCCATCGCCACTTACAAGAAGTGGATGTCCTCGATGAAGCCCGTGGCCATCCAGGGCTGGGGCACTGCCGACACCGAGGCACTGGTGCAGTTCGTGACCAACGACAAGGTGTTTTTCATGTCGGCTTCCTACTCCGGCCATCTCACCGACCCGGCTGGCAAGTCGGAGAAGACCAAGAACCCGGCGCCGTTCAACTTCTTCTACGGCCCGTCCTATTCCGACGGCTGCCGCGGCGTGGTGCAGTGGGCCATGGAGGACTGGAAGAAGAAGGGCGGTCAGGGCGCGCCCAAGTTCGTGCACATGGGCGACAACCACCCCTATCCCAATGCGCCCAAGGAAGCTTGCGCCGCCTACGCCAAGGAGCTGGGCTTCGAGGTGCTCAATCCCATCGTCTATTCGCTCAAGCCAGGCGATTTCAAGGCGCAGTGCCTGTCGCTCAAGGACTCCGGGGCCGACTACGCCTATCTCGCCAACACCTCCGGCTCGAACATCTCCCTGGTGCAGTCGTGCAAGACGGTGGGTGTGCAGACCCAGTTCCTGTCCAACGTCTGGGGCTGGGACGAGTACTCCGAGGCCGCCGCCCAGGGTGCTGGCAAGGGCATCGTCTGGGTGGTGGGCGCCGCCGATTGGAACTCCAACGCTCCCGGCATGAAGACGGTGCGCGAGATCTCCAAGCTGTCCGACCCGCAGGGCAAGGAGGCGCGGCCGCTGCATTATATGCGTGCGGTGTGCGGCGTGTTCTACATGCGTGACGCGATGATCGCGGCCGACAAGTCCGGCGGCATCACCGGCCCCAACATCAAGGCCGCCATGGAGAAGATGAAAGACCACGTGCCGGCCGAGCTAGAGGGCGTGTGCCTGCCGTCCACCTGGACCCCGGAGGATCACCGCGGCACCAACCAGGTGCTAGTCTTCCAGAGCACCGACGACGGCTTCAAGCACATCTACACCGCCACCCTCGAGCGTCGGCCGGATTGGCTGGGGTGGTAAACCACCGAGTATCCCCCTCTCCCCCCCACAGGGGAGAGGGACAAGTCGCATCGGAGATCCCAACATGGCGCAACCCGCCCCCAAGCTCAAGCCCCAGCCCCAGCCTAGCGAGGCGCTGCTCTCGGTCAACAACATCGAGGTGGTCTACGACGACGTCATCCTGGTGCTGCGCGGCGTCAGCCTGGAGGTGCCCCAGGGCGAGATCGTCACCCTGCTCGGCCCCAATGGCGCCGGCAAGTCGACCACGCTCAAGGCCATCTCCGGCCTGCTCAAGACCGAGAACGGCGAGGTCAGCCGCGGCCAGATCCGCTTCATGGGCGAGGAGATCAGCAACCGCGAGCCCGAAGAGATCGTGCGCCGCGGCATCTTCCAGGTCATGGAGGGTCGGCGCATCATCGGCGACATGACCGTGATCGAGAATCTGCGCCTCGGCGCTTTTACCCGCCGCGACAGCCAGATCCGGCAGGACATCGAGATGGTGTTCGAGTACTTCCCGCGCCTCAAGGAACGCACCGGGCTGGCCGGCTACCTCTCCGGCGGCGAGCAGCAAATGCTGGCCATCGGCCGGGCGCTGATGGCGCGGCCCAAGATGATCCTGCTGGACGAGCCCTCCATGGGCCTGTCACCGCTGCTGGTCAAGGAGGTGTTCAACATCATCCACAAGATCAACAAGGAGCAGGGCATCACCATGCTCATCGTCGAGCAGAACGCCAACATGGCCCTGCACCACGCTGCCTACGGCTACATCATGGAGTCCGGCAAGATCGTACTCGACGGCGCTCAGGAGGAGCTGCTCAACAACCAGGACGTCAAGGAGTTCTATCTGGGCGGTGGCGGCGGCGAGGAGCGCAAATCTTTCAAGAACCTGAAGTCCTACAAGCGGCGCAAGCGCTGGCTTTGACCATACTCCCATGCACTTCGACGAACTGGAAACCCAATCCCCCGAGGCCCGCGAAACCCGTCTGATGGCGGCGCTGGCCGCCCAGTTGGCCCATGCCAAGGCCAACAGTGCCGCCTACGCCCGGCTGCTAGCCGACATCGACCCGGCTGCCGTCACCTCCCGCGAAGCCCTGGCCCGGCTGCCGGTGGTGCGCAAGTCGGAGCTGGCCGCGCTGCAGCAGACGGCGCGGCCTTTCGGCGGGTTCAACGGCACGCCGCTCGCCGCTCTGGCCAAGGTGTTCCAGTCGCCCGGACCGCTGTACGAGCCGGAGGGCCGCCGCCCCGACTACTGGCGCATGGCGAGGGCCCTGTTCGCCGCCGGTCTGCGCCCGGGCGAGCTAGTGCACAACACCTTCTCCTACCACTTCACCCCGGCCGGCTCGATGATGGAGAGCGGCGCCGCCGCCCTGGGCTGCCCCGTATTCCCGGCCGGCGTCGGCCAGACCGAGCTGCAGGTGCAGGCCATCGCCGACCTGCGTCCGGTGTGTTACACCGGCACGCCGTCGTTTCTCAAGATCATCCTGGACAAGGCGGCAGAACTCGGCGTCGATGTCTCCAGCCTGAAGAAAGCGCTGGTCACCGGCGAGGCGCTGCCGGGCAGCCTCCAGCAGTGGTTCAGCGAGCGCGGCATCGCCGTCTACCAGTGCTACGGCACCGCCGATCTCGGCCTGATCGCCTACGAGAGCGCGGCGCGCGAGGGCCTGATCGTCGATGAGGGGGTGATCGTAGAGATCGTCCGCCCTGGCACCGGCGACCCGGTCCCGGCAGGGGAGGTGGGCGAGGTGGTGGTGACCACCCTCAACCCCGACTACCCGCTGATCCGCTTTGGCACCGGTGACCTGTCCGCGCTGCTGCCGGGGACGAGCCCTTGCGGGCGCACCAATCTGCGTATCCGCGGCTGGTTGGGCCGCGCCGACCAGACCACCAAGGTGCGCGGCATGTTCGTGCACCCCGCTCAGGTGGCCGAGGTGCTGCGCCGCCATCCCGAGGTGCGCAGGGGGCGGCTGGTGGTAGACAGCCACGAGCACCAGGACGAGATGACTCTGCACTGCGAACTGGCGGGCGCGGCACCGGCAGGCCTGGCCAAGGCCATCGCGGCGAGCCTGCGCGAAGTCTGCAAGCTGCGCGGAAACGTCAAGTTCGTGTCGCCTGGGGAGTTGCCCAACGACGGCAAGGTGATTGACGATATCCGCCGTTACGAGTAGAAAAAGTTTCTCTCGAAACTAAGCGCTCGAGCAGCGTAACCACTACCCGACGAGGCTTCCCATGACGCACCCCCTCTGGCAACCGTCCCCGGAACGCATGGAACAGTCCAACCTGCGCGCCTTCATGAAGGCGGTGGCCGAGCGCTGGGGGGCACAGACCGGCGACTATCCCGCCCTCTACGCCTGGTCCGTGGCCCAGCCGGAGCAGTTCTGGCAGTCGGTCTGGAGCTTCGGTGGCGTGATCGGCGAACCCGGGCGCACGGTGCTGGCCGATGGCGATAAGATGCCCGGCGCCCGCTGGTTCCCCGAAGCCCGGCTCAACTTCGCCGAGAACCTGCTGCGCCGCCGCGACGCGGCCGACGCCCTGGTGTTCTGGGGCGAGGGCCAGGTGCAGCGCCGCCTCAGCCACGCCGAACTCTACGCCCAGGTGTCGCGCCTGGCCCAGGCGCTCAAGGCGCTGGGGGTGGGGCCGGGCGACCGCGTGGCGGGCTATGTGGCCAATCTGCCGGAGACGGTGGTGGCCATGCTGGCGGCGGCCAGCCTTGGCGCCATCTGGTCCTCCTGTTCGCCGGACTTCGGCGTACAGGGCGTGTTGGACCGCTTCGGCCAGATCACGCCCAAGGTGCTGTTCGCCGTCGACGGCTATTTCTACAACGGCAAGACCCACGACTGTCTGGACAAGCTGGCCGAGATCGTCGCGCGCCTGCCCGGGCTGGAACGGGTGGTGGTGATCCCCTACGCCCGCCAATTGCCCGAGGTCGAAGCCATCGACAAGGCGGTGTTGCTGGAGGAGTTGCTCGCCCTCTACGTGCCCGGCGAGATCGCCTTCGCCCGCCTGCCCTTCGATCATCCGCTCTACATCCTCTATTCTTCGGGCACCACCGGCGTGCCCAAGTGTATCGTCCACGGCGCCGGCGGCACGCTGCTGCAGCACCTCAAGGAGCATCAGCTGCACACCGACATCAAGCCCGGCGACAAGCTGTTCTATTTCACCACCTGCGGCTGGATGATGTGGAACTGGCTGGTCTCGGGCCTGGCCGCCGGAGCCACGCTGCTACTCTTCGACGGCTCGCCCTTTTATCCCTCGGGCAACATCCTGTTCGACTATGCCCAGGCCGAGGGTTGTACGGTGTTCGGCACCTCGGCCAAGTTCATCGACGCCTGCGCCAAGGCTGGGCTGGCGCCTCGGCACAGCCACGATCTGTCCAGCCTGCGCGCCATTCTTTCCACCGGCAGCCCGCTGCTGCCGGAGAGCTTTGACTACGTCTATGCCAAGGTGAAGCAGGACGTGCAGCTCTCCTCCATCTCCGGGGGGACCGACATCGTCTCCTGCTTCGCCCTGGGCTGCCCGATCCTCCCCGTCTGGCGCGGCGAGCTGCAGTGCCGCGGCCTCGGCATGGCGGTGGAGGTATGGGATGATACCGGCCATCCGGTGCGCGGCGCCAAGGGCGAACTGGTATGCGTCAAGCCCTTTCCCTCCATGCCGGTCAGCTTCTGGAACGACCCCGACGGGGCCAAGTACCGCGCCGCCTACTTCGAGCGCTTTCCCAACGTCTGGTGCCATGGCGACTACGTCGAGCTGACCGAGCACGACGGGCTCATCATCTATGGCCGCAGTGATGCCGTGCTCAACCCCGGCGGGGTGCGCATCGGCACCGCCGAGATCTACCGCCAGGTGGAGCGCCTCGACGAGGTGGTGGAATCGCTGGTGATCGGCCAGGACTGGGAGGGCGATGTGCGCGTGGTGCTATTCGTGCGCCTGCGCGAGGGGTTGACCCTGGACGAGGCGCTGGTGAAGAAGATCAAGGAGCAGATCCGCCGCAACACCACCCCGCGCCACGTGCCGACCAAGGTGATCCAGGTCGCCGACATCCCGCGCACCAAGAGCGGCAAGATCGTCGAGCTCGCAGTGCGCGACGTGGTCCACGGCCGGCCGGTGAAGAACGTCGAGGCGCTGGCCAATCCCGAGGCGCTGGCGCTGTTCAAGGACCTGCCCGAGCTGCAGTCCTGATCCTCGCGCCCCAGCCTCCCTCTGCTCGAGGGGGAGGTCAGGAGGCGGGGTATTCTCTCTGCTCCAGCAATATCCCCAGCATCGCCCGCGCCGCGTTGGACAGGGTATGCCCAGTGTGCTGCACCACTCCCAGGCTGCGGCGCACCGTCAGCCCCTCCAGCTCCAGCGCCACTAGCTCTTCGCCCTCGCGCAGCATGGCGCGGGGCAGCACGCTCCAGCCCAGGCCCACCGCCACCATCATCTTGATGGTCTCCATGTAGTTGGTGGAGAAGGCGATGCTGAGCCGGATGCCCAGCTCCTCGAACAGCCGGGCGACGATGTCGCGGGTGAAAGTGCCCTCACCGGGCAGGATGGCGGGATGGCCGGCCAGGCGGAAGGGCGATACCCGCGGCGCGAATGACGCCAGCGGGTGCTCCGGCGGCACCACCACCACCAGCGGATCGTCCCAGATCGGCGTGGTGTGGATCGGCCCCGACATGGGCTGGGGCGGCAGCGTCACCACCGCCAGCTCCACCTCGCCGCGCCCCACCATCTCGCAGGCCAACTCCGAATCGGTGAAGCGCATATCCAGACGCACCTGCGGATAGTGGGCGGCGAAGGCGCGCAGCACCGGCGGCAAGCGGTGCAGGCCGATGTGGTGGCTGGTGGCGATGGTCAGCGTGCCCGCCACCTGGCCGGAGAGGTTGCGCAGTGCCCGCCGGCCGTCTTCCAGCTCGGCCAGGATGCGGCGGGCGCGCGGCAGCAGGGTGCGCCCGGCCTCGGTGAGCTGCACCTGGCGGCCGATGCGGTCGAACAGCCGCGCCTCCAGCTCCTGCTCCAGCGCGGCGATGCGCTTGCTCACCGCCGGCTGGGTCAGATGCAACTGTTCGGCGGCCAGGGAGAACGAGCCCTGGTCGGCCACCACCACGAAGGCGTGCAAGTTGGCGAGATCCATGGCGAGCAGATGAATTCCTATTGGTTATTCAAAGTATGAAAAAGATGAATTTGTTTCATTCGGATGGCAAGCGTAAGCTGCTGATTATCCGCAAGAGGTGAGCGTTTATGGCTGGAAAGACCCTGTACGACAAGCTCTGGGACGTCCACGTGGTGCGCACCGAGGCCGACGGCACGGCGCTGCTCTATATCGACCGTCACCTGGTGCACGAGGTGACCTCGCCGCAGGCCTTCGAGGGCCTCAAGCTGGCCGGGCGCAAGCCCTGGCGCAGCGCCAGCATGATCGCGGTGCCGGACCACAACGTGCCCACCACCGACCGTTCCAAGGGCATCGACGATCCCATCTCCCGCACCCAGGTCGAGACCCTGGACGCCAACGTCCATGAGTTCGGCGTCACCTACTTCCCGATGAGCGACGTGCGCCAGGGCATCGTCCACGTCATCGGCCCGGAGCAGGGCGCGACCCTGCCCGGCATGACCGTGGTCTGCGGCGACTCCCATACCGCCACTCACGGCGCCTTCGGTGCGTTGGCCTTCGGCATCGGCACCTCCGAGGTGGAGCACGTCATGGCCACCCAGTGCCTGGTGCAGAAGAAGTCCAAGGCCATGCTGATCAAGGTCGAGGGTCAGGTCGGCCCCGGCGTCACCGCCAAGGACATCGTGCTGGCCATCATCGGCCGCATCGGCACCGCCGGCGGCACCGGCTACGCTATCGAGTTCGGCGGCTCGGCCATCCGCGCGCTCAGCATGGAGGGTCGCATGACGGTGTGCAACATGGCCATCGAGGCCGGCGCTCGCGCCGGCATGGTGGGCGTCGACGATACCACCATCGACTACGTCCGGGGCCGGCCCTACGCCCCCACTGGCGAGAACTGGGACAAAGCCGTGGCCTGGTGGCGTACCCTGCACTCCGATCCCGACGCGGTGTTCGACAAGGTGGTGGAAATCGACGCCAGCCAGATCAAGCCGCAGGTCACCTGGGGCACTTCGCCGGAGATGGTGGTGGCGGTGGACGAACGCATCCCCGACCCGGCTGCCGAACCCGATCCGGTCAAGCGCAGCGGCATGGAGAAGGCGCTCAGGTACATGGGGCTCGCGCCCAACACGCCGATCACCGAGATCCAGCTCGATCGGGTGTTCATCGGCTCCTGCACCAACTCGCGCATCGAAGACTTGCGGGCGGCGGCGGCGGTGGTCAAGGGCCGCCGGGTGGCGCCGACCATCAAGCAGGCGCTGGTGGTGCCGGGCTCCGGGCTGGTCAAGCGCCAGGCCGAGGCCGAGGGGCTGGATCGGGTGTTCATCGAGGCCGGCTTCGAATGGCGCGAGCCGGGTTGCTCCATGTGCCTGGCCATGAACGCCGATCGGTTGCTGCCCGGCGAGCACTGCGCCTCCACCTCCAACCGCAACTTCGAGGGGCGGCAGGGCCCGGGCGGGCGTACCCACCTGGTCAGTCCGGCCATGGCGGCGGCGGCGGCCATCGCCGGTCATTTCGTGGACGTGCGCACGTTCTGAGGACGCGACATGAAAGCCTTTACCCAGCACAATGGCCTGGTGGTGCCGCTCGATCGGCCCAACGTCGATACCGATGCCATCATCCCCAAGCAGTTCCTGAAGTCGATCAAGCGCTCCGGCTTCGGCCCCAACCTGTTCGATGAGTGGCGTTATCTGGACCACGGCGAACCGGGCATGGACCACAGCCAGCGCCCACTCAACCCCGAGTTCCCCCTCAACCAGCCGCGCTACCAGGGCGCCAGCATCCTGCTGGCGCGCGAAAACTTCGGCTGCGGCAGCTCGCGCGAGCATGCCGTGTGGGCTCTGGATGACTTCGGCATCCGCGCAGTGATCGCCCCGAGCTTCGCCGACATCTTCTTCAGCAACTGCTTCAAGAACGGCGTGCTGCCGATCCGCCTGCCGGCGCAGGCGGTGGAGCGGCTGTTCCAGGACGTGGCGGCCAACGAGGGCTACCGGCTGACCATCGACCTGCCGGCGCAGATCGTGACCACCCCGTCGGGCGAGGCGTTCGCCTTCGACATCGATACCTTCCGCAAGCATTGCCTGATCAACGGCCTGGACGACATCGGCCTGACCCTGCAACATGCCGACGAGATCCGCGCCTATGAAGAGCGGCGGCGACAGGAGACGCCGTGGCTGTTCGGTTGAGCCGCAGGCTCCGAGCGAGCGGTGTTGCGCGCCGTCGCCTGTAGGGGCAGCAGAGCGCTGCGGCTTATCCCCGAGAGGAGTGAAACATGGAGTCCAGACTGCGACGTGCCGAAGCACTGGGTATCCGCCTGGAGATCGTGGACGGTCTGCCGAGATATGGTGGTGTTCAATCCCTACACGTCGGTGGTGCTGCACGTGCGCCGTGAGGGTGCCAGCCACGGGATTTCGCCGGTGGAGATCGAGCTGGAGTGCGGCTGCACGGCGACCGTGTGAGGCAGGCTGCCAATCAGCTCTGGGGCTCCGAGCCGTGCTGCTTGCAGCCGAGCTGCTCGATCAATTGATTTCAGACAAGGAACAAGAGCCATGACCAAGAAGATCCTGGTACTCCCCGGCGACGGCATCGGTCCGGAGATCGTGGCCGAGGCGGTCAAGGTGCTGAACGCGCTGCAACGCGACTACGGTCTGGACATCACGCTAGAGCAGGGCCTGTTGGGCGGCTGCGCGGTGGATGCCAGCGGCGAACCCTATCCCGAGGCGACGCGCCGCCTGGCGCGTGAGGCCGACGCCGTGCTGCTCGGCGCGGTGGGCGGTCCCCGCTACGACACCCTGCCGCGCCCGCAGCGGCCGGAGCGCGGCCTGCTGGCGATCCGCAAGGACCTCCACCTGTTCGCCAACCTGCGCCCGGCGGTGCTGTATCCGCAGCTTGCCGAGGCCAGCACCCTCAAGCCTGAGGTGGTGGCCGGGCTGGACATCATGATCATCCGCGAGCTCACCGGCGACATCTACTTCGGTGAGCCGCGCGGCATCGAGGTACGCGGCGGCGAGCGGATCGGCATCAATACCATGATCTACACCGAGTCGGAGATCCGCCGCATCGCCCGGGTGGCTTTCGAGACGGCGCGCAAGCGCAAGCGCAAGCTGTGCTCGGTCGACAAGATGAACGTGCTGGAGACCACTCAGTTGTGGCGCGACGTGGTCGAGGAGGTGGCGCGGGACTACCCAGACGTGGAACTCAGCCACATGCTGGTGGACAACGCCGCCATGCAGTTGGTGCGCAATCCCAAGCAGTTCGACGTGATGGTCACCGGCAACATGTTCGGCGACATCCTCTCCGATGAAGCCTCGATGCTGACTGGCTCCATCGGCATGCTGCCCTCGGCCTCGCTGGACGAGCACGGCAAGGGCCTGTACGAGCCCATCCACGGCTCGGCTCCGGACATTGCCGGCCAGGGCGTAGCCAATCCCCTGGCCACCATCCTTTCGGTGAGCATGATGCTGCGCTACACCTTGGCGCGCGCCGACCTGGCCGAGCGCGTGGAGCGGGCCGTGGGTCGGGTGTTGGATCAGGGGTTGCGCACCGCCGATATCATGGCCGCGGGCATGACCCGCGTCGGCACCGCGCAGATGGGCGACGCCGTGGTGGCGGCGCTACGGGATTGACACTGTATTACGCTGTTGCGACATAACCGAGGACATGATGATGAAGCGCGTAGGTCTGGTGGGTTGGCGTGGCATGGTGGGTTCGGTGCTGATGAGCCGCATGCTGGAAGAGCGGGATTTCGACCTGATCGAGCCGGTGTTCTTCACTACGAGCAATGTCGGCGGCGAGGCGCCGGCTATCGGCAAGGACACACCGGCACTGCAAGACGCCAAATCCATCGCTGCGCTCCAGCAGATGGACATCGTCATCACCTGCCAGGGTGGCGATTACACCCACGAGGTCTATCCCGAGCTGCGCAAGGCCGGCTGGAACGGTTACTGGATCGACGCGGCCTCGGCCCTGCGCATGCAGGATGATGCCGTCATCGTCCTCGATCCAGTCAACCTGAACGTCATCCAAGACGCCCTGGCCAAGGGGGTGAAGAACTATATCGGCGGCAATTGCACCGTCAGCCTGATGCTCATGGCCCTGGGCGGGCTGTTCCAGCGCGGGTTGGTAGAGTGGATGACGGCCATGACCTACCAGGCGGCGAGCGGCGCCGGCGCCCAGAACATGCGCGAACTGCTCGCGCAGATGGGTGAACTGCACCGCGTCGCCAAGGAGATGCTGGACAATCCGGCCGCCACCATCCTCGACATCGACCGCGAGGTGGCCGGCATTCTGCGCGACGATGCCTTTCCCAAAGCCAACTTCGGCGTGCCCCTGGCCGGGAGCCTGATCCCCTGGATCGACAAGCAGCTCGACAACGGCCAGAGCCGCGAGGAGTGGAAAGGGCAGGCGGAGACCAACAAAATCCTCGGCCGCGAGGCTAACCCCATCCCCATCGACGGCATCTGCGTGCGCATCGGTGCCATGCGCTGCCACAGCCAGGCTCTGACCATCAAGCTGGCCCGCGACGTGCCGCTCGATGAGCTCACCGAGATGATCGCTACCGCCAACGACTGGGTGCGGGTCGTGCCCAACGAGCGCGAGATCACCATGCGCGAGCTGACCCCGGCGGCGGTGACCGGCAAGCTGCACGTGCCGGTGGGCCGGCTGCGCAAGCTCAACATGGGACCCCAGTACCTGGGGGCCTTCACCTGTGGAGACCAATTGTTGTGGGGTGCGGCCGAGCCGCTGCGACGCATGCTGCGCATCCTGCTGGAGAGTTGAGCCGTCTGAAGCTGCCTCCAAGCGCAGCGGGTATTCGGCAGCGCGTCGTCGGCGCCGAATACCCGCGCGGCGAAACGGTAAGGCCGCCCACTGGCGGCCGTTTGCTTTTATGAGCGCGAAACAGGAAGATACGCGCCCTCGATCGACTGGAACAGGGTGAGGAGCCGCCGATGAGCAGAACCTTCGACGTGGCCGTGGTGGGGACTTCCGGTCTGGTAGGGGAGGCCGTGCTGGAACTGCTGGCCGAGAGCCGCCTGCCCGTGGGCCGGCTCTATCCCGTGGATGAGGAGGATGGTGCCGGCGAGCGGGTGGAGTTCCGCGGCAGCCACCTGCGGGTCGAAGCCCTGGACGGTTTCGACTTCACCAAGGTACAGCTCGCCTTGTTCTGCGCCGACGCCGAGGTGGCGGCGAAGTATGCCGCCAAAGCAGCGGCGACCGGCTGCGTGGTGATCGACGGCAGCGGCCAGTTCAGCGATGAACCCGAAATCCCCTTGGTGGTGGCCGAAGTCAACCCGGACGCGCTGGCCGGATGGCGCGGCCATGGCATCGTCGCCGCGGCCGACAGCGCCACGGTGCAACTGGCGCTGGCGCTGAAGCCGTTGCAGGCGGCGGCGGGGCTGGAGCGACTCAGCGTAGTGAGCTGCGAGGCGGTGTCCGCCGACGGCCGGGCCGGAGTCGAGGAGCTGGCGCGGCAGAGCGCTAGCCTACTCAGCGGGCGGCCCGCCGAGGGCGGGCGTTATCCGCGGCAGATTGCCTTCAATCTGTTGCCCCAGGTGGGCGAGTTGGAAGCCGATGGCCGTACCCATGGGGAGGCGCGGCTGGTGCGGGAGTTGCGCCGGGTACTGGCACAGCCGGCACTGGAGGTGGCGGTCACCCGCTTGCGGGTGTCGGTGTTCCATGGCTACGCCCAGGCCGTGCACATCAGTACCCGCATCCCCCTCGGCGCCGCCGGCGCTCGCGATTTGCTTGCCGAGGCACCCGGTGTGCTAGTATTGGACAAAGGCAAGCCCGGCGGCTATCCGACCCCGGCCACCGAGGCTGCGATCCAGGACGAGGTCTACGTGGGACGCATACGTGCCGATGATGCCCGTCCCCGGGAGCTGGAGCTGTGGATCGTGGCTGACGACGTACGACGGGGAGCGGCCCTGAACTGCATCCGGATCGCCGAACGATTGGTCGAGACATATCTATAAAGCGGGCTTGCGCGCGATCAGCTAATCCTTGCAGCAACAGACATGCGCTCGGGAGCCGCTCCCGAGCGTGGCAGGCCATGCCATCCCTGTGCGGATCGGCGCCGGCATGCGTACACAGTGTCTTCTTGTCGTATGCAGAGAGACATCAACCACAATGACAAATAAAACCTCTCGGGTACTGATGGCCCTGGCCTGCTTGGCTCCACTTCAGGTTTCGGCGCTGGGCGTGGGGCAGATCAACGTGCGTTCGGCGCTGAACGAGAACCTCAACGCCGACATTCCCCTGACTGTCAGCAGCAAGGACGATCTGCAGGGACTGAGCGTGCGACTGGCGCCGGCCGCGGTGTTCGCCCAAGCGGGGATGGAGCGTTCGCCGCTGCTCTCCAGCCTGAAGTTCGAGCTGCAGCCGGATGCCTCCGGCCGCCAGTACATCAAGGTCACCTCCGACCAACCGGTCCGCGAACCCCTGCTGAATTTCCTGGTGGAGCTGGAATGGGCTCAAGGCAAGCTGGTGCGCGAGTTTGCGGTGTTCCTCGATCCACCGCAGGCCGTGTTACGCCACAATGGCGCGCCACCCCTGCTTGCCGCCAATCCGGTCAATCGCAGCGCGATTGCGGCAGCCCCGGCTGCGCGGGTGGCGGAGTCGATGAAATTCACCGGCGAAACCTACGGTCCGGTCAGCCCGGGCGAAACCCTGTGGAGCATCGCCAAGCTGGTCAAGCCCGCTCAGGTCAGCACCCAGCAGATGATGCAGGCGCTGCTGCGCGCCAACCCGAGCGCTTTCAACGCTCCACGGGTGGATGCGCTGCGTGCCGGCGCCATGCTGCGTATCCCCGACCTCGGCGGCGGCAAGGCCAAACCCGCTTCCGCCAGTCAGGTCGCGGCCAACACTCCCGCGTCGCCGGCGACGCCCGCCAAGCCCGAGACCACAGCAGCGGAAGCCGCACCGCGGGTACGCCTGCTGCCGCCCGAGG
>DATLYF010000130.1:0-5813 GCA_035575095.1 Candidatus Competibacteraceae bacterium
GCCGCACCTCAGCGATCTTGCTGACCAGCAGCACTTCGCCCGCAGACGCGTCGAAAGGCAGGTCCTGCAAGCGCTGCTCCCAATCCGCCTCGAGCGATACCGTGACGAGTGCATCGAGACGGGCCACGCCGGCCAGTGGCACCTGCATCCGGCCGACGAGCACGTCGTCCTCGGGCGCCACGCTACACAGGACGCTGCCGTTGCGTGGCACGTGATACTCACGTACGCGCACGCCAGCGGCCCTGAGCCGGTCGATGAAGCCCGGCGTGACGGCCGTGGGCACCAGACCGTGCGCAAACGCATCGCGCACGGCATGTGACAGCGCCACCACCTCGTCGAACACCGCGCCGCAGGCGTCGCAGTGCAGCAGGTGCTCGTCGATTGCCTCGGTGAGGGGAAGCTCGGTGTCGCCCAGCCAATAATCGACGATCTCGCTCCAGCTCGGGTGGGCCGCGGTGGACACGCTCATGGGGCCTTCCTTCCGGCCTCGAGGCAGCGGCGCAGCTTGACGATGCCGCGGTGGCGGATCACACGCACGTTGCCGGCGCTCAAGCCGAGTGAGCGGCCCACCGCTTCGGCCGGTTGCTCGTCGTAGAAGCTCAGGACCAGCACCGCACGCTCACGTTCGGGCAGGCGCTCCAGGCAGTGCGCCACACGCTCATGGTCCAGCCGAGGCGCCTGGTGCAGATCGGCCAACGGCAGCTCGCCGGCGTGGCGCTGCAGCAGTTCTTCACGTCGTCGCTGGCTGCGCAACTGCTCGGTCACGGTCATGCGGCAGGCGCCCAGCACGAACGACACGATGCGCTGCGGCTCGCGCAGCTCACCGGCGCGCAGCTTCTCGATCGCCAGCGCCATCACGTGCTGCATCAGATCATCGGCCGAGTGCCCGTCGCGCAGGTGACGCAGGCCGTAGCGGCGCACGCGCGGTGCTAGCAAGCGGTATAGCTCGGACTCGGCCTCGCGGTCGCCGTCCGGCGCAGCAGCAGCGATACGGGCTGCCAGCCGCCCTTCGGCCGTGTCGGCATGAGCAAGTCCTGCGGGATCCATGACACAAGCATAGCGCGGCCCAGGCGGAAAAAAACTTGTAACGCCCGGCCGGCTTACGACACATCCTGCTGTCAACAACAGGAGGATCCCATGGTCACCAATCCCCAGTCCCGCACCAACGTGAACGAGATCGCCGACGGCATCTATCGCATCAACACCCCTATTGCCCTGCCCGGCGGCCAAAAATTCAGCTTCAACCAGTACCTGGTCGTCGACGACGCACCGCTGCTGTTCCACACCGGGCTGCGTCAGCTCTTCTCATTGGTTCACGAGGCCATCGCCGCGGTGATGCCGGTCGAGCGGCTGCGCTGGATCGCCTTTTCCCACGTCGAAGCGGACGAATGCGGTTCGATGAACCTGCTGCTGGCCGCGGCGCCCGAGGCGCAACCGCTGTGCAGCCAGGTGGCGGCGATGGTGTCGGTTACCGACCTGGCCGACCGCGCGCCGCGCGCGCTGGCCGATGGGGAGCGGCTCTCGCTGGGCCGCCATGAGATCCAGTGGTTCGACACGCCCCACGTGCCCCACGGCTGGGATTGCGGCCTCATGCTGGAGCGCACGACGAACACCTTCTTCTGCGGCGACCTGTTCACACAACCCGGCAGCGGTGCACAGGCCCTGACCGAGAGCGACATCCTCGGTCCGAGCGAAGCCTTCCGCCAGCCGATGGACTACTTCGCGCATGCACCGCACACGCGCGCCACGCTGGAGCGCCTGGCGGCGGAGAAGCCGAGCACGCTGGCGTGCATGCACGGCAGCGCCTGGCGCGGCGATGGGGCTTCCCTGCTGCGCCACCTGGCCGAATCGCTGGGCTGAGCCGGGCGCGCACGAACTCAATCAGTATGGCCGCACCAAGCCCATCGCGCATCACGGCATCTCGCAGGCCGCGCATACTGTGCCGATGAGGCATGTTGTACTGGCCATGCAGGTGCGATGGACAACCGCTGGCGGCGGCACGGGCGTAAGTCACAGTCGCATAAGGCCGTCTGCGTGTGCTCCGGCAAAGCAGTTGGCGCCGGTTTTGAGAGAACAGAGCGCAAGAGAGAGTCGAACCGGCCGCGTTCAGGCGCTGAGGCTGGCGACCGGCGGCACACGCAGAACGGCCCGCAGCCCCACGTTGTTTCGCGAAACCCCGAAACGAAAATGCCCAACCGATGAAGGTTGGGCATTGCAATCTGGTGGCCAGGGGCGGAATCGAACCACCGACACGCGGATTTTCAGTCCGCTGCTCTACCAACTGAGCTACCTGGCCGTTGGCATCGAGGCGCGTATTAAAGCCATTTCACTGCGGGGCGTCAACCCCTCTTCGGCAACTTTATTCAGCGGCTCGGCGGCACGTAGCCCTCGGGCAGCTTGGCGCCCTCGCCGAAGAAGTACAGCTCCATCTGCTCCTCCAGGAATTTACGCGCCTTGGGCTCGAAGGGCGTGAGGCGGTATTCGTTGATCAGCATGGTCTGGTGGCGCAGCCACATCTGCCAAGCTTCCTTGGAGACATGCTCGAAGATGCGCTTGCCCAGCTCTCCCGGGTAGGGCTGACGCTCCAGCCCCTCCGCCTCACGCCCCAGCTTGACGCAGTTCACCATGCGTGCCATCTCGAAACCTCACCAATCGTTAGCCAATAGCGACAGCAGACTCCGCACCGGCGCGGCCAGGCCGCGGGCATCGGGCTGGCGCAGGTTATACCAGACCTGACGTTCCCCATCCATCACTCGGCAAGGGGCACAGTCCAGCTCCAGCTGGAGCGGGGTGATGTCCAGGTGGAAGTGGCTGAATGTGTGGCGCAGCACCGACCAGGGCTGCACCGTCCGCGGTTCCACGCCCAGCCGCTGGCGACACCAGCCCTGCGGCGTCTCGTCCGGCGGGCACTCGGGGAAGCCCCACAAGCCACCCCACACCCCACTGGGTGGACGCTGTTCCAACAGCACCCGGCCTTCCGGATCACGCACCATGAGCATGACGGTGGCGCGTACCGGCAGTTGGCGGCGCGGTTTGGGCGCGGGATAGTCGGTCTGCCGTCCCTGCAAGCGCGCCTGACAGTCGACTGCTACCGGGCAGGCGCCGCAGCGCGGGCGGCTGCGGGTGCAGAGCAGCGCGCCCAGATCCATGATGGCCTGGGTGTAGTCGGCGACCCGCTCGGCAGGGGTGTAGCGCTCGGCCAGGGCCCACAGGCGTTGTGCCACCGCCGGCTGTCCCGGCCAGCCCGGCACGGCGCCGTGCCGGGCCAGCACGCGCTTGACGTTGCCGTCGAGGATGGGGTGGCGCTGGCCCAGGGCCTGGGCAAGGATGGCGCCGGCGGTGGAGCGGCCGATGCCGGGCAGGGCCTGCAGCGCCGCGAAGTCGCGGGGCAAGACGCCGCCGTAGTGGTCGCACACCACCTGCGCCGCCCGGTGCAGGTTGCGGGCGCGGGCGTAGTAACCCAGCCCGGACCACAGGTGCAATACCTCGTCCAGCTCGGCGTCGGCCAGCGCCGTCACCTCGGGGAAGCGCGCCATGAAGCGCTCGAAATAGGGAATGACGGTGGCAACCTGGGTCTGCTGCAACATGATCTCGGACACCCACACCCGATAGAGCGTGGGCTCCCGCTTCCAGGGCAGATCCCGGCGGCCGTGCTGGTCGAACCAGGCCAGCAGGCGCTGGCTGAACTCGGCATCGGTCATGGGTTATGCTCAGATATTCGATGCTAGGAGTAAGACGACGATGGCGCACATTCTAATCGCCGGCTGCGGCGATGTGGGCACCACCTTGGGGTTGCTGCTGGCCGCCCAGGGGCACGTGGTATGGGGGTTGCGGCGCGACCCTGCACCCCTGCCGACGCCGATTCGCGCCATCGCCGCCGATCTGGGCGACCCCGTTACCTTGGAGCATTTACCGCCGGAACTGGACTACGTGTTCTACACCGCCGCCGCCGGCGCACGCGACGAGGCCCATTATCGCGCCGTCTACGTCGAGGGCATCGGCCACCTGCTCGATGCACTCGCCGGACAGCCGCTGCGGCGCGTGTTCCTGACCTCGAGCACCTCGGTCTATGCCCAGGACGACGGCGGTTGGGTGGACGAGGATTCTCCGGCCGCGGGCCAGGGCACGAGCGGGCGGCTGATCCGTGAAGGCGAGCAGCGCTTGCTGGCCGGCCCGTTCCCGGCCACCGTGGTGCGCTTCGCCGGTATCTACGGCCCCGGGCGCACCCGGCTGCTCGAGCAGGTACGCGCCGGCCGCCCCTGCCAAGCCGAGCCGCCCCAGTGGAGCAACCGCATCCACCGCGACGACTGCGCCCGGGTGCTGGCCCATCTGCTCACGCTGGAGCAGCCCGCCCCGCTCTACCTGGCGGTGGACGACGAGCCGGCGCCGCTGCACGAGGTCCTGGCCTGGCTGGCGCAACGGCTGGAACTGCCGGCGCCGCCCATTGTCAATCCGCCTCTACCTGCCGGGCAGAACAAGCGCTGCCGCAACGCCCGGCTCAGGGCCACGGGCTTCGTGTTCCGCTATCCGAGCTATCGAGAGGGGTACGGGGCCATGCTGGCGCGCTAGAGCACCTCACCGGCGAAGTCGTAATTCATCTCCTCATGAGGGCGCTGCAGGAAGAAGCCCTGCACCAGATCCACGCCGCAACCCCATAGCGCGGGCAGGACGTGCAGCTCCTCGATGCCGCCGACGATCACCTGCACGCCGCGCTCCCCCAGATTCTCCACCAGATCGTGCAACATCTGCCGCGCCTCGACGGTCTGGCCGCCGCCGAGATCGCGCACGAAGCGGCTGTCGAGCTTGACGTAGTGGAGCGGCAGCCCTTGGATGAACGCCATGGAATCCGCATGCCGCCCGAAGCGGTTCAGCGCCAGGCCGCAGCCCAGCTCGCGCAGCGCAGCGGCGAACCCGGGCAGCAGCGCCTGCTGCTGGCGGGCGGTGTGCTCGGACAGTTCGAACACCAGCCGCACCGGCGCCACCTGGGAGCGGGCCAGACGCTCGCGCAGCCAATTCGGCCAGACGGTGTCGTTGACCGTGGCCGGCGACAGTTGGATGAACAGGGTCGAGTCCTGCCCCTGCTGCAACACGCGCAGGCACTGCGCCACTACCCAGCGGTCGAGGGTCTGGCCCAGCTTGCTACTGCGCTGGGCCAGGGCGAAGACGCTCTCGGCCAGCAGCTCTTCGCCGCTGTCCTGGTAGAGGCGCAGCAGCACCTCGTAGCGCTCGCGGCGATCGCCGCGCAGACTGGCGATGGGCTGGAACAGCAGGCGCATGCGCTCGTTGCGCACGGCATCGCTGACTTTGACCAGCAGCTCGGCCTGGCGGCTCGCCTCCAGCACCGGCGTGGCACCGCTGGCCAGCAGATGGATCCGTTCCCCGCTCTTCTCCCGGGCCAGGCTGAGGGCGAAGTCGGCGCGCTGCATGATCTCCTGGTGATCCTGTTCGCCGGGCCGGATCAGGCCGATACCGACACAGCTCTCCACTGTCACCGGCTGCTCGTCGAGCCGATAGGGGTGCTGCTCCAGGGCGCGCACGATCTCTCGCGCCCGCGCCAGTAACCTGCCTTGGTCGGCGGCGCGCACCAGCAGGGCGAACAGGGTATCGCCTACCCGCGCCGTCTCGCGCGCCCAGTCCCCCAGCCGGCTCAGACGTCGCGCCACCTGCCTTAGCAGCTCGTCGCTGCTGGCCAGGTCCAGCCGCTCGCGCAGCTCGCGCCAGTTGCGCAGCATGACCAGCATGACCGCCAGCTCCTGGCCGCCCACCAGGCGGGGTTGGGTAAGCGCCTGCTCCAGGCGCGTCAGAAAGTAGCG
>DATLYF010000131.1:0-20441 GCA_035575095.1 Candidatus Competibacteraceae bacterium
TCGCGCCGCCACTGTTCATAGGCCGCGCTGAGCGCCGCGAGCCGGCCGCGCCCGGTCAGCCCCGGTGCCCGGCCGGCGGCGGCGTTGCGCGCGCCCAGCGCCCGCAGGTCGGCGAACAGGCCGTCCAGTCCGGCATAGGTCAGGGTGATGCGCTCGGCGTCCATCACCGGATCGGCCAGATGCGCCCGCAACAGGGCATCGCCCAGGTCATGCATATCGATGAAGCGGTGCACGTGCACGTGGCGCCCGCCGTCGGCTGCGACCCAGCTCTGGCGCAGTTCGGTCAAGGTATCCGGGCCGAAGGTGCTGAACATGAGCAGGCCGCCAGGACGCAGCACGCGGCGGAACTCGGCGAATACCCGCTCCGGTTCATTGCACCAATGCAGCAGCAGATTGGAAAACAGCAGGTCGATGCTGGCATCGGCCAGCGGCAGGCGCTCGGCGTCGCCGCACACCAGCGGCAGGCGCCGCCACCAGGTGCCGCGGCGGCGCGCCACGGCGAGCATCCCCAAGCTGCGGTCCAGACCGATCACCCGCGCCTTGGGATAGCGCTTGGCCAGGGCCTGGGTGGCCTCGCCGGTGCCGCAGCCCACGTCCAGCACCGTGGCCGGCACCTGCTTCACCAGCTCCAGCCGCTCCAGCATGCGCGCTGCCACCTCGCGGTCCAGCACCGCGGCTGTATCGTAGCCGCGGGCGGCGCGTTCGAAACCGGCGCATACCCGCGCCGGGTCCAGGTGGAAAGGCTCAGTCATCGAGGAAATCCTGTAGTACCGCCAGACACTCGCCGGCATGGGAGAGGAAAGGCGCGTGGCCGCCGCGCTCCACCACGTGCACCCGCGCCGCCGGCATCAAGGCCGCTGCGGCCGCAGCCGCCGCCGCCGGCACCAGGGCATCGCGCCGGCCCATCAGCCACAGCGTCGGACACCGGATCTCGCCCAGCTGCGGGCGCAGATCGCCGCTCTTGAGCAGCTCGAGCCCCTGGCGCAACGCGCCAGAGTCGGGTTCGCCGTGGGCGAACAGCCGCGCCGTGAGCCAGCGCAAGGTAGCGGAAGCCCCCTCGCTGCCATGGACCTCCAGAGCGATGAAGCGTTTCAGGGTGGCGCGGTAATCGGCGGCCAGCTCGGCGCCGAACTGTTCGAGTACCTGCGGGGTCATGGCATGGGGCCAGCCGGTACGGCGCACGAAACAGGGCGAACTGGCCAGCAGCACCAGCTGCCGCACCTGGTCTGGCCGGTCGGCCGCCAGCTGTTGGGCAATCAGCCCGCCCAGGGACCAGCCTAACCAGTGAGCCGGCCCCGGCACCAGCCCGGCCAGACGCGCCGCCAGAGCGGCAAGGTCACCGTCTAGGGGCAAGGCGCGACTGTAGCCATGCCCCGGCAGATCCACCAGGGTCAGGCGGAAGCGCCGCGCCAACGGCTCTAGCAACGGCTCCCAGATGGCCGAATGCATGCCCCAGCCGTGCAGCAGCACCAGCTCGCTGCTGCCCTGCCCGAGACGCTGGACGTGCAAGCCGGCCGCGCGCCACAGCGCGTCGTTCGTGTTCACTCTATCTCCTTCATGCTGCACCTGCGAAAGAAAATTGACCGGCGTCAATATTGCGCCGCTGCGCTCCTCTTATGCTGCTGCCAGAACAATCAAGAATGAGTCTGAGTCCATGGTCGTCACGGACGCCGCCACTACCTCTGCCCGCCATGCCGCCCCGGAGCTGCCTCCGGAACCCTGTTTCCGCCGTCCGCTGCCGCATCGCCTAGCCTATGCCGCCGCAGACCAGGACGCCGCGTTGTGCCGCTGGCTGACGGCCCGTATCCAGCGCCGCCCCGGTGATCTGCTGGCCCACGTGCAACGCCTCTACGCTCTGCTCGCCCAGGGCGACGGTGCAGCCCTGTTCGGTGCCCTGGCCGATCTGTTCATCGTCCTCGGCGCCCGCGGCCAGGCTCTCAAGCTGCGCCTGCTAGATGATGCCAGCCCGTATCTGAGCGACGCCCAACTCGGTTTTCTCTTCGACCACCTGGACTATGGCCTGGACGCCACCACCCCTCTGCCCTGGCCGGACAAAGCCTGTCTCAGCGCCGGGCTGCAGGGCGCACGCCGGCTGGTGACGCGGCGGACGCCGCCGCGGCCGCAGACCGAACTGCCGCCGCTGCTGCTAGCGCGCGAGCTGCTCGACGGCGGCGACCTGGCCGGTGCCCTGCGGGTGCTGGAGGATGCACTGCTGAGCCGGCCCGCCGCAGTCGAACTGCAGCGGGAGCTGCTGGAAATCTACCGCCACAGCCGCGATGCGGCCAGCCTGTTGCACCTGGAAGCGCGCCTGGCAGCGGCTGGCGGCGTCCCGATCCCGGAATGGCACTCGGTACGCGAGTCCCTGGTCGCTGCAAACCGCGAGAATGACCATGCCTGAACCGACGACTCCGATACTGCACATCGTTCCCCTGGGCCTGGAGCGCCGACTGCTGGCCATGCTGGAACTGGCCCTGCAGGATACCACCCGCCGCTGGTGCCAGCTCAGCGACGATGCCAGCGCCGACGTAGCCCTGTTAGACGGCGACGCCCCGGGCGCGCTGGTGCTGTTCGACCAGACCCGCCAGCGCCACCCGCAGCGTCCTATCGTGGTGCTGTCGGTGCGCGAGGTGCGGCTGAAGCAGGCCATACCGCTCAAGAAGCCGTTCCGCATTGACGAGCTGCTGGCGGTGCTCGAGCGGCTGCGCCCGCAACGGCCCGGGCAGGCACTGCAGGAATGCGAGCGCCGCGACGTCACTGCCACCCCCTTGCCCGGCGTCCGCACCCGGGTCGCGCCCACGCCCCACCACACCCAGGACGCTGCCCAGGCCCTGCAGAGCGAGCAACTGCACGAGCTCTGCGGCAATGCCGCCGACGTCGATCTCGGCCATCCGCGCCAAGTGGCCAGTGTCTGCTACGACCCCGGCCATCATCTGCAGGGCCTGCTGGCGCGCGCCCTGGCAGACGGGCGCCGGCTGGGCCGGGCGGTACGCTTGCAGGTGCCGGTGGCGAGCCGTACCCTCGAGCTGCTGCCGGCCCAGCGCTTGTATCGCTGCGCCCTCAGCGATCGCCAGTTGCGCGGCATCTGCATCATGCCCTTGCTCGGTCCGCACCGTTGGGAAGCGCTGTCAGCGCATGAGGCGCAAGCGCTGCTCGAGCTGCCCGACGCCGGGCAACCCCTGGCCAGCCTGGAAACCCTGCTGTGGAAAGTGGCGCTTTGGACCGCTCGCGGCCGGCTGCCGGTGGGCACCGATCCGCAGCAGCCGATGCGGCTGCGCTTTTGGCCCAATCTGACACGTCTGCCGCTCACCCCGCATGCATTACGCATCGCCGCGCTGTGGGAGCATGCGCCCGTGTCCCTGGCCGAGACCGTCGCCCGTCTGGCCATCCCGCAGCGTTACGTGTTCGCCTTCTACAGCGCCTGCCACGCCATCGGCGCAGTGGAGTGCGCCATGGCTGCCGCCAACACCGCCGCTATCACGGCGCCGGTGCCCACTGCCCACCGCGGACTGTTGCAAAGGATTCTGAACGTGTTACGAGGAGCGGCCTGATGACCGCCCGGAAAGCGCCCGTCAACCACCACAAGATCATCTTCACCGGCCCGGTGGGGGCCGGCAAGACCACGGCGATCGCCGCTATCAGCGACACCCCGCCGCTCTCCACCGACGCCCGCGCCCGCGATATGACCACGGCGCGCAAGGCTACCACCACCGTCGCCATGGACTACGGCACGCTGCGCCTCACCGAGGGCGAGCGCCTCCACCTCTACGGCACGCCCGGCCAGGAGCGCTTCAACTTCATGTGGGATATCCTCAGCGCGGGCGGCCTCGGCCTCATCTTGCTGCTCGACAATACCCGCTCGGCGCCGTTCCAGGACCTGCGGTTCTTCACCCAGGCCTTCGGCGACTTCATCCGCCGCACCAGCCTGGTGATCGGCATCACCCGCTGCGACCTCAAGCCCACCCCGCTCTTGGACGACTACCGCCAGGAGCTGACCCGGCTCGGCCTCAGGGCGCCGGTGTTCGAGGTCGACGCGCGCCGGCGCGATGATGTCTCGCTGCTGGTCCAGACCTTGCTTTATCGGCTCGATCCGGGGCTAGCGGACTGATGTACCAGCTCCTGGCGCCCTCCTATCTGCTGCCGACACCAGCCGGCGCCTATCAGGCCGTGTGCACACCTGCCCCCGGCCCGCTGCGCCGACTGCTGCTGGCGCTCATGACCGAATCCCGCAGCCAGTGCGGCGCCCCCCTCCGTCTGCGCGCCTGGAGCGGCCTGGATGATGAACAGGCCGCGCTGGAGCTGCTCTATCGTTTGCAGGAATTGGGCCTAGTGCAGGGCGAAGCACAGTCGCGCACCGCGCCGCAGGGACCGCTGCCGGAGATACTGCCGCCCCTGCTGCGCTTATTGTCGAGCGCGGGGCGGGCACTGCTCGCCGACAGTCAGGGCCTCTACGTCGCTACCGCCGGCTTTGCCCACGAAACGGCTGAGGAACTCGCGGCCCTGGGCGCCGACCTGGCCTCGCTCTACGGCCGCCACCAGGGGCTACTGGCGCGCAACTTGGGGCTACGCCAGCGCGCCTGGGCACTGAGCGATGCCGCCGGCAACAGCCAGATCGGCTTCTGGCCGCTCGCGATCGGTGAAACCGAATTCACCCTGGTCATTGCCGAAGCGCCGCAGCTCAACCAACCCGCATTCCGCGATCTGGTCTGGACGCTGGGCTGCCGCTACGGCCAGGGCCGCCCATCGCTCTGATCCAGCCTGCCCCACCACCGGTTTGCAATAAATCCTAAGGAACCCTGTTATGCGAGAAGACATGCTGACCGCCATTTTGAGCGAGCTGAACGGCACCTCCGCCGATATCGAAGCCTCGGCGGTAATCTCCACCGACGGCCTGATGATGGCCGCGCTGCTGCCGGCTGGCATGGACGAGGATCGCGTGGGCGCGATGAGCGCCGCCATGCTCTCGCTCGGCAACCGCACCGCCACCGAACTCGGGCGCGGCACTCTGGAGCAGGTCCTGGTCAAGGGCGGCAAGGGCTATGTGCTCATGACTCACGCCGGCGAGGACGCGGTGGTGTCGGTGCTGGCCAAGCCCAACGCGCGCCTCGGCCTGATCTTCCTCGACGTCAAGCGCGCCGCCGAAGCCATCAAGAAGCTGCTGTGAGCGCACTGCACACTATCCAAAAGGAGCGCAAACCATGTACGACATGGACCCCGCCGACATCGTCGGCGCCTACCGCGAGCACGTCCTCCATTACCACGACGGCCGCACCCGGCGGGTGCTGGTGAGCGAGGTGGAAACGCCCTATCCCGACGGCCGGCTGATCGTCTCCCGCACCGATCCCACGGGCATCATCACCCACGCCAACGAGTCCTTCGTGGAGATGTCCGGCTACCGCCGCGAGGAGCTGATCGGCCAGCCGCACTGCATCCTGCGCCACCCGGACATGCCGGCGGCGGCCTTCCAGGACCTGTGGCAGACCCTGGCACGGGGCGAGAAGTGGCACGGCTACGTCAAGAACCTGCGCAAGGATGGCGGCTATTACTGGGTCTACGCCACGGTCATCGCCAACGTCCGCCACGGCCAAGTGGTGGGCTATACCTCGGTGCGCCGCAAGCCCGCCCGGCGCAAGGTGGAAGAAATGGCGATGCTGTACCGCAGCATGCTGTGAGGGAGACCCCATGACCCCACCGATGGCCAGTTACAACTTCACCGTCAGCCCGGACTTCAACCCCGACAGGCTCTCCGGCTGGTACATCTTCAACACCTGGCTGCAGCGCCAGCTTCAGGACACCCTCCACCTGGAGCTGTTCCAGGACTTCCCCAGTCTGCACCGAGCGTTGGAGGCCGGCAGCATCGATCTGCTCTACGCCAATCCCTACGACGCTGCCAGTCTGGTGCGCGAACGCGGCTTTACCCCCCTCGCCCGGGCGCGCGGCAAGCAGGACGAGGGGGTGATCGTGGTGCGCCGGGAACACCCGGCGCAGCGGGTGGAGGAGCTGCAGCCGGGGCTGCGCATCGCCACCACCGACCATCCGGACATCAACATGATCTGCATGCGCATGCTGGAGCCAGCCGAACTGCACGCCGGCAACGTCGAGCGCTTGTTGCGCGACAACTACCTCATGGTGGCCAAGTCGCTGCTGCGCGGCGAGGCCGAGGTAGGCTTCATCCTGCAGGAGGCCTACGACGAGTTCTCCAAGGTGCTACACAGCCAATTGCGCCCACTGGTGGCCAGCCGCATCCGCGACATCCATCATACCCTGCTGGCCGGGCCGCGCCTGGCCCATCGCCGCGCGGACTTGCAGAGCGTGCTGCTCAACATGCGCGACGATCCCAAGGGGCCAGGGGTGCTGGAGAGTTTGGGCTTTCAGGGCTGGGAACCGGTCGCGCAGGAGGATATGGAGTTCATGATCGACCTGCTGGCTACGCTGGAGGATTGAGCCGCCACGCCAGCGGCAAAGTCGCCGCCGCCAGCGCCAGTTTCAGCATCTCACCGGCCAGGAACGGCAGCAGGCCGGCGGCGATGGCCTTCTCCATCCCCACGTGGGCCGCCAGCCAGGTGACGCCGCAGGCAAAGATCACTGCCTCGCCGGCGAGCATGGCGGCCAGCGCCCGGGGCAGGCTGCGGTCCCAGCCGCGGCGGGCCAGCCATCCGAGCAGCGCCGTGGCGAGCACAAAGCCCAGCAGGTAGCCGGCCGTTGGCCCGAGCAGATAGGCCGCACCACCGCCCTGGGCGAACACCGGCAGCCCGGCCGCGCCGGCCAGCAGATAGGCCGTCACCGTGGCCACACCCAGTCCGGGGCCGTAGGCCATGGCGATGACCAGCACGGCGTAGGTCTGCAGGGTCATGGGCACCGGCCAGAACGGGATCTGGATTCTGGCGCTCAGCGTCAACAGCGCGACGCCGGCCAGCAGCAGCGCCAGGGCGCGGATGCGGCTGGCGCCGCTCAGCCAGTGCTCGGCCAGGGTGGGACGCAGGGTAGCGGATTGCAGCATGTCGGGGCTCCTGGGTTCGCATCAATGGGGTGAATGCCCCACGTCCCGGGCCGGCGGCGTGCCGGGCTCCGGAATCACCGTATCCTGCCATTGCTCGCGGCGGATGCGCACGAGATCCAGGATCGACCAGGGGATGATCACCAGCGCCGCCAGCGCCCAGGCCACCAGGTAGTACTGCCAGCCGCCACCGGGGATGAAGGTGGCGGCGGCAGTGAAGAAGCCGGTCACCCCATAGAAGCGGTAGGCCGCCTGCTGGGTATAGTGGCCCACCCGCGGGTTGGGGTGATGGCGGTTCATGGCATAGACCAGCATGGAGGCGCCGAACCAGAGGATGAGCAGCGGCACCGGCACCAGCAGGGCGATGATGTTGCCGTAGTTCATCAGGCTGGCGGCCTTGCGCGCCGAGGCGGCGCTGACCACGCGGGGCGCGGCGGAGGATGGCTCGGACATGATGGGCTAGACTCCACTGGCGATCGCCCGGTCGGCGACGCGGGGCAGGGCCAGTATCAGGACCGCCCCGAGCACTGTCAACCGAAAAGGACTTCGCATGATTGACCATTGGCTAAAAAAGTTACAGCTCGCGCTGTTCCCATCCCATTGTCTGTTGTGCGGCGCACCAGGACAAGATACCCGTGATCTCTGCGCCGGTTGCGCCGCCGAGCTGCCGCGTAATCCGATCGCCTGCCCGCGCTGCGCTCTCCCCCTACCCCATCCCGGCCTGCCCTGCGGCCGCTGCCAGCGCCGCCCGCCGCCGTTCGAGCGCACCATTGCCCCGTTGCGCTATCGCCACCCGGTGGATGCCCTGATCCGCGACTTCAAGTTCCACGGCCGACTGACGCTGGCGCCACTGCTGGCGGAGCTGCTGGCCGAGGCGGTGACGGCTGCCGCCGTGCCGCGCCCCGAGGCGCTGCTGCCGGTGCCGCTGCACCCCGCGCGGCTGCGCGAGCGCGGCTTCAACCAGTCGCTCGAGCTGACCCGCCACCTCGGCCGGCGCCTCGCCCTGCCGCTGCTGCTCGATGGCGTGCAGCGCGTGCGCCCCACCCTCGCGCAGTCCTCAGGGCTCGGTCTACTGGCGCGGCGGCGCAACCTGCGCGGCGCTTTCGTGGTGACCAAACCGCTGGCGGTGCGCCATCTGGCCATCATCGACGACGTCTATACCAGCGGCAGCACCGTGAGCGAACTGGCCCGCACCCTGCGCCGCGCCGGGGTGGCGACGCTCCAGGTCTGGGTCTGCGCGCGCACTCCGCCGGCCGGTGATTTGTGAGCGCCTTCAAACGTTTCCCGCAGCGCCACTTCCGGTATACTGCGCGCCTTCCTGGAACCTGCTGGGATTACCGCGAGATGAGCCAGAACGCCCCCATCGTCATCCGCCGCGCCTTGATCAGCGTCTCCGACAAGACCGGCATCGTCGACTTCGCCCGCGCCCTGCGTGACTTCGGCGTGGAGATCCTGTCCACCGGCGGCACCGCCCGGTTGCTGGCCGAGCACGGCATCGCGGTGGTGGAAGTATCGGACTACACCGGCTTTCCGGAGATGATGGACGGCCGCGTCAAGACCCTGCACCCCAAGATTCACGGCGGCCTGCTGGGGCGGCGCGGGATCGACGAGGCGGTGATGGCCGCGCACGGCATCCCGCCCATCGACCTGGTGGCGGTCAACCTCTATCCCTTCGAGGCCACCGTGGCCCGGCCCGGCTGCGACCTGGGGACGGCCATCGAGAACATCGACATCGGCGGCCCCACTATGCTGCGCGCCGCCGCCAAGAACCACGCCGGCGTGGCGGTGGTGGTGGACGCCGCCGACTATGGCCGCATCGTCGCCGAGATGCGCGCCAACGGCGGGGCGCTCGGTCAGGCCACGCGCTTCGAGCTGGCGGTCAAGACCTTCGAGCACACCGCCCGCTACGACGGCATGATCGCCAACTATCTGGGTCGTCTGGTGGCCAACGGCAGCCCCGCGTTCCCGCGCACCTACAACCTGCAGTTGCGCAAGGCCCAGGACCTGCGCTACGGCGAGAACCCGCACCAGCAGGCGGCGTTCTACGTCGAGCACGCCCCGCGCGAGGCAGCGGTAGCCACCGCCCGCCAGTTGCAGGGCAAGGAGCTGTCCTTCAACAACATCGCCGACACCGATGCCGCCCTGGAATGCGTCAAGCAGTTCGATGTGCCGGCCTGCGTCATCGTCAAGCACGCCAACCCCTGCGGCGTGGCGCTCGGCCAGGACATCCGCGCTGCCTACGAGCGGGCCTACCGGACCGATCCCACCTCGGCCTTCGGCGGCATCATCGCCTTCAACCGCGAGCTCGATGCCGCCACCGCCCAGGCCATCGTCGAGCGCCAGTTCGTCGAGGTGATCATCGCCCCCACGGTGAGCGAGCAAGCCCTGGCGGTGACCCGCGCCAAGCAGAGCGTGCGCGTGCTGGCCTGCGGCCAGTGGGCGGAGGCGGTGCCGGGCTGGGACTACAAGCGGGTCAACGGCGGCCTGCTGGTGCAGGACCGGGATCTGGGCGCGGTCGGTGCGGCTGACCTCAAGGTGGTCAGCAAGCGCCCTCCCAGCGCGCAGGAGCTCCAGGACCTGCTGTTCGCCTGGAAGGTGGTGAAGTTCGTCAAGTCCAACGCCATCGTCTACTGTAAGGACGGCATGACCATCGGCATCGGCGCCGGGCAGATGAGCCGCGTCTATTCGGCCAGGATCGCCGGCATCAAGGCCGCCGACGAGGGCCTGCAGGTGGCCGGCTCGGTGATGGCCTCGGATGCCTTCTTCCCCTTCCGCGATGGCATCGATGCCGCGGCGGCTGCCGGCATCACCGCGGTGATCCAGCCGGGCGGCTCGCTGCGCGACGCGGAGGTGATCGCCGCCGCCGACGAGCACGGCCTGGCCATGGTGTTCACCGGCATGCGGCATTTCCGGCACTGAGCGCCGGGGCGAGGGCATCAGCACCACCCCTCCGCGATGCCTTCGCCATATCGATAAGGTTCGGCGCACCGACCTCTCTCAGGCCGGTTTGATGTTGCGGTTGGTGCGAAAGACGTTCTGCGGATCCCATCTGCTCTTGATCTCGGCCAGCCGCTGGAGTGCCTTGCCAAGCGCCGCCTCGGTGCGCTCAGCGCCTTCATCCTCGGTCAGGAAGTTGATGTACGTGCCGCCGGTCGAAAAGCGCTTCATGTCGTTCCATGCCGCGCGGGCCCATTCGATGTTCGTCTCGTCGTCGTCCGCCCGCTCCCAGGAGCCCGCCACGTTGAGCACGTAGCGCGCGTCGCGGTTGCCAACGGGCGAGTAATCCTCGTTGAGTCGGTTCAGGGCCCCTTCGATCTGGAACAGGATCACGGCCGAGTGCGGCGAGCGGATTCTTGCCGCATGCTCGATAACCCTCTCGCACAGAGCCGGTTCGATGCGCGGCAGGTACTCGCTCTTCCAGTAATAGCGGCGGCCCTTTGGCTGTGTCGCATCGAGCAGTGACTGCAGCTGCGCATACGGCCGGCGTACGAGCACGTCACCGATCGGCTTGCCAAACGACTTGATGGGCGCGACGGCTTGCTCGCCCTCCTCCGGTCTCCCGGTATGGCAGGCGAGCAATGCCACGATCGGCTTGCCATGGCTGTCCTTCGGCAGCCACGGTGCGGGAGGCGCCGGGCGCATGAGCGCGACGAGCGTGAGCTCGGGTGGAGCCTCCGCGGTGAGGGTCCGGTACAGCTCGAGCACCTTGGGCGCTTCGGCTGCGGGCCAGGCCACGACCCCACCGACGATCTCCGGTCCGACGGGATGGAGCACGTACTCGATCCCGGTCACGACGCCGAAGTTTCCACCACCGCCCCGCAGACCCCAGAAGAGGTCCGCGTTCTCGTCGCTGCTCGCGCGCACCAGTCGTGCCTCGGCGGTCACGACGTCCATGCCGATAACGTTGTCTGCCGTCCAGCCCCACCGCCTCGTGAGGTAGCCGAAGCCGCCGCCCAAGGTGAGTCCGGCGATGCCGGTGAGCGAAATGAAACCGAGCACGGCCGCGAGCCCGTGCACCTGCGTTTCACGATCCACGTCGCCGAGAAGACAACCCGCCTGCGCGTGGGCGACCCGTCTTTGGCGATCGATCCATACGCCGCGCATGAGCGACATATCGAGCATCAGTGCGCCGTCCGCCGCGGCCAGGCCAGCGATATTGTGTCCTCCGCCCTTGATGCAGAGCAGGAGGTTGTTTTCGCGCGCAAAGCGCACGCACTCGATCACGTCGGCGCTGCCCAGGCAGCGCACGACAACGGCAGGCTTTCTATCGATCATGCTGTTCCAGACGGTTCGCGCCTCCTCGTAGCCTGCCTCGCCAGGCGCGAGCACCGGCCCGCGGAGCCGCATCTTCCAACTGTTGAGCACGTCCTGCGTCAGGTCAATCCCGTGGCCATCCAGCGTTTTCGCTCTCATGGGCAGACCTCCTGTGATTGCTGTTTGAGGTGTGCGCGTATCTCATCGTCCGAGTCTCCTTACTGGACTTGCGCCAATACCATTTTCGAAACGGCCATCAAATCAACAAGTTCAATATCTGAACCGGTATCGCCTGCTACTATTCAAGAGAACGACAACCGCCAGTGATTGCAGCGCCCTGAAGCAGTCCAGTTTCTGGGCTTCATCCGCCGGCGATGCAGCGGAGGCCAGGCGCATGACGAAGGGTTATGGTCAGTTCTGTCCGGTCGCCAAGGCCGCTGAGGTCATCTGCAACCGCTGGACGCCTCTGATCTTGCGCGAGCTGATGTTCGGCAATCAGCACTTCAATGCCATTGCCCGCGGCGTGCCGCTCATGTCCCGCAGCCTGCTGGCCCAGCGCCTGCGCGAGCTGGAGGACGCCGGCGTGGTGAGCCACAGCGCCGACGACACGGGGACCGTCCACGAGTACCGCCTGACGCCCGCCGGCGAGGCACTGCGGCCGATCATCGAGCAGATGGGGGTGTGGGCCCAGCGCTGGGGCCGGGGCCGGCTCGAAGAGCAGGACCTGGACGACACCCTGCTGATGTGGGGCGTGCAGCGCCGCATCAAGCATGCCGCCCTGCCGCCGCGCCGGGTGGTGCTGCGCTTCGATTTCCGCGGTCTCAGGCGGGGGCGGGTGGCACAGCGCTGCTGGTGGCTGATCCTCGACGGCGATGCCGTGGACCTGTGTCTGAAGGACCCGGGTTTCGAGGTGGATGCGGTGATCGCTGCCGACCTGGGCGCCTTCACCCGGGTGTGGTTGGGGCATACCGCGCTGCAGGCCGCCCTGCGCGCTGGTGACATCGCGTTTGCCGGCCCGCGCGAGCTGACCCGCCAGGTGCCCGAGTGGCTCTATCTGAACGGCGAACTCAAGTACCGTATGGGTATCTACGTGCCGGGGCGAGAGCTGGACGAGCTGCTAGAATAGCGCCCTCGTCTTCCACAGCAGTCCCCGAGGAGTCCCCATGCAGGTTCTGGTGATTGGTAGCGGCGGCCGCGAGCATGCCCTGAGCTGGAAGGTGGCGCAGTCGCCGCACGTCGCAAGGGTCTACGTCGCCCCCGGCAATCCCGGCACCGCCCGTGAGCCCAAGTGTGAGAACGTGGCGATCAGAGCCGACGACATCGCCGCCCTCACCGCCTTCGCCCGCGCGCAGGCCATCGATCTGACCATCGTCGGTCCCGAGGCGCCGCTGGTGCAAGGGGTGGTGGACGCTTTCCGCGCCGCCGGCCTGGCGATCTTCGGCCCCAGCGCCGCCGCCGCCCAGCTGGAGGGCTCCAAGAGCTTCGCCAAGGACTTCCTGGCCCGCCACCGCATCCCCACCGCCGCCTACCGGGTGTTCAGCGAGGTCGAGCCGGCGCTGGCCTATGTCCGCCAGCAGGGCGCGCCCATTGTGATCAAGGCCGACGGTCTGGCCGCCGGCAAGGGTGTGGTGGTGGCTCAGACCCTGAGCGAGGCCGAGGCGGCGGTACGCGACATGCTCGGCGGCCAGGCTTTTGGCGCCGCCGGCAGCCGGGTGGTGATCGAGGAGTTCATGGCCGGCGAGGAGGCCAGCTTCATCGTCATGGTGGACGGCACGCACGTGCTGCCCATGGCCTCCAGTCAGGACCACAAGCGCGTCGGCGACGGTGACACTGGCCCCAACACCGGCGGCATGGGCGCCTACTCGCCCGCGCCGGTGATCACCCCGGAGCTGCACCAGCGCATCATGGAGCAGGTGATCCTGCCCACGGTGCGCGGCATGGCCGCCGACGGCATGCCCTATACCGGCTTCCTCTACGCCGGGCTGATGATCACCCCCGCCGGCCAGCCCAAGGTAGTGGAGTTCAACTGCCGCTTCGGCGACCCGGAAACCCAGCCGATCATGCTGCGCCTGCGCTCCGACCTGGTGGAGCTGGTGCAGGCTGCCCTAGCAGGCCATCTCGACCAGATCTCTGCCGAGTGGGATCCGCGTCCGGCCTTGGGCGTGGTACTGGCCGCCGCCGGCTACCCGGGCGAGCCGCGCAAGGGCGATGCCATCGCCGGCCTGGACGGCGACTTCGGCGCGGATGTCAAGGTGTTCCACGCCGGCACCGCCGAGCGGGATGGCGCCATGGTCACCAGCGGCGGCCGGGTGCTGTGCGTGACCGCCTTGGGCGCTACGGTGGCTGCAGCCCAGGCCAATGCCTATGCGGCGGCGCAGCGGATCTCCTGGGACGGCATGTTCTACCGCCGCGACATCGGCTATCAGGCCATCGCCCGCGGCGCCTGAGGTGAGGATCGACCATGGAACAGCTCCCTGCCATCCGCGCCTATCTGCTGGACCTGCAGGCGCGCATCTGCGCCGCCTTGGAGGCCGAGGACGGCGCCGCGCGCTTTGGCGAGGACATCTGGAACCGCCCACCAGGCGAGCGCCTGCAGGGTGATGGTCGCACCCGGGTGTTGCGTGAGGGGGCGCTGTTCGAGCAGGCCGGGATCAACTTCTCCCACGTCAGCGGCACCCAACTGCCGCCCTCGGCCAGCGCGCATCGTCCGGAACTGGCCGGGCGCCGCTTCCAGGCCCTGGGCGTGTCATTGGTGATTCACCCGCGCAATCCCTACGTGCCCACCTCCCATGCCAACGTGCGCTTCTTCGTCGCCGAGGCCGACGGGCAAGAGCCGGTATGGTGGTTCGGCGGCGGCTTCGACCTCACACCCTACTACGGCTTCGAGGCGGACTGCGTGCACTGGCACCGCACGGCGCGCGCGGCCTGCGCACCCTTCGGCGCCGAGGTCTATCCGCGCTACAAGCGCTGGTGCGACGAGTACTTCTTCCTCAAGCATCGCAACGAGCCGCGCGGCATCGGCGGGCTGTTCTTCGACGACCTCAACGAGTGGGGCTTCGAGCGCTGCTTCGCCTTCATGCAAAGCGTCGGCGACCACTACCTGCCCGCCTACCTGCCCATCGTCCAGCGCCGCAAGGGCATGACCTACGGCGAGCGCGAGCGCCAGTTCCAGCTCTACCGCCGCGGCCGCTACGTGGAGTTCAACCTGGTCTACGACCGCGGCACGCTATTCGGCCTGCAATCTGGGGGGCGCACCGAGTCGATCCTCATGTCGCTGCCGCCGCTGGTGGCCTGGCGCTATGACTGGAAGCCGCAGCCGGGGACCGAGGAAGCGCGGTTGTATGAGGAGTTTTTAAGAGTGCGGGAGTGGGCATAACGGTCAGATCCGGCAGCCCATCCATAGCGGACGCGCTTGCTTTCCAGCAGATCATCATCTGGGATCCAATATCTAACGTACTAAGATTCAAGATTATCGAAACTACGGAGGCGTTATGCCTCGCCTGCCGTTGCTGTTTTTGTCACTATTCCTGCTCGGCGCCTGCGCCAGCCTGCCCCCTGCCCCACCCGCCGGCAGCCCGCAGGCGCAATGCCTGGAGCGCTACCAGGCGCTGGACCGGGCGGTGGCGCAACACGGCTACAGCCCGACCTTCGCCGCCCGCATCCCAGGCTTTCCCTATCTGCGCGTAGACCGCTTCCTGGCCAGCTACCGGGAAGAGCCGCTGACACCGCCCCAGAGCCGGGCCTGGCTGCAGGCCTTGGCCGGGCTGGACCGGGAGGCGCGGCGCATCGAGCTGGCCAGCCTGACCGCGGCGCGCCGCGCCGCCTTGCCAAATGAAGCCGAGCTGACGCGCTGCACCGGGCTGCTGGTGGAACACGACCTGGCTGTGCCGGCGCGGATCGCGTTGTTGCGCCAGCGCGCCGTGGTACCGGACGATTACGTCACCGGGCAACGGGTGTTCGGCCTCTATCCGCTGACTGCCCTGGGAGTGGCTGCTGGGGTACGGCGTTGGCAGGCCGAGACCCGGGCAGTGTTCGCCCTGCCGCGGCCGCAACTGCCGACCGCCGGCATCGTACGCCGCTACGCGCCCCAGAATCCTGCCGCCATCTTTACAGTGGATTACACTGCGCTACCGCGCGATGCCCTCGGCATCCCCCGACCGACCCCGGCCCAACTGGCCTCGCTGTACGCCCAGCATGCCCCGCTGCTGGAGCTGGACCAGGCCGGGCCCGACGACTACCCCGGCGCGCCGCGCTGGGCCGGCGATGCGCTGCCCACTGTGGATGCCGCCACACCGCTGCTCTACCGCTACGCCAGCTACACCCGCTGGCGCGGCGAGCCGCTACTGCAGCTCAACTATGTGGTATGGTTCAGCGCACGCCCCAAGAACGGCGCCCTGGACATTCTCGGCGGGCCGCTGGACGGGCTGATGTGGCGGGTGACGCTGGACCACAACGGCCGGCCGCTGCTCTACGACAGCATTCATCCCTGCGGCTGTTACCACAAGTTCTTCCCCAGTCACAGCCTGCGCCTGCGCGCCGCTGCCCTGAATCTGCCGGAGCCGCCGCTGGTGCTGCCGCCGCCGCCGGCGCCCGGCCCCGGGCAGCGTCTGGTGCTGCGCATCGCCAGCGGCACCCACTACCTGCAGCGGGTCTATCCGGACACGCCTGGGGCCACCCTGCCCTACCAGTGGCGCGACTACGCGGCACTCTACACAGTACCGGACCAGCGCGGCGGACGTCGCTCCCTGTTCGGCGCCGATGCACTGGTGCTCGGCAGCGAGCGCCTGGAGCGCTTCATCCTCTGGCCCATGGGCATTCCCTCGCCCGGCGGGATGCGCGAGCGCGGCCATCACGCCACCGCCTTCCTCGGCCGCCGCCACTTCGATGACGCCGACCTGTTGGAGCAGTTGTTCGAGCCCGCCTCATGAAGCGCCCCGCCCTGCTGTTGCTGTTGCTGCCGCTGCTGGCCTCGGCCAGCGAGCGGGTGCCGGTGGGGGAATTCGCCGCCGGCCGGCTGGACGGCTGGCGGCCGCAGACCTTCCGCGACAAGGCCGAAACCCGCTACCGCCTGGAGGAGGTCGACGGCCGCCGCGCCCTGCGCGCCGAGGCCAACAGCAGCGCCTCGGGGCTGATCCGCGAGCTGCCCGTGGATCTCAGCCGCACGCCCTATCTGCACTGGTCGTGGCGCATCGAGCGCAGCCTGGCCGGCCTGGACGAGCGGCGCAAGGGCGGCGACGACTTTCCGGTGCGGGTCTACGTGGTGGCCAAAGGCCTGCTGTTCTGGCAGACCCGCAGCCTGCTCTATGTCTGGTCCGGCAGCCAGCCGGCCGGCAGCCAATGGGCCAATCCTTACACCGGCAACGCTCGCATGATCGCGCTGCGCTCGGGTGATGGGGAAGCGGGGCGCTGGTTGGAGGAGCGGCGCGACGTGCGTGCCGACTGGCGTCAGGCCTTCGGCGAGGACATCACCCGCCTCGATGGCGTGGCCATCATGACCGACGGCGACGACAGCCGCCGCCACAGCCTGGGCTGGTATGGGGATATCTACTTCGCCAGCGACTGAGCCGGCCGGAGCCGGTCGGCGGCGGCCTCGGCCAGCAGCCAGTCGCGGAACAGGACAAAGCGTGGCCGGCTCAGACGATCCTCGGGATAGATCAGGTAATAGCTGCCGTAGCTCACCAGTTTCTCGCCGAATGGCATGACCAGCCGCTTGGCGCGCAGGTCCTCCTGGATCAGCTCGTAGGCGCCGATGGCTACACCGTAGCCGGCTGCCGCCGCCGCCATGGCAGTCTCCAGCGTGTCGAAATCCTGGCCTTGACTGGGATCCACATCCTGCACACCCATGCTCTCCAGCCACTTACGCCAGTCGGAGTGATCAGTGGTGGGATGCAACAGGGTATGGCGGGCCAGATCGGCGGGGGTGCGCAGCGGACGCCGCCCTTTGAGCAGGGCAGGCGCGCACACCGGCACCAGGTGCTCGGTCTGCAACAGGTCGGCGCACAGCCCGGACCAGCGCCCTTGACCGAAGTCGATGCCGGCGTCGAAGTCCTCTCGGGCGAAATCGATGGAATGGCGCCAGACTGTGGTCACCCGCACCTGGACCTCCGGCTGCTCCAACTGGAAGCGGGCCAGACGCGGGATGAACCAGCGGATGCCGAAGGTGGGCGGCACTTTGATCTTCAGGTCCTGCTGCTGGTTGCGCAACCGAGCGGCGGCAGCAGCGATGCCGTCGAAGGCGCCGCTCACCGCCGCCAGCAGGGTGCGGCCCTCAGCGGTCAGCTCCAGGCCGCGGTGCAAGCGGCGGAACAGCAGCACGCCCAGTTCCTCCTCCAGCGCCTTGACTTGGCGGCTCACCGCTCCCTGGGTGACGAACAGTTCCTGGGCGGCGGCGGTGAAGCTGCCCTGGCGGGCGGATGCCTCGAAGGCGCGCAGGGCGTTGAGCGAGGGCAGGCGCCGGTTCATGGCTGTTTCCTATGTGTTTTGCTCATATTAATCATGATCATAAATGGTTTGTGCACATTCGCATATAACCCTAGATTTTCCATGGCATAAACAGGCAGAGGCTTCCCTCTCAAGGAGTGATAGGTCATGAGAAAATCTGCGAGCACATGCACCACGGCCATGCTGCCGAGGCTGTCCGTATCAGCAGCCGCTCACCCGTCTCTCCTCAGCCGCTGGCGCGCCCTGCTGCACACTTGGCGGCAGCGTCGGGCCTTGCGCCGCAAACTGGCCGAACTGGACGACCATCTGCTGCACGACATCGGCTGGAGTGCGGAGGCGGCGGCCGTGGAGAGCCGCAAACCGTTCTGGCGCCCCTGAGCCGGGACATGAGGGCCGGGCGCTGCGGCCGCTTACGCCGCTCCGGCCTGGGTCAGCCGGCCGTCGATGATGCGCAGCGCCAGACCCAGATCCTCGCCCAGGGCCAGGGCGCCGGCCTTGACGATCTCCTCGGCGTAGCGTGCCGTCACCTGACCACCGACGAACACCGGCACGCACACTTCCCGCACCAGCCGCGCCAGATTGTGGCGCACCAGCTTGACCGGGGTGACCAGCGAACCGGCCAGGACGATGGCCTGACAATGGGTGCGGTTCACCAGCAACGGCAACTCCTCCAAGAGCATGTCGGACCCCAGCAGCAGCACCCGATAGTTGCGGTCCATGGCCGCCAGGGCGAACAGCAGCAGGCCAATCTCGTGGTGTTCGCCCGGCAAGGTGGCGGCCAGCAGCCGCGGTCCGCTCAGGCCGCGCCGTTGGTGATGCAGGCGCGCTCCCAGCTTGTTGCGCAAAAACACGGAGAAGAAATGCTCTTCGGCCACGCCGCCCTCGCCGCGCTCCCAGCGCCAGCCCAATTCGTGCAGCAGCGGCACGATGAGGCGGCCGGTGACGCTATCCACCGGATACAGGGAAAGGACTTGGTTGTAGAGATCATCCAGAGCGATGTCGTCGAAGTCGGCAATGGCCTTGACCATCTGTCGGCGATAGTCCTGCCAGGGATCCACGTGCTCCTCGGCCGGTCCAGGCTGGGGGTGGCCCGCGCCCAGGCTCTCGCCGCGCAGCACATGACATACCTGACCGATGGACATGCCGGCGTCGAGCAGGGTCAACACGCGCTGGATCAGTTCCACATCGTGCATGCTGTAGAGGCGGTGCCCCTTGGCGGTGCGCACCGGCCGAATCAGTCCGTAGCGACGCTCCCAGGCCCGTAGCGTCACCGGATTGACGCCAGTGAGACTGGCGACGGTGCGGATCGGCACCAGACCGTTGCGGGGCAGGGCGGAAGCTTCTTGGAGCGGATCGTTGGATACCATGCTCACCCCAGCGATGTGCTCGCGTCGGCCGATTTATTTGTACAAATAATATACAAACCCGCCGCTCTAGAGCTGGCGCGACAGCACCTCCAGCAGATCGAGGATGTGCCGGGTATTGGCAGCCAGGTCGCCGCGGCCGACCCGCGACTGGGAGCGGATGTGCAGCTCGGTGCCGCAGGCCGCTACCTGCAGGCGCACATAGAGATCATCCTTGAAGCGAAACAGCGGCGTAGTGATCACGGCATGCAGAGTATGCTGGCGCGGGTCGATCTCCACCACCTCCCAGTCCAGCAGGTGAATGGCGTGTTCCACCCGAGTGAACAGTGCCTTCGGCGGCAGCCGGTAGCAGCGCAGTTCCAGCTCGTGGAACTCGTGATCGCGGCGGGTCTCGGCCACATTCTGGGTGAGGTAGGTGCGCAACCGCACCCACATACCCGGCGGATCGCCCAGGGGCGGGTTGTTGATCACTAGCGCCCCCATCAGCAGGCAACCAAGGGCGGCGATAAACAGCGTCACGGTGTTGACCAGCAGCGTCAGCATGCTCCGTCGTCTCCCCTGTTCGGCCATCACCGCTCAGCCCAGATCGCCCCACAGCGCCTGCAGCGCAGCCAGGGCGGCGACGCCGGCGGTCTCGGTGCGCATCACCCGCGGCCCTAGGCGCAGGCCGCGGAAGCCGGCGATGCGGGCGGCGGCGATCTCGGTCTCGCTCAGCCCCCCCTCGGGCCCCACCAGTAGCATGATCATCCGGCCGGCAGGCGGCGGTAGGTCGCGCAACCCGTGCTCGGCCAGCGGGTCCAGCATCAGCCCCAGCCCCGGCGGTGGAGTCGCCAGCCACTCGCCCAGGCTGCGCAGGGGATACAGCGCCGGCAGGCGGTTGCGCCCGCATTGCTCACAGGCCCCGACCACCACCCCCTGCCAGTGGCGCCGGCGCCGCTCCCAGCGCTCATCGTCCAGGCTGACCACGCTGTGCGCAGTGAGCAGCGGCTGGATCGCCGTCACCCCCAGTTCCACTGCCTTCTGCAGGGTGTAGTCCATGCGCTCGCCCTTAGACACGCCTTGCGCAAGCAGCACGCTGAGGGGCGATTCCGCCTCGCGCGCCACATGCACCTCTACCCGCGCCGTGGCGCCGCGCTTCTCCACCGTCTCCAGCCGTGCCCGGTACTCGCCGCCGGCGCCGTTGAACAGGATCAGCGCCGCCCCGGGCTTGAGGCGCAAGACGCGCACCAGATGGTTGAAGGCATTGTCGTCCAGCGCCACCACGGCGCCGGGGGCGAGGGAAACGGGCAGATGGACGCGGGGAATGCGCATGGCTCTCCTCTCCGGCGGACAAGGCGGGATTATGGCATGGGCGTCGCCGGCTTCGTGCCCGATCACATGATCTCGGG
>DATLYF010000132.1:0-7250 GCA_035575095.1 Candidatus Competibacteraceae bacterium
GCGCCGATGGTCTGTTCCCGCTGCGGCTGCGCGCCGCCGAGGGCGACATTGTCCTCGACCTGACCCTGGAGGCCGGCAAGCCGCTGGTGCTACAGGGCGAACTCGGCCTGAGCCGCAAGAGCGCCGAGCCCGGCAATGCCAGCTACTACTATTCTTATACCCGGCTGCCCACCCGCGGCGTGGTGACCGTGGGCGACCAGCGCTTCCCGGTGAGCGGCGCAAGCTGGCTGGACCGGGAATGGTCGACCAGCGCCTTGGGGCCGGAGCAGGAGGGCTGGGACTGGTTCGCCCTGCAACTGGACGACGGTCGCGAGCTCATGTTCTATCGTCTGCGGCGCAAGAACGGTACCGTGGACCCGCACAGCAGCGGCGTGCTGGTGGAAGCCGACGGCCGCTACCGGCCCCTGGCCGCCGAGGCCGTGGCAGTCCGACCTCTGGCCTACTGGACCAGCCCCGAGAGCGGCGACCGCTATCCCGTGCGCTGGCGTCTGGCGCTACCGGCCGAGGACCTGGAACTGATCGTCGCGGCGCGCCTCCCCGACCAGGAGATGCGGCTGACGGTGCGCTATTGGGAGGGCGCGGTAAGCGTGGAAGGGCGGCAGCGGGAGCGCGCGTTACGCGGCCAGGGCTATTTGGAGATGACGCGCTACGGCCGCCGCGCAGGAGGTCAGCCGGCGAAGGCCAGCACCGAGCCGTCCAGGCAGCCGTAGGCCCAGCTCTCATGCCACCATTGGGCCGCCGCGCCCGAGCCTGCCCCCAGCGCCACCAGGACCGGGACGTAATGCTCCCAGTCCCCGGCGGCCACACGGCCATGGGGCAGCCGCTGCGGATCGCACAGGGTCTGCAGATCGCCCTGCGCCAGCGCCACCCGCCAGGCCTGGAAGAACTCCGCGGCCCAGGGTTCGGCGCCCTCGTCCTGCCGGCCCCAGTCCAGCCGCCGCAGATTGTGCACCAAGCCGCCGCTGCCGACGACCCAGATGCCCCGCTGCGCCAGCGGCGCCAGCGCCCGCCCCAGGGCCAGATGCCACGCGCCGTCCCGCTGCGGACAGACGGAGAGAGCGAGCACCGGCATCGGCGGCTCCGGCCAGGCAGCGCGCAGCGGCACCCAGACGCCATGGTCCAGGGGGCGTTGCGGCTGCTCGACGACGGCGATACCGGCCGCCGCCAGGACCTCGACGATTTCCCCGGCCAGCGCGGCGCTACCGCACACCGGCCAGGTCAGCCGGTACAGCGGCTCGGGGAAGCCATAGAAGTCGTGGAGCAGTTCCAGCGGTCCGTCCATGCCACCGGCCAGGGCTGGTTGCCGCGTGCACCAGTGGGCGGAGACACATAGTATCGCCCGCGGCGCACCCGACAGGCGAGCCGGCAGGCTGCGCCAGAAGCGGCTCACGGGGCGATCTTCCAGGGCGAAGGTCGGACTGCCGTGGGACAAGAAGACGGGGGGCAGAAAGGCGTTCATGGTACGGTACACGGTCAGAGGAACCGTGGATAATGGTAGCCCGCTGTGCTCATCGAGCCCATTGCGAACTTCTGCACGACTCGTTCGATGCCGCTCACTTTCCCCCGCGCCAGCAGAGGGTGCCGTCTCCGCTGTGCCCATCTAAGCTAACAACGAGCCCGCCCACAGAGTCCGTCCCATGTCGCGACCGTTCCGCCCTGCCCGCCGTCGCTTTCTCATCGCCGGTGCCGTGCTCGGCGGTGGTCTATTGATCGGCTATGGCCTGCTGCCGCGGCGCGAGCTGCCCGGCGATCCGGCGCTGCTGCCCAGCGCCCCCGGCGAGCTGGCGCTGAACGCCTGGCTGAAGATCGCCGCCGATGGCCGCATCACCATTGCCGTGCCCCGGGCCGAAATGGGCCAGGGGGTGTACACCGCCCTGCCCATGCTGGTGGCCGAGGAACTGGATGCCGACTGGCAGCGGGTGCAGGTGGAGCCAGCCCCCCTGGAGAAGCTGTACGGCAACGTCACCGTGTTGGTGGACGGCCTGCCACTGCGGCCCGACGACCAGGGTGCGCTGCCACAACTGCTGCGCTGGGCCGCTGGCAAGCTGGGCCTGGCGCTGGGGCTGTCGGTGACCGGCGGCAGCACCAGCGTGCGCGACGCCTGGGAGCCGATGCGCATCGCCGGCGCCAGCGCCCGCGCCATGCTGGTCAGCGCCGCCGCGCGCCGCTGGGGAGTGGCCGAGGGCGAGTGCCGCACCCAGGCCGGGCAGGTGCTGCATCCGGCCAGCGGTCGCACCCTGGACTACGGTGTGCTGGCGATAGAGGCGGCGCGACTGGATCCGCCCGCCGCCCCGCCGCTCAAGCCGCGCAGCGAATACCGCCTGCTGGGTACACCGGCGCCGCGCCTGGACCTGGCGGCCAAGGTGGACGGCTCGGCCCGGTTCGGCCTGGACGTGCGCCTGCCCGGTCAGCTCTACGCCGCCATTCGCCACTGCCCCAGCTTTGGGGGCCGGCTCAAGAGCTACGACGAGACCGCGCTGCGCGGTCTGCCCGGCGTGGTCAAGGTGGTCGCCCTGGACGATGCCGTGGCGGTGGTAGCCGACGGCTGGTGGCGGGCGCATCGGGCGCTGGCGGCGCTGCCGGTGGAGTTCGATGCCGGTCCCCACGCCGCCCTCGACACGGCCGCCGTCGACGCCGCCCTGGAGCGGGCGCTGGCTGTAGGCGAGGCCGACGTGTATCGCCGCCAGGGCGACGATCCACAGCGCAGCCTCGATGCCGGTACCAGCCGGGTGATTCGCGCCCGTTACCGGGTACCCTATTTGGCCCACGCCTGCCTGGAGCCGATGAACTGCACCGCCCGCGTCAGCGCAAACGGTTGCGAATTGTGGATACCCACCCAGGTGCCATCCCTGGTGCGCTGGGCGGTGGCACGCTGGCTTGCGCTGGACAGCGAGCGGGTGACGGTGCACACCACACTCCTGGGCGGCGGCTTCGGCCGGCGGCTGGAGGTGGATCTGGCGCTACAGGCCGCCGCCATCGCCCGCCACCTACCGGAGCGGCCGGTGCAGCTCATCTGGTCACGGGAGGAGGACCTGCACCGCGACGTCTACCGCCCCGCCGCCGTAGCGGAACTGGCCGCCGCCCTGGATGGAGACGGCCTGCCGCGGGCATTGCGATTACGCGCCGCCAGCCAGTCGGTGGTGTATTCCTATACCCAGCGCCTGCTGCCTTGGGCGGCGCTGGACATGCCGCAGAAGACCAATGCCGAGGGCGCCGCCGAGCTGCCCTACGCCATCCCCAGCCTGCGCGTCGAGCACGTGCCGGTGGAACTGCCGGTGCCGGTGGGTTTCTGGCGCAGCGTGGGGCATTCCTTCAACGCCTTCTTCGTGGAGTCGTTCATCGACGAACTGGCCCATGCCGCCGGCCGCGATCCACTGGATTATCGCTTGCGGCTCCTGGCCGAGCGGCCGCGCCACCGGCGCGTGCTGGAGCGGGCGGCCGAAGCCGCCGGCTGGCACGGTGCGGCACTGCCGCCTGGCAGGGGGCGCGGCCTGGCCGTGCATGAATCCTTCGGCTCCATCGTCGCCCAGGTGGCGGAAATCGACCTGCGCGACGGCCGACTGCGGGTGGAGCGAGTGGTGTGCGCCGTCGACTGCGGCCCAGTGGTCAACCCGGATACGGTGCGGGCACAGATGGAAAGCGGCATCATCTTCGGTCTCAGCGCCGCCCTGTATGGCGCCATCACCCTGCGCCAGGGCGGAGTGGAACAGAGCAATTTCCCCGACTATCCGCTGCTCGCCATGGCCGACACCCCGGCCATCGAAGTGCATATACTCACCGCCGACGACGCTCCCCTGGGCGGCGTGGGCGAAGTCGGTGTGCCACCCATCGCCCCGGCCGTAGTCAATGCCGTGTTCGCCGCCACTGGAGAACGCTGGCGCCGGCTGCCGCTGCGCCCGCCGGCCTAGGACTTTCCATCCCCATTTTCCCTAGGGTAATGTGTCAATCGGACATGCATGGCCTATGTTCTAAATCAGGGTAATTACAATTGTCGCAATCTCTTGTACCCAGGGAGGTAGGCCATGCAACACTTGACCCCTTTGTCGTGTCTGGTTGCGGGGTTATTGCTCGGCACATCCCCGGCCTTCGGCGTCCAGCCCTCGCCTCTCCCGGATTCCCCAGTGGCAACCTCCGCCGGCATTCTGCGGGCAGCGGGCCTGCTCTCCGATGAATCCAATGACCTCTCCCGGCATCTGCTGAAAACCAAGGCAGGCCACGGCGGTCCGTGCCAGGGCCTGGGCAAGAAGAACCCCTGCCAAAGCGGCAATCCCATCAAAGGCGGCAAGCCCGGCAATGGCGGCAAGCCGCACAAGCCTGGGCGGTAACCTCCCTTGGTATCTGCATCCCCTAGTCTCTGTCTCCCCCTCAGAGCGCAGGCGAGATCGGCTCGAAGGCCAGGATCGCGTTGCGTACCGCCTCCGGAATCGGCCTGGACGCCTGGGTGGCGAAATCGAACCACACCAGCACCGCCTTGGAGGTAGCCACCGCCTGATTCTCACCCTTGCGGAACAGGGCGCACTGCAGATCCAGGCTGCTACGGCCGATGCGGCTGACCCGGCTCATGACCTCGATCTGACTGGGGTAGTGCAGTTGCTGGCGGAAGCTGCATTGCATGTCCGCCAGGATGACGCTCTCCCCGGAGCGCGACAACTCGCCCAGCAGGTTCTCGAAATAGGCGATGCGCCCCGATTCGATGTAGCGAAAATACTGGACGTTGTTGACGTGGCCCAAGGCGTCCATATGCCCCCATAGCACGGGCAGCTCCAGCACATGACGAAAGTCGGCGCGTTGCACGGTGACGTTCTCCCCCGCAGTTGGTTGTGTCGCCTGCCATGATAGCGAATCGGTGCCGCCCCCACCCCTTGCTCTTGCTGGGCATCCGGCGATCGGCCACCATTCCTGCCAACTGCCCTGAGGGAGAATCGTCGATGAAGCGCATGCGCTATCTGGCGCCGTGTCTGGGCTTGCTCGTGCTGTCCGGCTGCACCAACCTGCAGAGCCCGCTCGCCGCCCTGCAGCCGCGGCCTTCGCTCAACCGCAGCTTCGAGAGCGCTGGCATACAGCAGGATCGGGAACAGTACTACCTGGAACTGACCCGGCTGCAGCCGCAGGCTGCGGAGCCCTGGTTCCAGCTCGGCAACATCTATGTCGAACAAAACCGCCTGGAGGAAGCCGAGCAGGCATTCCGCGAGGCCCTGCACCGCGACGACCGTCCACAGGCCCTGCACAACCTGGGGCTGGTGCAGGTGCGCCTCGGCCTGCAGGCCATCACCCAAGCCCGCGAGCGGCTGCCTGCCGATGATCCGGTACACGAGGATACTCGCGCCCTGCTGCAGACCCTGCTGCAATCGGCGATGTGATACGAGCGCTTGCCACAGTCCATGCCACGACCATAGGTATGGCCCCGGTATGAGCGTCGCCGGTACGTGCTGCGCCGCAGCGGTCTAAACTCCCTGTCAGAAGCCATCGATCCGGAGGCAACACATGGGTACCTACCGACACGTCCTGCTGGCCATGGACTATTCCGAGGACTGCCTGCTGGTGGGGCAGCGCGCCCGGGACATCGCCGAGCGCAACGGCGCCAAGCTGACTCTGCTGCACGTAGTGGAAGAAGTGCACATCAGCGCCGGCTATGAGCTACTGCCGCTGCTGCCCGAACTACCCGACGAGAGCATGATGAAGGAGGCGCGGCAGGCCCTGGAGCGCCTAGCCGAGAAGCTGGGGGTAGCGGATGCGGAGCGGCGAGCGGTGAGCGCCGTCTCCACCAAGGAGGGCATCATCAACACCGCCAAAGAGATCGGCGCCGACCTCATCGTGGTCGGCAGCCACGGCCGCCACGGCCTGGCGCTGCTGCTCGGCTCCACCGCCAACGCCGTGCTGCACGCCGCGCCCTGTGACGTGCTGGCGGTGCGTATTCCGCCGCATTGAATGCCCGTTGCCCGCCACCATGCTCAGCGCGGCGCAGCCTGAGCGCCGGCGCGCCGCTGCTCGAACTCGCGCAGGGCCTCCCGCTCGCCCGGGCGCAGTTCACTGGCGTTGATGGTGGTGACGGCGGGTTCGCGCAACGCCACCGGCTCGGCGTCCACGCCCTCGGGCGGTGTCGTACCGTAGTGCGCCTGACCGCTCGCGTCACGCCAGGTGTAGATCACCGTCTCCCCTTCCGCCGCCGCACCCGGCTGCGTTTCGGGCGGCACGGTTTCCAGGCGCCTGGCCGGCAGACCTGCCGGGGGCTGACTGCCGTAGTGGGTCTGCCCCTGGGCGTCCAGCCAGACGTAGATGGGTACCGAACCCTGGCCGGCGCTTTCCGGCAGGGTGACCGGACGCGCCGCGCTGCCCTCGGGCGGTGCGTCGCCATAGATGATATTGCCGTTGGCGTCACGCCAACTGTAGATGCCGGTCTGGGCCTGGACCGCACCCAGCGCCAGCAGGAAAACCATCAGCGGGAGGAGGAGGCTGCGCATTGCCGGGGTCTCCATAGCGGCTTGCCTTGCGGTTCCCCGGCTGCGCCGGACAACGGAACGTCAGCCGGGGATGATTTTTTTCCGCATGTGACGCTTTTACGCCACTCGGGTTCCCCACGTCGTGACGACAACCGTCGGGACAGCCGAGCACGGCCTTCTATGCAGAGGTAACATCCTGATAAGAATCAACATTCCACGGGCATATCGATATCCCACAAAAACAGGCACACTAATTGCTTAGTAGCAATAAAAACACATGGGGTCTAGGTGCCATGGACAAATATTCGCCCAAACAGATCTTTGCCATCCGCAAGGCCATCGAGCGCGGCCGCCAGGCCATGAGCGCGGACGGCATCGATCCCCTGGTCTTCGCCAGCGCCTATTTGGAAGCCGGCGGCGTACAGATCCCGGGCCAGGAGTTGGACGAACCCATGCGCCGGCGCATCGATGCCCACATCCTGGAATCCCTGGGCAGCACCCCCACCTTCCTGCAGGAAAAGCACTGGATCATCGACGTCGTCAGTCGCGAGATCGAACGCATCCACAGCGAGGTCAAGCTGGCCGAGCAGCGCCAGCAGGAGCAGGTGCGCGGCTTCCGCTTCCGCTTCTCCAGCAATAGCCGCAACAAGGACTTCTGCGCGCGCCTTGCCGAGGCCGACCTCTACGGCCTGGGACCGGGGGTGTTCCCGCGCGACGAGGTGGTGGTGCTGCCGCCGAGTTGCGACCAGTGCTGGTGGGAGCCGGTCTTGCAGTACTGACACCCGCTGCGCTCCGAGCGCCGTGGGCGGG
>DATLYF010000133.1:0-3766 GCA_035575095.1 Candidatus Competibacteraceae bacterium
ATCTCAGGCGTGACGGTGGCTATGCAGGGCGCTGGGCGCGGCGTGGGGCTGCACCACCCCGGGGGTGGCGTTGCGCAGGCGCAGCCGGGCCTCGGCACCGCCCTCGGGGTGGTTGCGCAGCTCCAGCTCACCGCCCAGGGAGTGCACGATCTGGCGGCAGATAGCCAAACCCAGGCCCAGCCCCTGGGCCTGGGTCTTGGTGGTGAAGAACGGCTCGAAGGCGCGCGCCAGGGCTGCTGCATCCAGCCCCGGGCCGCTGTCGCGGATGCTCAGGGTGGTGTGCTCGGCCGCCGTGGCGGCGCTCACGCTCAGGCGCCGCACCGGGGTGTCGGCCATGGCGTCCAGGGCGTTGCCGATGAGATTGCCCAGCACCTGGGCGAGTCGCGTCACCCCGGCCTGCACCCACAGCGGTTCGGCCGGCAGATCACGCTCCACCGTCACCCCCAGAGCCTGGATGCGCTCGGCGGCCAGGGCCAGGGCCTCATCCAGCGACTGCTGCAGCACCACGCTCACCGGGGCGCGCTGGTCGCGGCGGGCGTAGGCGCGCAGATGGGCGATGATGGCCGACATGCGCTCGGTGAGCTGAGCGATCAGGCCGAGGTTCTGGGAGGCGTCGGCGTAGCGCTGGTGCTCGATCAGCAGCCGGGCGTTGTCGGCATAGGTACGGATCGCCCCCAGCGGCTGGTTGAGCTCGTGGCTGATGCTGGCCGACATGGTGCCCAGCGCCGACAGTTTGCCGGCCTGTACCAGCTCATCCTGCATGCGCAGCAGCTCGTCCTGGGCCTGCTGGCGCTCCAGGATTTCCTGCTTGAGGCGGTCGTTGAGGGTCTGCAGGTCGCGGGTGCGCTCGACGACGCGCGCCTCCAGCTGGCGCTTGGCGCGCTCCTCCAGGGCGATGCGCTCCAGGTAGTGGCGGCGGCGCTGGCGCAGCGAGGCCACCACCAGGACCAGCGCCAGCAGGGTGGAGGCGGCCACGATCAGCACGGTGTTGACCTGAGTGCGGATCAGGCTGCGCGGCACCAGTACCGACACCGTCCAGCCGGTCTCGGCCAACACCCGGTCGTGGCGCAGGTAGGCCGACCAGTCGATGGCCAGCGCTGGCGGTTCGGTGGTGGGATAGGGGATGTTGGCGGCGATCTCGGCGCGTTCATCCAGGGACAGCGGCCGGGTGGCGCGAAACCGCCACTCCGCCCGCGAGGTGAGGATGACCACGCCGTACTGATCGGTGACCAGCAACTGCTCGGGGGTGCTGCCCCAGACCGTCTCGGTATCATCCAGATCGACCTTGACCACCACCACGCCGAGCGGCGCACCACCGTCGTCCACCGCCGCAGCGAAATAGTAGCCGCGTTTGGCCGAGGTGGTGCCGAGCCCGAAGAAACGGCCCAGGCGCCCGGCCATGGCCTCGCGGAAATAGGGGCGGAAGGCGAAGTTGCGGCCGACGAAGGATACCTCGCTGTCCCAGTTGGAGGCGGCCAGGGTCAGGCCGAGCGGGTCCATGATGTAGAGGGTGTCGGCACCGGTGTCGCGGCGCGCCCGTGCCAGCAGGCGGTTGGCGCGGTCGATGGCCGCCGCATCGGCGGGACGGGCGAAGGCCTCGCGGATGGCCGGAATCTCGCCCAAGATCTCCGGCAGCACCTCGAAGCGACGCAGGGTGCCGAGCAGGTTGGCCACGTAGAGGTCGAGGGTCTGGCGGCTCTGCTCGGCCTGCCGGGTCAGGAAATACTGCTCGGCCAGCTGCTGGATCGGCCACAGCACCAGCACCAGCGGCAACGACAGCAGCAGCCGGCGCGCCCAGCGTCGGCGGCCCGAGTGGCGCAGCACCGCCTCACCAGCCAAAGACCGCACCCTCCAGCAGTACGTGGTAGCCGATGTACTCGCCGGCCGCGGTAGCCTGCAGACTGCGCGCCGGCCGGTCGAACTTGGCGCGCAGCCGGGCGCTGGCCTGGTTGCCGGCGCTGCTCTCGGTGAGCGCCATGCGGATGCGCCGGCGCTCGTCGGCCGATACCCGTGGTCCGGCGCTGAGAGCCTGGTTGGGCAGCTCCGGGGTGGTGTGCAGGATGCGCAGCCCGGCCCGGTCCTGGGCGCTCAGGTCGTGCTCGTAGAAGTTATCGAGCAGCACCGCGGCCACGCAGCGGCCCGCACGCAAGCCGTCGAACACCGCGCCGAAACCGCCGCCGAAGGTCTCTTGCAGCGGCTGGCGCGCCGGGTTGAGGAAGCCGTCGTAGAGCATCAGTGCGCTCAGCTCGGGCGGCGCCAGGGCGCAGACCTTATGACCCACCAGGTCGTCGAGCTGGCGCAGGCGGCTGTCGTCGGCACGCACCACGATGTGGTAGCGCAAGGGCGAGGGCAGGCGCACCAGCGGCTCGTGGTCGCTGTGGGCCAGACGCCAGCCGACCAGGTGCGGGCCATCGAACACCAAATCATAGCGGCCCTCACGCAGGTCGCGCTGATAGCTCAGCCAGTCCGGCGACACCTCGTAGCGCACCGGCCGGCGCAGCACCTCGCCCAGGTAATCGGCCAGGGGCCGGTAGATGTCCTGACCGTCCAGGGTAATCTCCAAGGGCGGCACGCCGAAGATCAGCTCGGCGGCCCGGATCGGCGCGGCGAGCAGCAGGGCCAGCAGGGCAGCCGCCAGCCGGGGCACGCAGCGACTAGGTGCGGGCGAGGGCATGGATCAATCTCCCGCCCTATAGATCACCCCAGCGGCTGCGCTTCTGCGGCCGCAGCCGGGGTAGGATCAGCCCCAGCAGAATGCCGCCGAACAGCACCCCGGCACCGGTCAGGAAGCGGGCCTGGGCACTGCTGTCGCGCAGCACCTGGTTCTCTTGCTGCAACATCTGCAACTGGCTCTCCAAGTCCACGGTGCGTTCCTGCAACTGCTTGTTCTGGGTGTCGATGGCGATGGCATTGGCGGCGGCCTTGCGGATCTGCGCCAGCTCCTGGCTGAGGCGCTGGTTGTCGGCGACGAGCTGGTTTTGGCGGGTCTCCAGCGCCTGCTTCTCCGCCTTGAGTTGCTCGATGCTCTGGCGCAGGCCGTCGTTCTCCTGCTGGAGCGGCGCCACCGCGGCCTGGGCGCTGGCCAGGCTGTCGCGGGCGCTGGGCGTATCCATCAGGTAGCGGGTCAGCACCCAGCCCTGCACGCCGCCGGTGCGCACCAGGCTGTAACCCTCTTCCGCGTTGGTCTGCAGCACCTCCACCGGGGTGCCGCTGGTGAGCATCTTGACGATCTTGAAGCGGGTGGAGGTGCCGGCACGCATGGGCACCTCCAGGTTGTCGCTGATGTAGCGCGTGGCGTTCTGGGCCTGGACCAGCAGCGGGGCCAGCAGCAGGCCGAGGAAAAGCAGTTTTTTCATGCCTCGAGGATCAGCCATTGAGCGATGGGCCAAGGGGCCGATTGTAACCCCTTGGCCGATGCGGCAAAACCTCGAAACGGTCACTGCCACAGGGTACGGCCGCCGTCGACGGCCAGGATCTGGCCGGTGACGTAGTCGGCGTCGCGGCTCAGGAACAGCACGGCGCGGGCGATGTCGGCGGCCTCGCCGGGGCGCTTGAGCGCGGTGCGCTCGAGGATGGCACGGCGCCGCTCGGCATCGTCGCCGTGCTCGGGCCAGAGGATGGCGCCGGGGCTGATGCCGTTGACCCGCACGTGAGGCCCCAGCTCCAGTGCCAGGGCACGGGTGAGCATGGCTAGCCCGGCCTTGGCGATGGAGTAGATGGGGTGGCCGGGGCGGGGACGTTCGCTGTGGATGTCGATGAGGTTGAC
>DATLYF010000134.1:0-13954 GCA_035575095.1 Candidatus Competibacteraceae bacterium
CCGCTGGTACTGGCTGTAGCCGCCCCAGTAACGCTCGCCCACGCTCCAGCCGGTGAGCAGCACGGCATCGCCCGATTTGTAGTCGGGGCTGGCCGATTCCACCACCCGCCCGGCCAGATCGACGCCGGGCACCATGGGGAACTGGCGCACGATCTTGCCGCGCCCGGTCACCGCCAGGGCGTCCTTGTAATTCAGGGTGGAGTAGTCGACCGCCACCAGCACCTCTTCCCGGGGCAGATCGGATTCGCTCAGCTGGCGGATCTCGGCATGTGTCTTGCCGTCCCGCTCGGTGAGCACCAGGGCTTGGAAGTTCTGCGCAAACATCGGCGGCATCCTCGGCATCGCTAGGGTGACGATGACGGTATAGCATGCGCACCGCGCTACCGCGTAGTGCAAGGGCTGCCAGGCGACAGCCTAGAAGCGGCAGGTGTACCCATACAACACAAACAGACAAAAAAAGGCCGGGGTGAGGAACCCCGGCCAAATAACCACCAAAGGAGGATTGGAGAAGAAACATCCCGTGGATGTTGAAATTTATGATAGTGACAATGACGCACCGCGTCAAGCACTGGATGATGACATTCCGAATGTTCCGAGCCCGAAGATGGCAAGCAGCATTACCCGCGGTGCCCCCACCGTCATCAGCGATACAGAGGCCTTCGTCATTCAACGCCCGATCCGCAGCCGTTCCCAGGCATGGGCATAAAAAAGGCCGGGGTGAGGAACCCCGGCCAAACAACCACCAAAGGAGGATTGGAGAAGAAACATCCCGTGGATGTCGGAGCCTATGTTAGGGACAATGGTGCAACGCGTCAAGCATTTTTTTATTACATTTTGTTAACTTCCTAGTCAGGAATGTTATATGGCGGGTTCAGCCACCGTTCAGCAGCGCCATGCCAAGCGGCGGACGATGGCCAAAAAAAGAGGCCGGGGTGAGGAACCCCGGCCAAATAACCACCAAAGGAGGATTGGAGAAGAAACATCCCGTGGATGTCGGAGCCTATGTTAGGGACAATGGTGCAGTGTGTCAAGCATTTTTTTATGACAATCCACGCATTGCACCGAGGCACTTCAATAACAAAAATAAGGCAATCGAGGCGCAGAAAAGTTCCATCCGGCTCGTCAGCCGCCCTGGAGCAGATTCTCCAGCGCCTCCCAGCGGGCATAGGCTGCCTCCAGCTCGGCCTCCAGGGCCGACAGCCGTCCTAGCACCCGTGCCTGCTCGGCCGGATCGCCCTTGTAGAACACCGGATCGCTGGTGCGCGCCGACAGCTCGGCCTGTTCCGCCTCCAGCTGCTCGATGCGCCCGGGCAGCAGTTCCAGCTCGCGCTGGTCCTTGTAGCTGAGCTTGCCGGGTCGCGCTTTGGGCGGCTCGGCGAGCTTCGGTTCGGGCTTGCTCTCGGCCTTGGGCCTGAGGGCCGGGAGCGGCTCGCGGCGCTGGCGCAGCCAGTCGGAATAGCCGCCTACGTATTCCCGCACCCTGCCCTCGCCCTCGAACACCAGGGTCGAGGTCACCACGTTGTCGAGAAAGGCGCGATCATGCGACACCAGCAGCAAGGTGCCGGAGTACTCGGCCAGCAGCTCCTCCAATAGCTCCAGGGTTTCGATGTCGAGGTCGTTGGTGGGCTCGTCCAGCACCAGCAGATTGGCCGGCTGGCTGAACAGCCGCGCCAGCAGCAGCCGGTTGCGCTCGCCACCGGACAGGGACTTGACGGGGGTGCGGGCGCGCTCGGGAGTGAACAGGAAGTCCTGCAGATAGCTGATGATGTGCCGCCGCTCGCCGTTGAGGACGATGAACTCGCGGCCCTCGGCGACGTTGTCGAGCACCGACCGTTCCGGCTCGAGGCGGGCACGCATCTGGTCGAAATAGGCGACCTCCAGCCGGGTGCCCAGGCGGATGCTACCGGAGTCAGGCGGAAGCTGGCCCAGTAGCAGCCTGAGCAGGGTGGTCTTGCCGGTGCCGTTGGGACCGATCAGGCCGATGCGGTCGCCGCGCAGGATGCGCAGCGAGAGGTCGCGCACGATGGGCCGATCCTCCCAGGCATAGTTGACGTTCTGCGCCTCCACCACCAGTCTGCCGGAGCGTTCCGCCTCCTCCAGGGCGAAGCTGGCGCGACCTTGCATCTCGCGCCGCTCGCGCCGTTCCTGGCGCAGCGCCAGCAGCCGCCGCACCCGGCCCTCATTGCGGGTACGACGCGCCTCGATGCCCTTGCGGATCCAGGCTTCCTCCTGGGCCAGGAACTTGTCGAACTCGGCGTTGCGTCTGGCCTCATCGGCCAACCGCGCTTCGCGCAGCTCCAGGTAGCGGCGGTAGTCGCCGGGCCAGGAGCTGAGCCGGCCGCGGTCGAGCTCCAGGATGCGGGTGGCCAGGCGCTCCAGTAGGGCGCGGTCGTGGGTGACGAACAGCACCCCGCCGCGGAACTCCAGCAACTGCTCCTCCAGCCAGTGGATGGCCTCGATGTCCAGGTGGTTGGTGGGCTCGTCCAGCAGGAGCAGGTCGGGCTCCCCCACCAGCGCGCGGCCGAGCAGCACGCGCCGCTTCCAGCCGCCGGACAGCTCGCTCAGCCGGGCGTCGGCGGGCAGGCTCAGGCGACTGATGATCTGTTCCACCCGTTGTTCCAGACGCCAGCCGTCGCGCGCCTCCAGCGTGTGCTGCAAGCGCTCCATCTCCTTCAGCGCCGCCTCGGAATGATCGTGAGCCACGCGCACGGCGGCGGCGTGGTAGTCGCCGAGCAGCCGGCCGATCTCGGGCAGCCCGCCAGCCAGCACCTCGAACACCGTGGCGTCCTCGTCGGCCGGCAGTTCCTGGTCGAGCTTGCCGATCTTCAGACTCGGCGCCCGCCAGATCTCGCCGCTATCGGGGTGCAGCTCGCCGGCCACCAACCTGAGCAGGGTGGATTTGCCGGCGCCGTTGCGGCCGATCAGGCAGACCCGTTCGCCGGGTTCGAGCTGGAAACTGGCCTGTTCCAGCAGCGGATGCAGGCCGAAGGCGATGGAGACGTCGGTGAAGCCGAGCAAAGGCATGAGTGGGGTAACCGCAGATCGAAAAAGGCGATTTTATAGTCTCACGGCGCAACCGTCCTGATCCCGGCCGCCCTCCCGCTGCGCGCAACACTCAGCGCGGCGCTTCTTGCTCGCCAGCGCTGCAATAAATGGCGTGCAGCGTATGGATCAGCACGCGCACCGGCCCCGGCGCCAGCGAGTAATAGATGCTCTGCGCCTCGCGCCGGGTGCAGACCAATCCCTCCTCGCGCAGCACGGCCAGGTGCTGCGAAAGCGCCGACTGGCTCAAGTCGAGCTGCTCGTTGAGTTCGCTCACCGAGCGCTCGCCCTCGACCAGCAGGCACAGGATCATCAGCCGCTTGTCATTGGCCAGAGCCTTGAGCAGGCGCGCGGCATCGCCGGCATGCACGCGCATGGCCTCGGCATCGATGGCGGGACGTTGGGCAGACATGGCAGCTCTCTAAATAAGTTTACACTAATATAAAATAACTCTAATATAAGCCAAATCCTATCAAGAGTGAAGCTCGACAGAGGAGTAGATGACATGAACCTCGACCGTGCCGTACTCGCCTTCGCCGGCATGATGATCCTGTTCAGCGTGCTGCTGACGCATTTCCTCAGCCCGTGGTGGTTGCTGCTGACCGCCTTCATCGGCCTGAACATGCTGCAAGCGGCCTTCACCGGCTTCTGCCCGGCGGCGAAACTGTTCGCCGCGCTCGGCGTGAAATCGGGCTGCGCGTTCCAATGAGGCGCCGCACCATGGCGCAGCGTCACCCTGTGCTCAGCGGGCTGCTCACCTTGGGCGCACTGCTCAGCGCCGCCTACGGAACCGTGGCGGCGGCGAGTGAGGCTGCGCCCACCCTGCCGTTTGCCACGCTGGAGGTGCAGAGCGCGCCCTTGCCACGCGAACGCATCTGGGACGGTGTGGTCGAGGCCGCCGATCAGGCGACGTTGTCGGCGCAAACGGCCGGGCGTGTGCTCGAACTGCCTTACGATGTCAACGACTACGTCCGCGCCGGCGACGTGGTGGTGCGTTTTACCGATGTCGAACAGCAGGCCGAGCTGCGCCGCGCCCAAGCCGCCCTGGATGCGGCCCAGGCCGCGGCCACCGAGGCCGAAGCCGAGTACCGCCGCTTCAACGAGCTGTTCGAGCGCAAGCTGGTCGCCCGCGCCCAGCTCGATCAGGCCATCGCCCGCCGCGAGGCCGCCCGCGCCCAGCTCGAAGCGGCTCAAGCCGCGGTGCGCGCGGCGCGCCAGCAACTCGATTACACCGTGGTGCGGGCGCCCTATTCGGGCATCCTCACGCAGCGCCACGTCGAGGTCGGCGAAGCGGTGCAGCCGGGCCAGGCGCTGGTCTCCGGGCTGTCGCTCAACCGCCTGCGGCTGCGCGTCGAGCTACCGCAGAGCGAGATCACGGCCCTGCGCGAGCAGGCCCAGGCCCGGGTACAGCTCGACGATGGCCGCTGGCTCGATGCCACCCGCGTCGTCCTCTTCCCTTATGCCGACCCGGCCACCCATAGTTTCCGCGTACGCGTCGAGCTGCCCGAGGCCGAGACCGGGCTGATGCCGGGCATGATCGCCAAAGTCGCCTTCGCTCTGGGCACGCGGCAACCGTTGCGCGTGCCGGTCACGGCCCTGGTGCGCCGCAGCGAGGTGACTGCGGTCTATGTGCTCGGTGCGGACGACCGGGTGAGCCTGCGCCAGATCCGTCCCGGCCATCGCTTCGGCGATCAGGTCGAGGTACTGGCCGGGTTGCGCGCAGGCGAGCGCATCGCCGCCGATCCGGCAGCCGCCCTCACCTGGCTGGTCGAGCAGCGGCGCGAGGTGCGCCATGAGTGAGCGTATGGGCCTCTCTGGGCGGCTGGCGCGGGCCTTCCAGACCAATCCGCTCACCCCGATCCTGGCGCTCACCGGGCTGCTGCTCGGCCTGCTGGCGGTGCTCATCACCCCGCGCGAGGAGGAGCCGCAGATCGACGTCACCATGGCCAACGTGTTCGTGCCGTTTGCCGGCGCCCCGGCCGAGGATGTCGAGAACCTGATCGCCTTCCCGCTGGAGCAGGTGCTTGCCGAGATCGAAGGCGTCAAGCACGTGTATTCGGTCAGCCGCCCCGGGCTTGCGGTGCTCACCGTCGAGTTCCAGGTCGGCGTGCCACGCCAGCAGGCGATCGTGCGCCTCTACAACCAGGTCTATTCCAATGCTGACTGGGTGCCGCCCAATCTCGGTGCCGGCCAGCCCCTGATCCGCCCGATGGGCATCGACGACGTGCCGGTGATGGCGCTCACGCTGTGGACCGATGACCCCGAACGCGGCGCCACCGAGCTGGCCGAGGTCGCCCATACCCTGGAGACCGAGCTCAAGCGTATCCCCGGCACCCGCGACGTCTACACCATCGGTGCGCCGGAGCGCGCCGTGGTGGTGGAACTCGATGCCACGCGCCTGGCCGCTTACGGCATGACCGTACAGGACCTGGCCGCGGCGCTGGCGGCGGCCAATGTCGTCACCCAGGCCGGCGAGCGCATCACCGGCGAAGGCGCCGTGCCCCTGACCGCTGGCACCTATCTGGCCGATGCCCAGGATGTGGCCGAACTGATCATCGGGCTCGCAGACGGCCGGCCGCTGTATCTGTCGGACGTGGCCGAGATCCGCCGCGGTGCCGATGTGCCGAGCCGCTACGCCTGGCACCTGAATCCTGCGGGCCGCGCGGGGCCGGCCGCGGGTTTGGCGCCAGCGGTGACCATCGCCATCGCCAAGCAGCCGGGCACCAATGCCGCCGACATCACCCGTGCCATCGGCGCGCGGCTCGGTGACCTGCACCGCACCCACCTGCCCGAGGGCATCCATGTCGAGATCACCCGCGACTATGGCTTCACCGCCACCGACAAGGCGCTCACCCTGATCAAGAAGTTGATCTTCGCGACACTGTCGGTAGTGCTCCTGGTGCTGTTCGCTTTGGGCTGGCGCGAGGCGCTGGTGGTGGGCACGGCGGTGGTGCTGACGCTGGCCCTGACCCTGTTCGCCTCGTGGGCGATGGGCTTCACCCTCAACCGCGTCTCGCTGTTCGCGCTGATCTTCTCCATCGGCATCCTGGTCGATGACGCCATCGTGGTGGTGGAGAACATCCACCGTCACATACAGCAAGGCGGCAAGTCGCTCCTCGAGGCCATACCGCCGGCAGTCGACGAGGTCGGCAGCCCGACCATCCTCGCCACCTTCACGGTGATCGCTGCACTGCTGCCGATGGCCTTCGTCAGCGGCCTGATGGGCCCTTACATGCGGCCGATCCCGATCAACGCCTCGGCCGGCATGCTGCTGTCGCTGCTGGTGGCGCTCACCGTCACGCCGTGGCTGGCCTACAAGCTGCTGCGCCGCCATGCCGTACATGAGCAAAGCCGCTCTCCCTCCGCGCCGAACCCTCACCCCCAACCCCTCTCCCATGGAGAGAGGGAAAAAAAGCATGGCCTGGCCGGCCACTCACATCGCCTGTTCGCGCGCCTCTTCGCGCCGTTCCTCGACGCTCGGCGCGGGGCCCGGCGCCGCTTCGGGCTGTTCGCCGGCATGGGGCTGCTGGTGCTGCTGAGCGCGGTGCTGGTGATCCTACAGCAGGTGGTGCTGAAGATGCTGCCCTTCGACAACAAGTCCGAGTTCCAGGTGGTGCTGGACATGCCCGAGGGCAGCACCCTGGAAGACACCAATGCGCTGTTGCTGGAGCTGGCCCACGCCCTGGAGGAGGTGCCCGAAGTCTTGCATATCCAGGGTTATGCCGGTACTGCCGCCCCCATCACCTTCAACGGCCTGGTCCGCCAGTACTACCTGCGCCAGGGCCCGACCGTGGGCGATCTGCAGGTCAATTTGCTGGAAAGGCATGCCCGCGATCGCAAAAGCCACGACATCGCCCGCGCCGTGCGGCCGCGGCTGACGGCGATCGCCGCGCGTTACGGTGCCGCCCTCAAGGTGGTCGAAGTACCGCCAGGGCCGCCGGTGCTGGCGCCGCTGGTGGCCGAGGTGTACGGCCCGGACTACGCCGTCCAGCGGCGCCTCGCTCAGGCGCTGGAGGCGCAGTTCCGTGTGACCTCCGGCATCGTCGACGTCGATTCCACGGTCGAGCGTGATGCCCCGCGCCAAGTGCTGGTGGTCGATCGCATCCGCGCCGCCCGGCTCGGCGTCAGCCAGCAGAACATCGCCGAGACGCTGCGCATGGCCGTCTCCGGGCTGGATGCGACGTTTTTGCGCGACGGCGCCTCGAAGTATCCGGTACCGGTGCGGCTCAGGCTGCCGACCGGCGATCAGGCCAGCCTCGATCAACTCCTGGCGCTGCGCGTGCGCGCCGCCAGCGGGCACCTGGTGCCGCTGTCGGAAGTGGTCAGCGTCAAGCATGCCGCCTGGGAGCCGGTGATCTACCACAAGGATTTGCTGCCGGTGGTCTATGTCATGGCCGATGAGGCCGGGCGCCTGGACAGCCCGCTCTACGGCATGTTCGAGCTGATCGGCCCGCTCGCGGCGGGCGAACTGGGCGGACAGCGACTGAGCCAGCACTTCACGGCCCAGCCCGAGACTCTCGACAGCTTCGCGATCAAGTGGGACGGCGAGTGGCAGATCACCTATGAAACCTTCCGCGACATGGGTATCGCCTATGCCGCAGGCCTGGTGTTGATCTACCTACTGGTGGTGGCGCAGTTCCGCAGCTACGTGGTGCCGCTCGTCATCATGGCGCCGATTCCGCTCACCGTGATCGGCGTACTGCCAGGGCACGCCTTGCTCGGTGCGCAGTTCACCGCCACTTCGATGATCGGCATGATCGCGCTGGCCGGCATTATCGTGCGCAACTCAATCCTGCTGGTGGATTTCATCAATCACGCCCGTGCGCAAGGCCGGGCCTTGCCGGAGGCCGTCATCGAAGCCTGCGCGGTGCGTGCCCAGCCGATCGCGCTGACTGCGGTCGCGGCCATGGCCGGGGCCTTCTTCATCCTCGATGATCCGATCTTCAACGGGCTGGCCATCAGCCTGATCTTCGGCATCTTCGTCTCCACCGTGCTGACCCTGGTGGTGATTCCGCTGCTCTACTATGGCTTGCTCGAACGCCGCATCGCGAGGTGATCCATGCCCGAGACCGTGCACATCGTCTGCCCGCACTGCCATACCGCGAATCGCGTGCCGGCCCTGCGCCTGCGCGATGCCCCGGTGTGCGGGCGCTGCAAAGGGGCGCTGTTTACCGCCCACCCGCTGGCCCTGGATGTGGCGAACTTCGACCTGCATCTGGGCCGCAGCGATCTGCCGCTGCTGGTCGATTTCTGGGCGCCCTGGTGCGGGCCCTGCCGGGTGATGGCGCCGCACTTCGAGGGCGCCGCCGGCGCCCTCGAACCCGCGCTGCGCCTGGCCAAGGTCAATACCCAGGCCGAACCGGCGCTGGCGGCGCGCTTTGGCATCCGCAGCATCCCCACCCTGGTGCTGTTCGACCACGGCCGCGAACGGGCACGGCATTCGGGCGCGCTGAGCACGCCCGATATCGTGCGCTGGGTGCAGGCACAGCTCGGCTGAGCGTCCGGCCTGCGCTCATAGCAAATCCGATCGAGCCGTCTGCGCATCTACGGAGCGGGGGTGTCCGTCGCAATGGCCTCGGCGCCGGGTGGAGGCAGGAGTCGGAACCCGGCGCCGGGGCTGCAAGCGAGTCATGGATAGACGGGCGCTGCGCGAACGGAGACGGACACCCCCGCTCCGTCTAGGGTTGTATCGGGCAACTGGGTGTTACCCGGCCAGCAGGCGGTTGACCTCGCCGGGGGCTTCCATCATCACCATATGCCCCTTGCCGGGCAGCACGTGCACCTCGGCGGCAGCGCCCAGAGTCTGGGCATGGGCGGCAGGGATGATGCGATCCTCCGCCCCCCAGATGATGCGTACCGGCACCTGCAGGCCGCCGGACGCGGGCGCGAGGCGCTGCCGGTCGCCGTCGAGCAGGCTGTCGGCGATGGCGCGCAGAGCCTCGCCGACGCCATCCAGACGCTTGTACTTGAGCAGATCGTCCACCAGGCTGCGCGTCACCAGCTCGGGATCGGCGAACAGCCGCTGCGCCAAGCGCTTGAGCTCGTTGCGCGAGTTGGTGGCGACGAAGCCGCGCAGGTACTCGGCGTCGATCTCCGGCCCCAGACCGGCGCTGGCGATCAGGCTGAGCGAACGCACTCGTTGCGGTGCCTGCCGGGCCAGCGCCAAGGCCACGGCGCCGCCGAAGGAATGGCCGACGAGATGTGCCTGCGCCAGCCCCAACGTATCCATGAACCCCAGCACCACCGCCGCCATGCCCGCTGCGCTGGGATCGGCCACCGCCTTGTCCGACTCGCCGTGCCCTGGCAGGTCCAGGGCATAGACGGTGCGCGTGGCGGCCAGCGCCTCCAGATTGAACAGCCAGTTGTTCTTATCGCCGCCGAAGCCGTGGATCAGCAGCAGGGGCTCGCCGCCCTCGCCGCGCACCACATAGGCAAGGCGCCGGCCATCCACCTCGACGATGCGCGGCCCGGCCTCGACTTCTCCTGCAGCCTCCTCACCGGGCACGAAGGCGGCGGCGAACTCAGCGATGAAGGCGTCGATCTCGGCCTCCGGCACATCGGCCTCGGCTACCACGCCGAGCAGCGCCCCCACCGGCAGCACCTCGTCCTCCTGCGCCACGCGGCGGCGCAGCAGCCCCTCCACGGTAGCCTCCACGGCACCGGCGATCTTATCGCTCTCGACCTCGATGACCTCGGTACCGGGCCGCACGCGCTCGCCTTCCTTGATCAGCCAGCCGTTGATCTTGCCCTCCTGCATCGACAGGCCCCATTTGGGCATGGTGATCTTGTGGATACGCGCACTCATCGGCGGTACTCCATGGCGCGCTTGACGGCCTCGGCGATGCGCTGGGCATCGGGAATGTAGAGATCCTCCAGGGCGTCGCTGAAAGGCACCGGTACATGGGGTGGACAGACCTGCTGGATGGGCACCTTGAGCGCGCCGAAGGCGCGGCTGGCCACCAGCGCGGCGACATCAGTGGCGATGTTGCAGCGCGGATTGGCCTCATCGACCACCACTAGCCGCCCGCTGCGCTCGACGCTCTCCAGGATGGTGTCCTCGTCCAGCGGACTGGTGGTGCGCAGATCGATGACCTCGCAGGCTATGCCCTCCTTGGCCAGCGTGGTCGCCGCCTCGCGCGCCATGTGCACCATGCGCCCCAGGGTGACGATGGTCACGTCATCGCCCTCGTGCACCACATTGGCCTCGCCGAAGGGGACGGTGTAGGGCGCTTCGGGCACCTCGCCTTCCAAGGTATACAGTACCTTGTGCTCGAAGAAGATCACCGGGTCGTTGTCGCGGATGGCCTGGATCATCAGCCCTTTGGCATCGTAAGGGTTAGAGGGCACCACCACCTTGAGCCCGGGAATGTGCGTGAACAGCGGATACAGGCACTGCGAGTGCTGGGCGGCGGCGCGGAAGCCGGCCCCGTACATGGTGCGGATCACCACCGGGGTGACCGCCTTGCCGCCGAACATGTAGCGGAATTTGGCCGCCTGGTTGAAGATCTGGTCGAAGCACACGCCCATGAAGTCGACGAACATCAGTTCGGCCACCGGGCGCAGACCACAGGTCGCGGCGCCTACCGCCGCACCGATGAAGGCCGACTCGGAAATCGGCGTGTCCATGATGCGATCGCCGAACTGGCCGTAGAGGCCCTTGGTCACCCCCAGCACCCCGCCCCAGGCATCCTTCTCGCCCTCGGTGCCCATGCCGCCGACGTTGTCCTCGCCCATGGCGATGACGGTGGGATCGCGCGCCATCTCCTGGGCCAGCGCCTCGTTGATGGCCTGCTTGTAGCTGATCTTGCGTGCCATGATGGTTTTCCTCCGGGCCGATTCAGGGATAGGCGACGTAGACGTCGGTGAGCAGACTCTCGGGATCGGGCTTGGGCGAGGTCTTGGCAAAGCGCACCGCCTCCTCGATCTCGGCCAGCACCGCGCGATCGATGGCCGCCAGCTCCTCGGCGGCGAGCAGCCCGGCGCCGGTCACGCGCTGCGCGAACAGCTTCAGGCAGTCGCGGGTCTCGCGCAGGCGCTTGACCTCATCGGGCGCCCGGTAGGTCTGCTGATCGCCCTCGAAATGGCCGTAGTAGCGGTTGACCTTGACTTCGATCAGGGTCGGACCGCCGCCCTGGCGCGCCCGGCTGATGGCCTCGCCGGCGGCTTCATGGACAGCGAAGAAATCGTGGCCGTCGACGATCACTCCGGGCATGCCGAAGCCGCCGGCGCGGTCGGCGATGTTGTCGCAGGCCACCGAGAACTTGGGCGAGGTGGATTCGGCGTAGCCGTTGTTCTCGGCCACGAAGATGGCCGGCAGGCGCCACACGGTGGCCAGATTGAGCGCCTCCAGGATAGTGCCCTGGTTAGAGGCGCCATCGCCGAAGAAGCATACGCCGACGGCATCGCTGCCCTTGATCTTGGCCGCCAGCGCCGCACCGCAGATCAGTGGCCCGCCACCGCCGACGATGCCGTTGGCGCCCATCATGCCCACGTCCAGATCGGCCACGTGCATGGAGCCGCCCTTGCCGCCGCAGATGCCGGTCTTGCGGCCGTAGATCTCGGCCATCATCGGCTTGACCTGCATGCCTTTGGCGATGCAGTGGCCGTGTCCGCGGTGGGTGCTGGCGATGTAATCGTCGCGGCGCAGATGCATGCACACGCCGGTGGCGGAGGCTTCCTCGCCGGCGTAGAGGTGGACGAAACCGGGAATCTCGCCGGTGGCGAATTCTAGGTGCAGCCGCTCCTCGAATTCGCGGATGGTGCGCATGGTGCGATAGGCCCTGAGCAGATCTTCTCGATTAAACGGGGTCATGGGCTCCTCTCCTCTTGGGTGGATCGCAGCGTCGCCAACAGGCCGCGCGCGGCGGCCAGACGCAGCGTGGTCGGCACGTCGACTGTGCGCGGGCCGGAAAGCTCCAGCCACACGCGCGGGCGGTCGGCGGGTCCGAATTCGATTTCGCGCTCACCGTCCAGGGCTAGCGTACCGGCGCTGAGCGCCACCGGGCGCGGCTGGCCGGGTGCCAGGCGGTCATGGGCGGCCACCGGCAGGGTGGCCAGCAGTCCGGGAGCGATCGGGGCAGTGAGCTGGCAGATGGCTGCGGCCGGGTCCAGTCGCACGTATAGCCCGTGGGGCTCGGCACGCCCGACCGGATCGAGCAGCCCGGCGATGGAGGACAGGCCGATGGCATCGGGCTCGGCGAAGGCGACGAAGACCTCGGCCAGCCCGCCGGCCTGCCACACCGCCCGCGCGCCGATATAGCGCTGCGGCGAGACGGCGACATCGACCAGCGCCAGCTCACGCCGGGTGGCGGTCTGTACCACCAGCTGCTTGTTGCGGCGACAAGCTTCGTCGAGCGCCACGCGGCCGCTAGCCACCAGCCCGGCCGCCAGTCCGGCCAGGGTCGCCTCGCGCAATTCGGGAAAGGTGTTGTTGGTGCCGGTGGACAGGGTCACCAGCGGCACGTCGCCACAATGCCCGGCCACCACTCGGTGGGTACCGTCGCCGCCCAGCACCACGATGAGCGCCACCCCCGCCTCCACCATGAGCTGGGTGGCGCGGGCGCTGTCGGCCGGTCCCTGCTCGATGGGCATGTCCAGGAACACGAACTCCGGCCCGGGTATCGCCGTCGGCTGCTTTGGTATGCCACGCTGCACGCCGGCGGCGATACCGCCCAGATCCGGCATCATCAGCACCCGGCCCACGCCCAGCGCGCCCAGGGCCGCCGACAGGCGCAGCACCATGTTCACTTTCTCGGCGGTCTGGAACACCGAGGCGCGCGCCACCAGGCGACGGATGTCCCGCCCCGAGGCAGGGTTGGCGATGATGCCGACGCTATGGCAAGCCGAATGCTGCACCGATCTGTCTCCGCTGAACTGCCCCCTCTAGAGCAAGCCGCGTGCCAGACAAACATAGCCTTGTATTTCAATCAGATAGATATTTCTACAGATCTGTGTCGCAGCCATGCGCTGAGACAGGTGTCGCAGTCGTCCGGCCGGTTGCGACAATGCTGCAATGCAGCTTGCGGGGTGCGCCGCAGGCGCTAAGCTGGCAGCCAAACCGTCGCGTCAGATGACGGCGGCATACCACCTGAGAGGATTGCCGAATGCTGCGCAAAGAGGTGCTGTCCCACATCGCCGAGGTGCACCGTCTGGTGCGCGATGGTCCCCCGGCCGCCGGTCACGATGTGCGCCTGCTCCGTTCCTGGCAGCGCTCGCTGGAGGCCTATCGCCTGGATCCGGCCCGCACCGCCCGGCCGCGTATCCTCACCGGGGGAGCGTTACGCGACCACCAAGAGCCACTGGAAGCGTTCATGCGCATCGCCCGCCACGGCGTGGCGCGGCTGCATGCCCAGGTGCACGAGGCCGGTTACGTGGTGCTGCTCACCGATGCCGATGGCGTGACCGTCGACTTCATCGGCAATCCGCTGCTGGAGCGCGAGCTAAAACAGGCTGGGCTCTACCTCGGCGCCTGCTGGTCGGAGCAGGAGGAAGGCACCTGTGGGGTCGGCACCTGCATCGCCGACGGCCAGCCCCTCACCGTGCACAAGACCGAACATTTCCGCGCCCCCAACATTGCCCTGACCTGCAGCGCCGCCCCGGTGCTCGATCCCCAGGGCCGGCTGCTGGCGGTACTCGATGCCTCGGCGCTGCAATCGCCTGACGACAAGCGCAGTCAGTTGCTGGCTGCCCGCCTGGTCAACGAAGCCGCTCTGACCATCGAAAATGCCTATTTCCTCGACCGCTTCGCCGGCCACTGGCTGCTTCGCCTGGCACATGCGCGCGAGTTTCTCGACGTACAGGCCGAGTACCTGATCGCTCTGGACGGCGAGGGCGTGGTGTGCGGCGCCAACCGGGCGGCACGCCGCGATCTCTTCGGCGGTGAGGACCCGGCCGGCACGCCGTGCGAACGGCT
>DATLYF010000135.1:0-21186 GCA_035575095.1 Candidatus Competibacteraceae bacterium
CGCCCCCGCCGCGGCGGGTGCTGTATCTGATCTGGAAAAAACCGTGGATGGCAGTCTCCCCCGATACCTATATCGCCCGCACCCTGGCCCTGGTCGGCTGGCGCACCGTGCCCGAGGCGGCGCAGCCGCGCTATCCTGCGATCGAGATCACCCCGGCGCTGCTAGAGAACCTGGATCTGGTACTGTTCAGCAGCGAACCCTACCGCTTCCGCGCGGCCGACCTGGAGGACTTCGCTCACGACTACGGTTGCCCCCTGCACAAGCTGCGGCTCATCGACGGCGAGATGGTGTCCTGGTATGGCAGCCGCGCCATCCAGGGTCTGGCCTATCTGGCCGACTATGCCGATGCCTTGACCGACCGCTGACGTTAACGTTAACGTCAACGTTCGTCAACGAACAAAGCGCCAAACACCGCTGCCATCGGCCTGACGCTGCAGACGGCCGCGTTGCTGCAGGTAATGGAGATGGGCGATGGCCTCGCCCATGGCGAAGAACAACTGGTGTGTATCCAGGGTGCGCCCGAACAGCACGTCGAGCAGCTCGGCGGCGCAGCGTGGGCTTGCGCATTCCCGCTCCAAGGCGGCCAGGCGCTCCTGGTGATGCTCGCGCAGCTGCTCCAGCCGCGCGTGCAGGCCGCGGAACGGCCGCCCGTGGGAGGGCAGCACCAGTGTTGCGGCAGGCAGCGCGTACAACCGCTCCAGGGAGTCCAGATAACGGCCCAGGGGATCGCCCTCCGGCTCGCTGGGCCAGACACTGACATTGGTGGAGATGCGCGGCAGCACCTGGTCGCCGGAGATCAGCACGCCGGCCTCGGCGCAGTACAGGGAGACATGCTCGGGGGCGTGGCCGTAACCGACCAGCACCCGCCAACGGCGGCCGCCGATATCGAGCTCGTCACCGTCTATTAGGCGCCGGAAGCCGGCCGGCAGCTCCGGCACGCCGCGCCGGTAGACGTTGCCGCGGCCGAGGATGGCCTGCAGCGCCGGCTCGGCCAGGCCGTGGCCGCGAAACAGCGTCGCCAGGCCGCTGCCGTCCCAGGGGCCGGCGGCCTGCCACATTAGATGGGCGGTGAGAAATTCGCCGGCGCTCATCAGCACCGGCGCGGCGAAGCGCTGGGCTAGCCAGGCGGCATTGCCCAGATGGTCGGGATGATAGTGGGTGACCAGCACCCGGCTCAGCGGCCGGCCGGCCATGACGCCAGCGCTCAGGCGCTGCCACAGCTCCTGCACCGCGGGCGTGCCGAGGCCGGTATCGACCGCGACCCAGCTCTCGCCGTCGGCCAGCAGCCAGAGATTGATGTGATCCAGGGCGAAGGGCAACGGCATGCGCAGCCAGTGGATGCCGGGCAGCAGTTCCAGAGCGTCGCCCGCCGCGGGCAGGCGTTCACCATAAGGGTAATCGAGGGTGTGGGCCGGCGTATGGGCCATGCGCTTGCTCCTTTTGCGGATAGAGCAACGGATATTTTACGTTTACGTAAACGTGATGTATTTTTATATCGCAAAAGCCATGAAGTCTATCCGATCGAGATGGAAAAACCCAAAGCCACTACCTACACCATTACCGAGCTGGCCAAGGAATTCAACGTCACCACCCGGGCGATCCGCTTCTACGAGGACCAGGGCCTGCTCAACCCCAAACGCGAGGGGCGCAAGCGCGTCTACAGTCGTCGCGACCGCACCCGCCTCAAGCTCATTCTGCGCGGCAAGCGGCTCGGCATGACCCTGGGCGAGACCCGCGAGCTGTTCGATCTGTTCGACACCGCCCGCGGCGAGGAAAAGCAGTTGCGCCACTTCCTGCGCATCCTGGCCGAGCGCCGCCGCATCCTGGAGCAGCAGCAGCGCGACATCGAAGCGGTGCTGGCGGAAATCGATGCGGCCGCCGCCGAGTGCCACCGCTTGCTGGCCGAGGGCAGTTTCCGCAAGGCCCCGGAAGCACCTCCAGAAAGCATCGCCGGCCCCTGAGCGCGGCCGCTTGCATCCGGCACGCGAGTGTCGTTTTGCTTTGTACTTTCATGTTGACGTTTACGTAAACGTCATTTAACTTTACCCAACAAGCCTTCATGCGTCGGGCGGCTCGTGCCGTGCCCCGCTCCTGCGAACCCTGCTCCTGGGAGCCTGCCCATGATCCAAGTACCTACCCTGAACTTCGCCCTAGGCGAGACCATCGACATGCTGCGCGAGCAGGTGGCGGCTTTCGCCGCGGCCGAGATCGCGCCTCGCGCCGCCGAGATCGACCGCAGCAACGAGTTCCCTGTGGACCTGTGGCGCAAGCTGGGCGACCTGGGCCTGCTTGGCATCACCGTCGAGGAGGATTACGGCGGCGCCGGCATGGGCTACCTGGCGCACATCGTCGCTATGGAGGAGATTTCCCGCGCCTCGGCCTCGGTAGGGCTATCCTACGGCGCCCATTCCAACCTGTGCGTCAATCAGATCCGACGCAACGGCAACGAGGCACAGAAGCGCAAATATCTGCCCAAGCTGATCTCCGGCGAGCACGTCGGCGCCCTGGCCATGTCCGAGCCGGGAGCCGGTTCCGACGTGGTCTCCATGCGCCTGCGCGCCGAAAAGCGAGGCGATCGCTACCTCCTCAACGGTACCAAGATGTGGATCACCAACGGCCCCGACGCCGACGTGCTGGTGGTTTACGCCAAGACCGCGCCCGACGCCGGCCCCAAGGGCATTACCGCCTTCCTCATCGAAAAGGGCTACAAAGGCTTCTCGGTGGCACAGAAGCTGGACAAGCTGGGCATGCGCGGCTCCAACACCGGCGAGCTGGTGTTCCAGGACTGCGAGGTGCCGGAGGAGAACGTGCTCGGCCAGGTCAACGGCGGCGTGCGCGTGCTCATGTCTGGCTTGGACTACGAGCGTGCCGTGCTCTCCGGCGGTCCGCTGGGCATCATGGCGGCCTGCATGGACGTGGTCATCCCCTACGTCCACGAACGCAAGCAGTTCGGCCAGCCGATCGGCGAGTTCCAGCTCATGCAGGGCAAGCTGGCCGACATGTATACCACCTGGAGCGCCTGTCGCGCCTACGTCTATGCCGTGGGCAGCGCCTGCGACCGCGGCGAGACCACGCGCAAGGACGCCGCCGGCGCCATCCTCTACGCCGCCGAGAAGGCCACCTGGATGGCTCTGGAGGCGATCCAATGTCTGGGCGGCAACGGCTACATCAACGACTACCCCACCGGGCGGCTGCTGCGCGATGCCAAGCTCTACGAGATCGGCGCCGGCACCAGCGAGATCCGGCGCATGCTGATCGGCCGCGAGCTGTTCGCCGAGACGGCCTGAACGGCAGGAGGCACCATGTACGCACAGCCGGGTGAACGCTTCAGCCGCCACCTGACCTTGGACGAGCATGGCATTGCCCAATTCGCCCGACTCACCGGCGACAGCAACCCCCTGCATCACGACCGCGAATTTGCCGAAACGACACGTTTTGGCGGCATCATCGCCAGCGGCACCCACTACACCGCTCTGCTCATGGGCCTGGCCGCCGATCACTTCTCGCGCCGGGCACCGGCGGCGCTGGGCCTGGAGTTCGCCTTCGGCTTGCGCGCCCCGGTGCAGGCCGGTGAGCCCCTGGAGCTAAGCTGGGAGGTCACCGCGGTGGAGGCCAAGCCACGCCTGGCCGGCGCCATCGTCTCCCTGATCGGGCGCATCAGCGACACCCAAGGCCGCACCCTGGTGGAGGCGACCGGCAAGGTGCTGGTGGCGGAGAAACTCTAAGATCCTGCGGAGAATCGACATGAACATCGATCCTATCGTCATCGTCAGCTATGCCCGCACCGCCATCGGCGGCTTTCAGGGCGTGTTCCAGAGTCTTGCCGCGCCCCAGCTCGGCGCCGCCGCCATCCGCGCCGCCGTGGAGCGCGCCGGCATCCGGCCCGAGGACGTAGAAGAGGTCATCATGGGCTGCGTGCTGCCTGCCGGCCAGGGCCAGGCCCCGGCCCGGCAAGCCAGCCTGGGCGCCGGACTGCCGCTGGCCGCCGGTTGCACCACGGTGAACAAGATGTGTGGCTCAGGGATGAAGGCGGTGATGCTGGCCCACGACCTGCTCGTCGCCGGCACCAACCAGGTGATGGTGGCGGGCGGCATGGAATCCATGACCAATACGCCGTATCTGCTGCCCAAGGCCCGCGCCGGCTACCGCCTGGGCCACGGCCAGGTGCTCGATCACATGTTCCTGGACGGCCTGGAGGATGCCTACGACAAGGGCCGACTGATGGGTACCTTCGCCGAGGACTGCGCCGCCCACTATGGCTTCAGCCGCAAGGCCCAGGATGAATTCGCCATCCGTTCCCTGACCCGCGCCCGAACCGCCAACGAAGACGGCAGCTTCGCCCGCGAGATCGTCCCGGTCACCGTCAGCGGGCGCAAGGGCGAGACCGTGATCGCTCGGGACGAGCAGCCCTTCACTGCCAATGTGGACAAGATTCCCACCCTCAAGCCGGCGTTCCGCAAGGACGGCACGGTGACCCCGGCCAACTCCAGCTCCATCTCCGATGGCGCCGCGGCACTGGTGCTGATGCGCCGCTCCGAGGCCACACGCCGCGGCCTCAAGCCGCTGGCGGTGATCCGCGGTCACGCCACCCACGCCCAGGAGCCGGCCTGGTTCACCACCGCCCCGGTGGGCGCCATGCGCAAAGTGCTGGAGAAGGCCAACTGGTCGGCCCACGACGTGGACCTGTACGAGATCAACGAGGCCTTCGCCGTGGTCACCATGGCCGCCATGAAGGAGCTGGACCTGCCCGCCGATAAGGTTAATGTCCACGGCGGCGCCTGCGCCTTGGGTCATCCGATCGGCGCCAGCGGGGCGCGCATCCTGGCCACGCTGCTGGCCGCCCTGGAGAAGTACGATCTGCACCGCGGCGTGGCCGCGCTGTGCATCGGCGGCGGCGAAGCCACGGCCGTGGCGGTGGAGCGCCCGTAACGCTGTCGAACGACACTCTGCCGGCCCCTCCCCGCCGGCCCCCTATCCATCATGAGGTAGCCGCGACATGATCCTCAGCGACGAACAGCGCATGATCCGCGACATGGTGCGCGACTTCGCCCAGGCTCAGCTCGCCCCGCATGCGGCACGCTGGGACCGCGACTCCGAATTCCCCCGCGCGGCCTTGCGGCAGATGGCCGAGCTGGGGCTGATGGGCATGATCGTGCCCGAGCAATGGGGCGGCACCCATGCCGGCTATTTGGCCCTGGCCCTGACCCTGGAGGAGATCGCCGCCGGCGACGGCGCTTGCTCCACCATCCTCAGCGTGCACAACTCGGTGGGCTGCGGCCCGATCCTCGCCTTCGGCGACGCCTGGCAGAAAGAGACTTTCCTCAAGCCCATGGCGCGCGGCGAGAAGCTCGGCGTGTTCGCCCTCACCGAGCCCCACGTCGGCAGTGATGCCGGCGCCATCCGCACCCGCGCGGTGCGCGCAGGCAACGACTACGTGCTCAACGGCACCAAGCAGTTCATCACCTCCGGCAAGAACGGCGACGTGGCCATCGTCTTCGCCGTCACCGACCCGGCCGCCGGCAAGAAGGGCATCTCCGCCTTCATCGTACCCACCGATACCCCCGGCTATATCGTCACCCGGGTCGAGGAGAAGCTCGGCCAGCACGCCTCCGACACTGCCCAGATCGTGTTCGAGGACTGCCGCGTGCCGGCCGCTCAGCGCTTGGGCCAGGAGGGCGACGGCTACCGCATCGCGCTCGCCAACCTGGAGGGCGGGCGCATCGGCATCGCCGCCCAGTGCGTAGGCATGGCCCGCGCCGCCTTCGAAGCCGCACTCGCCTACGCTAAGGAGCGGCAGAGCTTCGGCAAGCCGATCTTCGAGCACCAGGCGGTGAACTTCCGCCTGGCCGATATGGCCACCCGCATCGAAGCCGCCCGGCAACTGGTGTGGCATGCCGCCAGCCTCAAGGATGCCGGCACTCCCTGCCTCAAGGAGGCGGCCATGGCCAAGCTCTACGCCTCGGAGATGGCCGAGCGGGTCTGCTCCGACGCCATCCAGATCCACGGCGGCTATGGTTATCTCCGGGACTACCCGGTGGAGCGCATCTACCGCGACGTGCGCGTGTGCCAGATCTACGAGGGCACCTCGGATGTGCAGCGCATCATCATCGGGCGGGCGCTAGCAGGCTGAACAGGTGACGGAGACGAGCCGATGAACACCCTCAAGTCCAAGCTCAACCCGCGCGCCGAGGAATTCCGCCACAACGCCGAGGTGATGGGCGCTTTGGTCGACGACCTGCGCGCCCAGGTGACGCGCATCAAGCTGGGCGGCGGCGAGGAGGCGCGCAAACGCCACACCGCACGAGGCAAGCTGCTGCCGCGTGAGCGCATCCGCACCCTGCTCGATGTCGGCTCGCCGTTCCTGGAACTGTCCCAGCTCGCCGCCCACGGCATGTACGAGGACGAAGTGCCTGCCGCCGGCATCATCACCGGCATCGGCCGGGTGGCCGGGCAGGAATGCATGATCGTGGTCAACGACGCCACGGTGAAAGGCGGCACCTACTACCCGATGACCGTCAAGAAACACTTGCGCGCCCAGGAGATCGCCGAGCAGAACCATCTACCCTGCATCTACCTGGTGGACTCCGGTGGCGCCAACCTGCCCAACCAGGACGAGGTGTTTCCCGACCGCGACCACTTCGGCCGCATCTTCTACAACCAGGCCAATATGTCGGCCAAGGGCATCCCGCAGATCGCCGTGGTCATGGGTTCCTGCACCGCCGGCGGCGCCTACGTGCCGGCCATGGCCGACGAATCCATCATCGTGCGCAACCAGGGCACCATCTTCCTCGGTGGCCCGCCGCTGGTGAAGGCGGCCACCGGCGAGGTGGTCTCGGCCGAGGAGTTGGGCGGTGCCGACGTGCATTGCCGCACCTCCGGCGTCACCGACCATTACGCCATGAACGACGCCCACGCCCTGGGGTTGGCGCGCAGGATCGTGGCCAATCTCAATCGGGTCAAGCAAACCCGGCTCGAACTGCGCGAGCCGCGCCCGCCGCTCTACGACCCGGCCGAACTGCATGGCGTCATCCCCGCCGACACGCGCAAACCCTACGACGTGCGCGAGGTCATCGCCCGCCTGGTGGACGGCTCCGAGTTCAACGAATTCAAGGCGCTGTACGGCACCACGCTGGTCTGTGGCTTCGCCCACATCTTCGGCTATCCGCTCGGGATCGTAGCCAACAATGGCGTGCTGTTCTCGGAATCGGCGCTGAAAGGCGCCCACTTCGTCGAGCTGTGCTGCCAGCGTGGCATCCCCCTGGTGTTTTTGCAGAACATCACCGGCTTCATGGTGGGACGCAAGTACGAGTCCGGCGGTATCGCCAAGGACGGGGCGAAGATGGTGACCGCCGTGGCCTGTGCCCGGGTGCCCAAGTTCACCGTGCTCATCGGCGGCAGCTTCGGCGCCGGCAACTACGGCATGTGCGGCCGCGCCTACAGCCCGCGCTTTTTGTGGATGTGGCCCAATGCCCGCATCTCGGTGATGGGCGGCGAGCAGGCGGCTGGCGTGCTGGCCCAGGTCAAGCGCGAGGGCATCGAGCGCAAGGGCGGCCGCTGGAGTGCCGAGGAAGAGGAAGCCTTCAAGGCCCCCATCCGCCAGCAGTACGAGACCCAAGGCCATCCCTATTACGCCTCGGCGCGACTGTGGGACGACGGGGTGATCGATCCGGCCGACACGCGCATGGTGCTGGGACTGGCCATCTCCGCCAGCCTCAATGCACCGATCGAGCGCACCGATTTCGGCGTGTTCCGCATGTAAGGAAGGCACCATGAGCATACTCAGCCAGACCGAGAAGGGCATCGCCACCCTCACCCTCAACCGTCCGGAACTGCACAATGCCTTCGACGATGCCCTGATCACCGAGCTCACCCTCGAGCTCCAGCGCCTCGATGCCGACCCGGCAGTGCGCGCCGTGGTGCTGGCGGCCGCTGGCCGCAGCTTCTCCGCCGGCGCCGACCTCAATTGGATGAAGCGCATGGCCGGCTACAGCTTCGAGCAAAATCTGGACGATGCCCGGGCGCTGGCGAAGCTGATGTACACCCTGGATACCCTGGCCAAGCCCACCGTGGCCCGGGTGCAGGGCGCGGCCTTCGGCGGCGGCGTGGGCCTGGTGGCCTGCTGCGACATCGCCATCGCCGCCGACAGCGCCAGCTTCTGCCTATCCGAGGTGCGGCTCGGGCTGATCCCGGCGGTGATCAGCCCCTACGTGGTGCGCGCCATCGGCGAGCGCCAGGCGCGCCGCTACTTCGTCAGCGCCGAGCGCTTCGACGCCCGCGAGGCGCTGCGCATCGGCCTGGTACACCAGGTGGTGGCGCCCGTCGAGTTGGACGGCGCCGTTGCTGACCTGCTCGATACCCTGCTCGGCAACGGCCCCGCGGCCATGGTCGAGGCCAAGCGCCTGGCCCAGTTCGTGGCCCGCACTCCGTTCGGCGCCGAGCAGATCGCGGACACCGCGCGGCGCATCGCCGAGCGACGCGCCAGCGCCGAGGGCCGTGAGGGCATCGCCGCCTTCCTGGAGAAGCGCAAACCGGCCTGGACCGAGGACTGATCCATGTTCGACAAGATCCTCATCGCCAATCGCGGCGAGATCGCCTGCCGCGTGGCCCGCACCTGCCGCCGCCTGGGCATCCGCACCGTGGCGGTGTACTCCGACGCCGACCGCCACGCCGCCCACGTCGCCGCCTGCGATGAGGCCTGGCGGCTCGGCCCGGCGCCGGCGCGCGACAGCTACCTGCGCGGCGAACTGATCATCGACATCGCCCTCAGGAGCGGCGCCCAGGCCATCCATCCCGGCTACGGCTTCCTCTCCGAGAATGCCGAGTTCGCCGAAAGCTGCGAGCGCGCCGGCATCGTCTTCATTGGCCCGCCGGCGGCGGCCATCCGCGCCATGGGCTCGAAGAGCGCCGCTAAGCAGCTCATGGAGACTGCCGGAGTGCCGCTGGTGCCGGGCTACCACGGCGCGCGCCAGGAACTGGAGCTGCTCACCGCCGAGGCCGAGCGCATCGGCTATCCAGTACTGATCAAGGCTAGCGCCGGCGGCGGCGGCAAGGGCATGCGCGTGGTGGAATCCCCCGAGCTGCTCGCCGAGGGCATTGCCTCGGCCAAACGCGAGGCGCTGTCGGCCTTCGGCGATGATCACGTGCTGATCGAGAAGTACCTGAGCCGCCCGCGCCACATCGAGGTGCAGGTGTTCGCCGACGGCCACGGCGATGTGCTCTACCTGTTCGAGCGCGACTGCTCGGTGCAGCGTCGCCACCAGAAGGTGCTGGAGGAGGCCCCCGCCCCGGGCATGAGCGCGGAGCGCCGCCGGCAGATGGGCGAGGCGGCCTGCGCTGCGGCGCGGGCCATCGGCTACCGCGGCGCCGGCACGGTGGAGTTCATCGCTGACCAGGACGGTACCTTCTACTTCATGGAAATGAACACCCGGCTGCAGGTCGAGCACCCGGTCACCGAGATGATCACTGGCCAGGACCTGGTCGAATGGCAGTTGCGCGTCGCCGCCGGCCAGCCGCTACCGCTGCGCCAGGAGCAGTTGCGCATCCACGGTCATGCCTTCGAGGCCCGGATCTATGCCGAAGACCCGGACCGCGACTTCCTCCCCGCCATCGGCCGCCTGGTCCACCTCAGGGCGCCGGTCGAGTCGCGCCACGTGCGGGTGGATGCCGGCGTGCGCCAGGGCGACGAGGTCAGCCAGTACTATGACCCGATGATCGCCAAACTCATCGTCTGGGACGAGGACCGCGCCCGGGCGCTGGCGCGGCTGCGCGTGGCGCTGGCCGAGTACCAGATCGTCGGGCTGGCCACCAACCTGCGCTTCCTTGCGGCGCTGGCCGCCCATCCGGCCTTCGCTGCCGGGCAGGTGCACACCGGCTTCATCGCCGAGCATCGCGAGGCGCTGTTCCCGCCGCGCCCGCCGCTCTCCGATGAAGTGCTGGCGTTGGCCGCCCTGGGTGAGCTCTTGCGCGTCGAGCGCGAGACCGCACAGCGGTTGCGAACCAGTGCCGATCCCTGGTCGCCCTGGCATAGCTGCAGCGGCTGGCGGCTCAATGACGACAATCACCATACCCTGCGCTTTCGCGAGGGCGAGCACGAATACACCGTGGTGGCGCATTACCGCCCCGAGCACTACCGCATGGAACTGCCCGGCGGTGTGCGCGAGGTGCGCGGCCGGCTGGACGAGACGGGCCGGCTGCACGCCGAGCTGGACGGCCACCAGTTCGGCGCCACCCTGGTGCGGCGCGGCGAGGAGTTCACCCTGTTCTACCAGGGCCGCGCCTACACCTTGAGCCTGTACAATCCGCTGGCCGCCGCCATGGAGGCCGGGGTGGAGAGCGGCAGTCTGAACGCGCCCATGCCGGGCAGCATCATTGCCGTGCTGGTGCAGCAGGGAGACACGGTGGACAAAGGCGCGCCGCTGATGATCCTGGAGGCGATGAAGATGGAGCACACCATCGCCGCGCCCCGCGCCGGCAGGGTGGAGCGACTGAACTACAGGGTCGGCGACCAGGTGCAGGAAGGGGTGGAGTTGCTAGTAATCCGTGACGCGGATTGAGAGGAGTCGTGCCATGTCCCTACCCCGCTATGTGAAGATGGTCGAGGTCGGTCCTCGCGACGGCCTGCAGAACGACAAGGTCACCGTCCCCACAGCGGTCAAGATCGAGCTCATCAACCGCCTGTCTGCCACCGGCCTGCCGGTGATCGAGGCCACCAGCTTCGTCTCCCCCAAGTGGGTGCCGCAGATGGCCGACGCCGCCGCGGTCATGGCCGGCATAGCCCGCAAGCCCGGGGTGAGCTATCCGGTGCTTACCCCCAACCTCAAGGGCTTCGAGGCCGCCCTGGCCGCGGGCGCCGAGGAGGTGGCGGTGTTCGCCGCCGCCAGCGAAAGCTTCTCCCAGCGCAACATCAACTGCTCCATCGCCGAGAGCCTGGAGCGCTTCGCGCCGGTGCTGGAGGCGGCCCGCGCCCACGGCGTGCGGGTGCGCGGCTACGTCTCCTGCGTCCTCGGCTGCCCCTACGAGGGCGCGATCGCCCCTACAGCCGTGGCCGAGGTAGCGGCCAGGCTATACGCGATGGGCTGCTACGAGATCTCGCTCGGCGACACCATCGGCGTCGGCACCCCGGAGCAGGCCCGCGCCATGGTGCGCGCCGTGGCCGAGCGGGTACCGATCGAGCGGCTCGCCGCCCACTTCCACGACACCTACGGCCAGGCCCTGGCCAATCTCTATGCGGTGCTCGGTGAGGGCATCGCTGTGATCGACAGCTCGGTGGCCGGCCTGGGCGGCTGTCCCTACGCCAAGGGGGCATCGGGCAACGTGGCCAGCGAGGACGTGCTGTACCTGCTGAACGGCCTCGGCATCGAGACTGGGGTGGATCTGGAGAAGCTGGCCGCGGCCGGGCACTTCATCTCCGAGTTCCTGGGCCGGCCGAGCGGCTCCAAGGTGGCGCGGGCGCTGGCCGGCAGGGGCTGACCCTATTCATCGATCGATCCGTCTGCCTATATCCGGGGTATGTACGGGGCGGAGGTGTTCGGTGTAGTGGCCTCGACGCTCGGTGGAGGCAGGAGCCGCAACCCGGCGCCGTGGCCGCAAGCAAGGCATGGATAGCCGAGCGCTGCGAGAACGGAGACAAACTCCCCCGCCCGTACCGGGATTGCCGTGCAGCGTCGTATGAAGCGCATTTTCCCTGCTCCCGACTGGGTTATCTGGCATCCTCTGCTGCACTGCAGTATAGTGCTCGGGTCCACCCATCCGTTGTCCTTTGTCCGAATATGAGCTGCGACCACGCCCTGGAACCCGACTCTCCTTGCATCGGGGTATGCCTGATGAACTCACAGACCGATCTCTGCGATGGCTGCTTCCGCTCCCTGGACGAGATCGCCCAGTGGTGGCACATGAGCGCCGAGCAGAAGCGCCAGGTGCTCAGGGCCGTGGAAGAGCGCCAGGAGAAGATCCTGGACGGCACCTTCTTCGACTGAACCGCGGAGACCGCCATGCCCTTGTCCAAACCCAACAGCCCGCGCGAGCTGCTGCACACCCGTACCGTGATCTGCCGGGGCTACCGACGCGCCGACGGGCTGTGGGACATCGAAGGACAGATGACCGACGTCAAGAGCTACGGCTTCCCCAACCAAGATCGCGGCGGCTGGATCTCGGCCGGTGAGCCGCTGCACGGCATGTGGCTGCGCCTGACCCTGGACGACCACCTCACCGTGGTCGACGCCGAGGCCAGCACCGATCATGCCCCCTTCGCCGTCTGCCCGCGCATCAGCGAACGCTACCGCAAGCTGGTGGGGCTGCGTATCGCACCGGGCTGGAACCGCAAGGTGAAGGAGCTGTTCGCCGGGGTCCAGGGTTGCACTCACCTCACCGAACTGCTCGGGCCGGTGGCCACCACCGCCATTCAGACCCTCCATTCCCGCAGCCGCGAGGACGAGGCTGCAGCCCGCTCCAAGCGTCCGCCGCGCTTCCTCGACACCTGCCACGCTCTGGCCAGCGACGGCGAGGTGGTCAAGCGCGAGTGGCCGCAGTTTTACACCGGCGAGCAGGTCACGGAGACGGCCAGGGAGTGAGCTTCAGGTGGGTGGTGCCACCCCGATCTCGATGCGCGGCCCGAGGAACTTGGGTGCAGCGCCGAGCAATTCCACGTCCAGCACTGCCGCCACCCGCGCCAGCAATTCCCGCAAGCGAGTCTTGAAGCCGTAGTACAGGTCCACGTCCCGGGCGTCGAAGGCGATCACCTCGTCCAGGCCGTTGCGGTGGGCGATGTAGAGGGCACGGGCGTTGTGGAAGCGCTGGGAGATGACGATGAAATCGCGCTGACCGAACACCTCGCTGGCCCGGATCACCGAGTCCAGGGTGCGGAAGCCGGCGTAGTCGCGGTAGATGCGCTCGGGGGGAATGCCGCGGGCGATCAGGTCCTTGCGCAGGGTAGTGGCCTCGTCGTAGCTGATATGGCGGTTGTCGCCGCTGACCAGCAGGTACTGCACCTTGCCGGCCTTGTACAGCCGCTCGGCGGCGTCGATGCGGTACTGATAGTAGAGGTTGCGCCGCCCGCCCGGCAGATACTTGCTGGTGCCCAGCAGCAACCCGACGCTGCGCACCGGCAGCGCCTCGAGGTCATCGTAGCAGGCGCCGGCGCAGGCGCTCTCGATCCAGGCGTCGCAACTCAGCACCAGCAGCAAGGCGGCCAGCGGCAGCACGGCCAGCACGCCCAGCCGCCGCCACCTTGTCGGCACTCGTATCCGCTCCATCATGGCGCCCGCTAGAATAACGTGCATCGTCGTCCGGCGACACTACGCGGCCGCCGCGATGCTGTCCCATCCCACCGTCCGTGGAGCCTATCCGATGAGCCGTCCCGCCCCTCTGGCCGATCTGCGCGTGCTCGATCTCAGCCGGCTGCTGCCCGGCCCGCTGGCGACCCAGCATCTAGCTGACCTCGGTGCCGAGGTGATCAAGATCGAGGACACCGGCACCGGTGACTATGCTCGCGGCCTCGGCCCGCGCGCGCCCGACGGCACGGCCTGGCTGTTCCACCTGTGCAACCGCAACAAGCGCAGCCTGCGCCTGGATCTCAAGAAACCCGCCGGATGCGAGCTGTTCCTGGAACTGGCCAAGGGCGCGGACGTGGTGGTGGAGGGCTTCCGCCCCGGCGTGATGGAACGCCTGGGCGTGGGCTATCCGACCCTGAGGGCGGTCAACCCGCGGCTGGTCTACTGCGCCATCACTGGCTACGGCCAGAGCGGCCCGTGGCGCGAGCGGGCCGGTCACGACCTCAACTACATCGCCGTCAGCGGCGTGCTAGAGCAGATCGGCGCGGAGGGCGGCCCGCCGGCCATCCCCAACCTGCAGATCGGCGACCTGCTCGGTGGCAGCCTGAGCGCGGTGATGGGCATCCTGGCCGCAGTCATCGACGCCCGCACCCATGGCACCGGCCGTTTCGTCGACGTGGCCATGGCCGACTGCGTCCTGGCCCACAATCTGTTCCCCCTGATCGCCTTGCTCGGCGGCAGCAGCGCAGCGCGCGGCGCCGACCTGCTGACCGGCGGCTATCCCTGTTACGCCGTCTACCCTACGGCCGATGGCCGATACATGGCGGTGGCGGCGCTGGAGCCCAAGTTTTGGGCCGAGTGCTGCCGGGTACTGGGGCATCCCGAGCTGGAGCCGCGCCAGTTCGATCCCGCCGCCCGCGCCGAGCTAGCGGCGCTGTTCGCTCACCGCAGCCAGGCCGAGTGGGCGGCGCTGTTCGCCGCCGCCGACTGCTGCGTGACGCCGGTGCTGAGCATGACCGAGAGCCTGGAACACCCCCAGTTCCGGGCGCGCGGCCTGATCGGGGAGGACGCCGCGGGCCGGCTGCGCCCGGGCTTCCCGCTGCGGTTCAGCGACTATGCCTGCGCCGAACGGCACCCGCCCCCCGCCCCCGGTGCCGACAGCGCGGCGATCCTGCGCGAGGCCGGTTACGACGAGGCAGCCATCGAGCGCCTGGCGGCCCAGGGCGTGATCGGCCTGGCTGCAGGTTAGAATGGGCTGCCGACGACAACATCAAGAGGGACCGCTATGCGCATGACGCCCCTGGGCTCCGCCGCCCTGCTCTCCATCCTGCTCACTGCCCCGGCCTTCGCCAACGGTACCGCGCCATCGGCCAAGCCGGCCAGGATCGAGCCGGCTCCGGCCAGGCCGGCTACGCCGCTGGTGACGACCACGCCGCCGCCGGTGCTGCCCATGACCCCACCCTATACGTCCCTGCAGCAGGCGCAGCGCCTGTGCGCGCCGCATGCTCTGTCGGCCCTGCACAGTCGTCACGCCGGCATCGACCGGGTGCAACTGGTGGCCGATCCCGGCTATATGCTGCACGGCTACGCCCCGGCGCGGCTCGAGCGCGATAGCGATGGCCACGGCCGGCTGTACGGCGTCGGCCTATACCGTGACCTGCGCGGCTGGCACTATCTGCGCTACGACTGCCGCTTCCGCGACGGCAGCGCAGTGCGCTTCGACTGGCAGGAGGAAGGCACGCTGACCCGGATGGCGGCCGATCCCCTCTACCGTCGCCATTGATAGGTCGAGCGCCCGCCTCTCACTGCACCAGGCTGCGGCTGCCGTCTTTGTGCCACTGGTACACGGCGAAGCGGAAGTTCTTGAGATCGCCGTTGTCCTGATAGACCACCTCGCCGATAGGGGTCTTGAAGGTGCTCTTGCGCAAATGCTCGGCGATCACCCGCGGATCGCGGCTGCCGGTGGCGGTGACGCTCTCGGCGATGAGCTGCACGGCGGCGTAAGTAGGCAGCACCAGCGGCCCGCTCGGGTCCTGGTTGCGGGCCTTGAAGGCGGCTACCAGTTCGGCGTTAGCCGGGTCCTGGGCAAAATCGGCGGGCAGGGTCACCAGCAATCCATCACAGGCATCACCGGCGATGGCACAGAGGTCCTTGTTACCCGCCCCTTCCGGCGCCATCCAGCGCATTTGCAGGCCCTGCTCCCTGGCCTGACGCAGTAGCCGTCCCAGTTCCGGCGAGTCGCCGCCGTAGTAGACGAAATCCACTCCGGTCTTGCGCAAGCGCTCGAGCAGAGGGGAGAAATCGGTGAGGCCCTTGATCACCCCCTCGAACAGTGCCACCTTGACGCCGCGCGCCTCCACGGTCCGGCGCACCTGCTCGGCGATGCCCTGGCCATAGCTCTGCTTGTCGTGGATCACCGCCATCACCTTGGGCTTGACCCGCTCGGCGATGTATTCGCCGGCGACCTGGCCCTGCTGGCTGTCCGAGCCGATGGTACGGAAGATCATGCGGTAACCTCGGGTGGTGAGCACGGGGCTGGTAGCCGCCGGGGTGATCAGCAGCACGCCCTCGTCCTCGTAGATGCTCGCCGCCAGCTGGATGGCCCCGGAGCACAGATGCCCCACGACGAAGTCGATGCCCTGGTTGATCACCAGGTTAGCGGTAAGCTGGACCTGCTTGGGATCGCAAGCATCGTCGATCTCCAGGATACGCAGCATGCGTCCACCGGCGCCGCCGCCCTGGGCATTGATGCGCTCGGCGGCCATACGGGCGCCGTTGAACTCCATCTCACCGAACGGGCTGCCCGGTCCGGACTTGGGGCCGACGACCGCAATGGTCAGGGTATCGACCGCCTGGGCACTGGCACCGCCCAGCAGCAGGATCAGCACCGTAGTTTTCAACAGGCTGCGTAACGGGCTGTTCATGGCAATCCCCCCTGCGTAGTAGCGCATCCCCCTCCTCCGGAACAGATGCGCGGGCGGCCATAAGACAGCGTCCCTGCCACCCGGTTCTCGCCATACTTGGACAGCAAGCGGAAGGGTATAATGCAACAGCCAACCGCATCAGGGGGGGCTTGCCATGCCCACCATGCCGGCCGAAACCGCTTGCTCCGCCGCTGAGGCAACGGCCCAGCTACTGCTGCGGACTACAACCGAACTGCTCAAAGAGTCGGGGTATGCCGCCCCGTCCCCGACCCTGGACAGCGCCCTGGACCGCGATCTGGGTCTGGACAGCCTGGGGCGGGCCGAGCTGGTGGTCCGCCTGGAGCGTGCCTGTGATGTCCGCCTCGGTGACGAGGCGCTGCTGGCGGAGACGCCGCGCGATCTGCTGCGGCTGGTGCTGGCCGCCCAGGGCATGGCCCGCTCCGCCCCCCTGCCGATGCCAGCGCCGTTGGCGCCATCGGCCGCGCACGGCACACCCACTCACGCCACCACCCTGCTGGAGGTGCTGGAGTGGCGGGTCCAGGCCGAGCCGAATCGCACCTATCTGCATCTCTACGAAACCCCCGAGCGGGCCGAGGAACTCAGCTACGCCGCCTTGCAGCAAGGGGCGCGGGCGGTGGCTGGAGGACTGCTGGGGCGCGGTCTGGAGCCAGGCCAGGCGGTAGCCATCATGCTCCCCACCGGTCGCGGCTATTTCTTCAGCTTTTTCGGCATCCTCCAGGCCGGCGGCGTGCCGGTGCCGATCTACCCGCCGCTGCGTCCCGCTCAGCTCGAAGAGCATCTACGCCGCCATGTCGGCATCCTGCGCAATGCCCGCACCCGCATGCTGATCACAGTCACCGAGGCCCGGCCCTTCGCCCGCCTGCTGCGCGCCCACGTCGACGGGCTGCGCCACGTGGTGACGGTGGAGGACCTGACCAATGCAGCGGATCACGCGGCCTGCCCATCGCTACGCGGGCAGGATATCGCCTTCCTGCAGTACACCTCGGGCAGTACCGGCGATCCCAAGGGTGTCATCCTGACCCACGCCAATTTGCTGGCCAATTTGCGTGCCATGGGCGAGCGCCTGGAGGCCTCGCCCCGTGACGTGTTCGTCAGCTGGCTGCCGCTGTACCACGACATGGGGCTGATCGGCGCCGCCCTGGGCAGCCTGTACTACGGCCTGCCCCTGGTATTGATGTCCCCGCTGAGTTTCCTGGCCCGGCCGGCACGCTGGCTGTGGGCCATCCATCAGCATCGGGGCACCCTGTCAGCAGCGCCCAACTTCGCCTACGAGCTGTGCCTGCGCATCGCCGATGCCGACCTGCACGGGCTGGACCTGAGTTCGTGGCGCCTGGCGGTCAACGGCGCCGAGCCGGTCAGCCCGCTCACCATGCAGCGCTTCGCCCAGCGCTTCGCCCGCTACGGCCTACAGCCCGCGGCCCTGACCCCGGTCTACGGTCTGGCCGAGTGCGCGCTCGGCCTGACCTTGCCGCGACCAGGCCAGGGCTTGCACATCGATCGCATCCATCGCGAGGTCTTCATGCGCTCCGGGCTGGCCCTGCCCGTCGCCGCGGACGATCCCAACGTCCTGGAGGTGGTCGGCTGCGGCCAACCCTTGCGTGGCCATCAGCTGCGCATTGTCGACGAGGCCGGCCGCGAGCTGCCGGAACGCCAGGAGGGCCGCCTGGAGTTCCAGGGGCCATCAGCCACCAGCGGCTATCTGCACAACCCGGAGGCGACCCGCAAGCTGTTCCACGGCGCCTGGCTGGACTCCGGCGATCGGGCCTACATCAGCGGCGGGGAGCTCTATCCGACGGGGCGGGTCAAGGACGTCATCATCCACGGCGGTCGCAACATCCACCCGCAGGAACTGGAACAGGCCATCGGCGAGATCGAAGGGGTACGCAAGGGCTGTGTCGCGGCGTTTGGCAGCGCCGATCCCCGCTCCGGCACCGAGCGCCTGGTGGTGGTAGCCGAGACCCGCGAGACCCAGCCCGAGAAGCTGGCGGCCATGGAGCGCCATATCCGCGAGGTGACCGTGAGCCTGGTGGCACTGCCGCCGGACGAGGTGGTCTGGGTTCCGCCCCACAGCGTGCTCAAGACCTCCAGCGGCAAGATCCGCCGCGCGGCCATCCGTGAGCTCTACCAGCACGGCGCCCTCGGCCGCGGCGGACGGGCGGTGTGGTGGCAACTGGCACGCCTGGCCGTGGGCAGCGTCTGGCCGCAGTTGCGCCAGCTGCTATGGCGCAGTCGCGACTCTCTCTTCGCCGGCTATGCCTGGCTCACGTTCGGGGCGCTGATCACCCTGGCCTGGGTCCTGGTCGCGGTGCTGCCCGGTACCGAGCGGCGCTGGGCCGTCTGCCGCTGGATAGCCCGCGGGCTGCGCCGTTGCACCGGCACGAAGCTGGATATCCAGGGCCTGGACCAGTTGCCGCCCGGCCCCTGCGTGCTGGTGGCCAATCATGCCAGCTATCTGGATATCTTCGTCCTCACCGCCGCCATCCCGCGGGGCTTCAGCTATACCGCCAAGCGGGAGCTGGCTGAGCGCTGGCCGGTACGGTTGCTGCTGGAGCGCCTGGGGACGGTGTTCGTAGAGCGCTTCGATCCGCGCCAGTGTGCCGACGAGGCGCAAAAGCTGGTGCAGATCGCCTGCAGCGGGCGTTCGCTGGCCTTCTTTCCCGAAGGCACTTTTGCCCGCATGCCGGGCCTGCTGCCGTTCCACATGGGAGCCTTCGTCGTCGCTGCCCGGACCGGGCTGGCGGTGGTACCGGTGACCATTCGCGGCACCCGCTCCATGCTGCGCGACGGCTCCTGGTTCCCGCGCCGCGGACGGCTGCGGGTCATCATCGAGGCGCCGCTGCAACCGGCGGGCGACGACTGGCAGGCCGCCGTCAAGCTGCGCGACGCGGCCCGCGCGGCGATCCTGCGCCATTGCGGCGAACCCGATCTGGGGGATGAGGCGGCATTCGGCTGAGAGCAGTACGGACTGCGTGAGCGAACCCCCGCGTCAGCCTTGCAGCAGCTTCAGGAATGCCGCCTCGTCCAGCACCGCCACCCCCAGCTCCTGGGCCTTGGCAAGCTTGGAGCCGGCCTCGCGGCCGGCCACCACGAAGTCGGTCTTCCTGGAGACGCTGCCCGCCACCCTGGCCCCTAAGGCCTGCAAGCGCGCCGTCGCCTGGTCGCGGCTCATGCGGGTGAGCGTGCCGGTAAGCACGAAGGTCTTGCCGGCCAGGGGCTGCTCGCCGGCCGGCCGCACCGCCACCTCGGGCCAGTGCACTCCGGCGGCGCGCAAGGCGGCGATCACCTGGCGGTTGTGCGGCTCGTGGAAGAAGGCGCGGATGGAGGCCGCCACCACCGGTCCCACATCCGGGACTTGCTGCAACGTCGCCTCGTCGGCCGCCATCAGCGCCTCCAGGCTGCCGAAGTGGTTGGCCAGCGCCAGCGCCGTGGCCTCGCCTACCTGGCGGATACCCAGGGCGTAGAGAAAGCGCGCCAGCGTGGTCGACTTGCTGCGCTCCAGGGCAGCGAGCAGGTTCTGCGCCGACTTCTCCGCCATGCGCTCCAGAGCGGCCAGCGTCGGCAGATCGAGCTGGTACAGATCGGCCGGGCTGTGCACCAGACCGCGCTCGACCAGCTGGTCGATGAGCTTGTCCCCCAGCCCCTCGATGTCCATGGCGCGGCGGCTGGCGAAGTGCTTCAGCGCCTCCTTGCGCTGGGCCGAGCAGAACAAGCCGCCGACGCAGCGCGCCACCGCCTCGCCCGTCGGCCGCTCCACCTCGGAGCCGCACACCGGGCAGTGGTCGGGCATCTGAAACGGCATCGTGCCCGCAGGCCGTCGCTCCCGCACCACCGCCACCACCTCGGGGATGACGTCGCCGGCGCGGCGCACGATGACGGTATCGCCCACCCGCACATCCTTGCGTGCCACCTCATCAGCATTGTGCAAGGTGGCGTTGGTGACGGTGGCGCCACCGACGAACACCGGCTCGAGGCGCGCTACCGGGGTCAGCACCCCGGTGCGGCCGACCTGCACGTCGATGCCGATGACCTTGGTCAGCTCTTCCTGGGCCGGGAACTTGTGGGCCACCGCCCAGCGCGGGGCGCGGGCGACAAAGCCCAGCTCGCGCTGCAGGTCGAGGCGGTCGACCTTGTACACCACGCCGTCGATGTCGTAGGGCAGCCGCTCGCGCTTGGCCTGGATGCGAGCGTAGTACTTCAGGCAGCCCTCGGGACCCCGCACCAGGTCGCGCTCCGGACAAACCGGCAAGCCCCACTCGACCAGCTGTTCGAGGATCTGGGAATGGCGGCCGGGCAGCTCGCCGCCCTCCACCACCCCGACGGCGTAGGAATAGAAGCTCAGCCGGCGGCTGGCGGTGATCCTGGGATCGAGCTGGCGCAGGCTGCCAGCGGCGGCGTTGCGTGGATTGGCAAAGGGCTTGTCGCCGCGCTCGCGGGCACGCTGGTTGAGCGCCTCGAAGTCGCGCCGGCGCATGAAGGCCTCGCCACGCACCTCCAGCACCCGCGGCCAGCCGCAGCCCTTGAGGCGCAGGGGGATAATGGGGATGGTCCGGAGGTTGGCGGTGATGTCCTCGCCGGTCAGCCCGTCGCCGCGGGTGGCGCCGCGCACCAGCGCGCCGCGCTCGTAGCGCAGGCTCACCGCCAGGCCATCCAGCTTGGGCTCCACGGCGTAGTCGAGCAGTGTGCCGGGCGGCAGTTCCAGCCGCTCCCGGGCGCGGCGGTCGAAATCGTACACGTCCGCGGCCGGGTCGAGGAACTGCGCCGGCAGATCGAATATCACAACCACCGCTACTACGTGCTCGACGACCCGGTGATCCCGGACGTCGAGTATGACCGCCTGATGCGCGAGCTGCGCGAGCTGGAAGCGGCCCATCCCGAACTGATCACCCCCGATTCTCCCACCCAGCGCGTCGGCGGGGCGCCCCTGGAGAGCTTCGCCCAGGTGCGCCACGAGCTGCCCATGCTGTCCCTGGACA
>DATLYF010000136.1:0-20079 GCA_035575095.1 Candidatus Competibacteraceae bacterium
GCGAGCGCGCCACCCCTTCTCCTGGCGGCCATAGCGGTGTGGTACCACCCGATCCCATCCCGAACTCGGCAGTGAAACGCACCCGCGCCGATGATAGTGTGGGGCTTCCCCATGCGAAAGTAGGTCACCGCCAGGGCCTTATTGCAAACCCCCGCCGGAATGGCGGGGGTTTTTTATTGCCCTGTTCTTTTCCATCACGGTGTTCTGGGGGGCGCACGGAATTGCGTTTTGCTGCCAGGCAGACGAGCAGGTTAGCGACCGCCGCCCGCCCCTGCCGGTGTTTCACCGAAGGGACGGGGATGGTCGTGGAGCAGATTCTGTGCGCCGTCGCCTCAGGTCGGGGCTGGCAGGGCCGCGCGCAGCTTCTTCAGGGCATTGTTCTCCAATTGCCGGATGCGCTCGGCGGAGACGCTGTATTCTGCTGCCAGTTCGTGCAGGGTGGGTTTATCGTCACTGAGCCAGCGCCGCTCCACGATGTCGCGGCTGCGTGGGTCGAGGTGCTGCAGCGCCTTGGCGAGGCGGCTGGTCGACTGCTCCTCCCAATCCTGCTGCTCCAGCACTATGGCCGGATCGCCGCTGTGGTCCTCCAGATAGGCCACCGGCGACAGCCCCTCATGCTCGTCGCCGTCGCTCTCCGGCAGCGGATCGAAAGATACATCCTGGCCGCTGAGGCGCTCCTCCATCTCCAGCACGGTGTCGGTGCTGACCCCCAGATCCCCCGCCACCGCTTTGGCCTCGTCGCGGCTCAGCCAGCCCAAGCGTTTCTTGGAACTGCGCAGGTTGAAGAACAGTTTGCGCTGGGCCTTGGTGGTGGCTACCTTGACGATGCGCCAGTTGCGCAGGATGAACTCGTGGATCTCAGCGCGGATCCAGTGCACGGCGAAGGATACCAGGCGCACCCCGTGATCGGGATCGAAGCGCTTCACTGCCTTCATCAGACCGATGTTGCCCTCCTGGATGAGATCGCCCAAGGGCAGGCCGTAGCCGGTGTAGCCGCGGGCGATGTGCACGACGAAGCGTAGGTGGGAAAGGATCAACTGCCGCGCCGCGGCCAGATCGTTGTGCAGGCGCAGACGGCGCGCCAGAGCCTGTTCTTCCTCGGCACTCAAGGACGGCAGCGCATTGACCGCCTGAATGTAGCGGTCGATGCTGTCCACCGGCAGCGGCAGGTTGATGGTTTGCGGCACCAGAGCTGTGCTAGTCATCGGGTACGGTCCCCCTCGCGAATAACGCATGTAAGTTTAGCACTCCTGTCCTAGGAGTGCTAAACAATGGGGGAGTTCCCGCCCGCTATGATGGTCTGACCGGCTCAGCCACGTTCCCCGTTGAGCAGAGCGGCGACGAATTCGCCGGCCTCGAAGGGACGCAGGTCCTCGATGCTCTCGCCGACGCCGATGAAACGGATCGGCACCCCCAAGCGCTTGGCGATGGCGAACAGGATGCCACCCTTGGCGGTACCATCCAGCTTGGTCAGGGTGATGCCGGTCAGGCTTACCGCCTGGTGGAACTGTAGCGCCTGGTTGAGGGCATTCTGGCCGGTGCCGGCGTCCACCACCAGCATCACTTCGTGGGGCGCGCGCTCGTCCAGCTTGGTCAGTACGCGCTTGATCTTCTTCAGCTCCTCCATGAGATTGGCTTGGGTGTGCAGGCGGCCAGCGGTGTCAGCGATGAGGACATCGATATTACGCGCCTTGGCCGCCTGTAGCGCATCGTAGATCACCGAGGCGGCGTCGGCGCCCTGGCTCTGGGCGACCACTGGCACGCCGTTGCGTTCGCCCCATACCTGCAATTGCTCCACTGCGGCGGCACGGAAGGTGTCGCCGGCTGCCAGCATCACCGAATGACCCTGTTCCTGCAGACGCTTGGCCAACTTGCCGATGGTGGTGGTCTTGCCCACGCCGTTGACCCCCACCATGAGGATGACATAAGGCCGGATCGTCGCCGGGATGCTCAGCGGCTGGCTGCAGGGGGCGACCAAGGCCAGCATTTCCTCGCGCAGGGCAGCCATGAGGGCGTCGACGTCACTGAGTTGCTTGCGTGATACCCGCTCGGTGAGGCGGTTGATGATCTGGCTGGTGGCTTCCACGCCGACATCGGCCAGCAGCAGCCGCGTTTCCAGCTCTTCCAACACCTCGTCGTCGATAGTTTTCTTGCCCAGCAACAGGTCGGCCAGTCCGTCGACGAGGCTGCTGCGAGTGCGCGCCAGGCGCTCGCGCAGACGGGTGAAGAAGGCTGGCTTGGCTGTGGCCGGCGCGGCAGGCTCGGGCTCGAGCACCGGCGGCGCGGCGGGAGCGATCTCGGCGACTCGCGCCGATGGCGCAGCCGCTGCTTCGGGTATGACGGGCCGCTCGGGCTCCGCGGCGGGAACATGCGTCTCGGCGGCACTTTCGCCCTTGCCGAATTTGCGGCGGAAGAAGCCCATCAGGCTGGACTTCTTGGGCTCCGAAGGGTTGGCGGGGTTGCTAGGATCAGCCATGAGGAATTCCGTGGATACACTGATTGCCGGAGCGGCGCGAACTTGAAATTCTAACGTATCATGCAGCCTGCCATAACCATGTCGGCGGCAACGATATGAGCGCGAAACGCAGCGGAGCCAGCAACCAGGTACGCATCATCGCCGGGCGGTGGCGCGGCCGGCGCCTGCCGTTTCCGGACGTGGCCGGCCTGCGCCCGACTCCGGACCGGGTGCGCGAGACCTTGTTCAACTGGCTGGCGCCGGTGATCCAGGGGGCGCGTTGTCTGGACCTGTTCGCCGGCAGCGGGGCGTTGGGCCTGGAGGCGCTGTCGCGGGACGCCGCCGAGGTGCTGTTCGTGGAACGCGATCCCCGCGCCGCTGCCCAGTTGCGTGCCAATCTGGAGCGGCTGGGCGTGCCGCCGCAGCGCTGGCGGTTGTATACCGGCGATGCCCTGGCCTTGCTGCATCAGCCGGCTGAACCCTTTGACATCGTCTTTCTCGATCCCCCCTTCGGCCAGGGATTGCTGGACGCCGCTAGTCAGGCCCTGTTGGCCGGCGGCTGGCTCAAGCCCGATGGCTGGCTCTATCTGGAGGGCGAGGCTGGGTTCACCGTGCGCGTATCCGAAGGCTGGCGGCTCTGGCGCGAGGGCCGGGCCGGTCAGGTCGACTATCGCCTGCTGCGCGGTTTCGGCGGGCCAGCCGCCTGAGAGCGGGTGCCAGCCGCCTGGATCGCCCGGGACTTTCCTTGATTTGCCTTGTGGCTTCACAGCATAATCCGGCCGAAACTACCGGTCGCCGAGCGCTGTCACCCATGGAACTCATCGCCATCTACCCCGGTACCTTCGATCCTCTGACCAACGGTCATGCCGATCTGGTGGAGCGGGGTGCCCGCATGTTCGACCGGCTCATTGTCGGCATCGCCGCGGTCAGCTCCGGCAAGAGCCCGCTGTTCTCCCTGGAGGAGCGGGTGGATCTGGCGCGCCAGGTGCTGAGCGGCATTCCGCGGGTGGAGGTGAGCAGCTTCGACGGGCTGCTCATCGATTATGCCGATCGCGTCGGCGCCAAGGTCATCCTGCGCGGCTTGCGCGCGGTCTCCGATTTCGAGTACGAGTTCCAGCTTGCCAGCATGAACCGGCGCCTACATCCCGGCATCGAAACCATTTTCCTCACCCCCGCCGAGCAGTACTCCTTCATCTCCTCCAGTCTGGTGCGCGAAGTGGCACGCCTCGACGGCGACATCTCCGCCTTCGTCCACCCGGCGGTCGGCGAGGCCCTGCGGCGCAAGTTTGCCAGCCTCCTGAATACTTAAGTAAAATGCTCGGAAATTGGCCGCCAGGCGCTGTGCGCGGCCGTCTGCGAGGAATCCTTCATGGCCCTGATGATCACCGACGAATGCATCAATTGCGACGTATGCGAGCCCGAGTGCCCTAACGGCGCCATTTCCCAGGGCGAGGAGATCTACGTCATCGATCCCAACCGGTGCACCGAGTGCGTGGGACACTACGACGCCCCCCAGTGCCAGCAGGTCTGCCCGGTGGAGTGCATTCCCTTCGACCCCAACCACCGCGAGACCAAGGAAGAGCTGTGGGCGAAATACTACCGCCTCACCGGCCAGCAGCCCTAGAGATGCACGCAAATCGAAACGCCGAAGGCCCCAGATGGGGCCTTCGGCGTTTTGGGGGATCAACGCTGGCAATACGGGCAATAATAGCTGGAACGCTGTCCCAGGCGTAGCTGGCGCACGGCCGTGCCGCACACCGGGCAGGGCAGGCCGGCGCGGTCGTAGACGCGCAGCTGCTGCTGGAAATAGCCGGGACGGCCGTCGCCGCCGACGAAGTCGCGTAGCGTGGTACCACCCTGGGCGATGGCCTCACCCAGCACCTGGCGGATGGCCGCGGCCAGGCGCCGGTAGCGCGCCAGGCCGACGCGGCCGGCGGCGCGGTCGGGGCGGATGCCGGCCAGGAACAGGGATTCACTGGCGTAGATGTTGCCCACCCCGACCACCACGCGCTGGTCCATGATGAAGGTCTTGACCGCCGCCTCGCGGCCGCGGGAACGGGTATACAGCCAGTCGCCGTCGAAGCTCTCGGCCAGCGGTTCCGGGCCCAGTCCGGCGAGCAGAGGATGCCGTTCCGGCGCTTCGGTGGTCCACAGCCAGGTGCCGAAGCGGCGCGGGTCGCTGTAGCGCAGGCGCTGGCCGTCTTCCAGCTCCAGCTCCAGGTGGTCGTGGCGGCCGGCCGGCTGCGGACGCTCCAGTACCTGCAGGCTGCCGGACATGCCCAGGTGCACCAGGGCAGTGCCGGCGGTGGTGCGCAGCAGCAGATACTTGGCGCGACGCTCCAGGGCCGTCACCGTCTGCCCGAGCAAGCCCCTCTCCAGCGCTTCCAGTACCGGCCAGCGCAGCCGGCGCTCGCGCACCACGACGCGGGCGATGCGGCGACCCAGAAGGTGCGGTTCCAGGCCGCGGCGAGTGGTTTCCACTTCCGGCAGTTCGGGCATCGGCAGCAGTTCCGGTGATGCGGGGACGGCTGCCGATTATAGCCCTGGCGTAGGCTCAGCGCGGCGCCTGGTAGCCACCGCTCACGCCGCGGGGCGAGAGCACGATCTGCCAAAGCTGGATGTTGCGGGCGCGGAAGGCGCCGGCACAGCTCAGCAGGTAGTAACGGAACATGCGGAAGAAGCGCTCGTCGTAGCGCGCTCTGAGATTGGGCCAGGCGGCGCAGAAGTTGGTGTACCAGGCCATCAGGGTCTTGTCGTAGTCGGCGCCGAAGTTATGCCAGTCCTCCATCACCAGCAGCTCCTCCCAGGCCCGCCCGAGTTGGGCGATCGAAGGCAGCATGCCGTTGGGGAAGATGTATTTGCCGATCCAGGGATCGACACTGCGCTGACTTTCGTTAGAGCCGATGGTGTGCAGCAGCATCAGGCCGTCGTCCTTCAGGCAGCGTCGCACCACCTTCATGTAGGTGCGGTAATTCTTGTAACCGACGTGCTCGAACATCCCCACCGAGACGATGCGGTCGAAGCGCTCGTCCAGTTCGCGGTAGTCCTGCAGGCGGATTTGCACCGGCAGGCCGGCACAGCGCTCGCGGGCCAGGGCCTGCTGCTCGCGAGAGATGGTGATCCCCACCACTTCCACGCCGTGGTGGCGGGCGGCGTACTCGGCCAGCCCGCCCCAACCGCAGCCGATGTCCAGCAGGCGCTGACCGGGTTGCAGGCATAGCTTGGCGCAGATCAGCGCTAGCTTGTGGCGCTGTGCTTCGACCAGATCCCGGGCTGCCTTCCAGTAGCCGCAGCTGTAGCTCATGGTGGGATCGAGCATGGCCTGGAACAGATCGTTGCCCAGATCGTAGTGGCGCTCGCCGACGATATAGGCACGACGCTTGGATTGCAGGTTGAACAGCACGCTAGCGAGCAAGCTACCTAGGTAATGGCCCAGACGCAGGGTTTTACGGTCCAGGCCATGGCGCAGCACGCGATAAAAAAGTTCGTCCAGGCGCTCGCAATCCCACCAGCCGTCCATGTAGGACTCGCCCAGCCCCAGCGAGCCGTGGCGCAACACCCGCGCGTAGAAATCCGGGTTGTGCACCTGGATGTCCCAGGGCTGGTGGCCATTGACGGCAATCCCGGCCTCCTCCAGCAGGCCGCGGATGAAGCTTTCCGGGCCGCGGAGGAGCGTGCTTTGGGCTGTCAGTGGAGGATTGCTATGCGGCATATCAGCTCCTTGCGTGAGTGAACAAAGGAGAATGCTCCTGCGATAACCCTAGTCAACTCGGGCCAAGCCCTTGAAATTGATTATGTATATGAACGCGATAGATGCCATGCATCGGCATTGCCCAACCTCTTCCCCAGAACGGGGCGATTTTGCCTGGACGGTGAGCGGGACGTCCTTTATAGTCGGGCGGTTGAAATGCCTTTTCGCCTCTACGCAGGTTATTCCCCCATGCTCAACGGTCTTCTGGACCTGCCCTGGTGGGGCCTGGTGCTCGCCGCCCTGGCGCTGACCCATGTCACCATCGTCACCGTCACCATCTACTTGCATCGCGCCCAGGCCCATCGCGCCCTGGATCTGCATCCCGCGGTCAGTCACTTCTTCCGCTTCTGGCTGTGGTTGACCACCGGCATGGTGACCAAGCAGTGGGTCGCCATCCACCGCAAGCACCACGCCAAGTGCGAGACCGCCGCAGACCCCCACAGCCCGCAGGTGCTGGGCATCGGCAAGGTGCTGTGGCAGGGCGCCGAGTTGTACCGGGCCGAGGCGAAGAACGTGGAAACCCTGGAGCGCTACGGTCACGGTACGCCGGATGACTGGCTGGAGCGCAGGCTGTACAGCCGCTATCCGAACCTGGGTATCAGCCTGCTGTTACCGATCGACCTATTGCTGTTCGGAGTGGCCGGTATCACCATATGGGCGGTGCAGCTCGTCTGGATTCCCTTCTGGGCTGCCGGGGTGATCAACGGCCTGGGCCACTATTGGGGCTATCGCAACTACGAGCCGCGCGATGCCGCCACCAACATCTGCCCCTGGGGCATCCTCATCGGCGGTGAGGAGCTGCACAACAACCACCATGCCTTTCCCAGCTCCGCCAAACTGTCCTGCAAGTGGTGGGAGATCGACCTGGGCTGGGGCTATATCCGGCTGCTCGGCTGGCTCGGTCTGGCGCAGGTGAAGAAGGTGGCGCCACGACCGCATCGCATTCCCGGCAAGCAGGTCATGGACCTGGACACGGTGCGGGCCGTGGTGCTCAACCGATTGCACATCATGGCCGATTTCGCCCGCCACGTGGTGCGGCCGGTGCTGAAGGAGGAGCTTGCCCGCGCCGACGTCGCCTGCCGGCGCTTCCTCAAGCGCGAGCGGCGCCTGCTGGTGCGCGAGGATGCTCGCCTGGATGCTGCGGCGCGGGTGCGCCTGCACGGCGTGCTCGACCTCAGTCACTCGCTGCGCACCGTCTACGAGTACCGTATCCGGTTGCAGGCGCTGTGGGAGCGCACCACGGCGAGCCACGATAAGCTGCTGGCCGGGCTGCAGGAATGGTGCGCCCAGGCCGAAGCCAGCGGCATCCAGGCGCTGCGGGAATTCGCCCGCTCGCTGCGTGGCTACAGTGTGCAGCCGAGCTGAGCGCCGGTTCATCCTTCAGTCCGGCGCGACCCCCAGACCCGTCGGGCAGCTCACCCCGGTGCCGCCCAGACCGCAGTAGCCGCCTGGGTTCTTGGCCAGATACTGCTGGTGATAGTCCTCGGCATAGTAGAACTCCGGCGCCGGGCGGATCTCGGTAGTGATGGGGCCGTAGCCGACCCGGCTCAGGGCCTCCTGGTAGGCGGCACGGGAGTCGAGCGCGGCCTGCAACTGGGCCTCGCCGTAGGTGTAGATGGCGGAGCGATACTGAGTGCCGATATCGTTGCCCTGGCGCATGCCCTGGGTGGGGTCGTGTGCTTCCCAGAACACCTTGAGCAGTTGCCCGTAGCTGATCTGGCGTGGATCGAACACCACCTGCACTACCTCGACGTGGCCGGTCTGTCCGGTGCAGACTTCCTGGTAGGTAGGGTTGGGGGTGTAGCCGCCGGCATAGCCCACGGCGGTGACGTAGACCCCCGGAGTCTGCCAAAAGCGCCGCTCCGCGCCCCAGAAGCAGCCCAGGCCGAACAGAGCCAGCTCCAGGTCGGCGGGATAAGGGGGCTTGAGCGGATGGCCGTTGACGTAATGGCGCTCGGCTACTGGCATCGGCGTGGCACGTCCGGGCAGGGCTTGCTCGGGGCTGGGTAATTCGGTCTTCTCCTTGAACGCGGACATGGCTTCCTCCATAGTTGATGAACAAGACATCAGCATAGACCGCTCGGTACGGAGCGTGTCGCGAGCACCTTGACATACGCGCGCCCGCCGTCTGCGGAGACATCCCCCGTTCAGGACGGGTTCAGTCGGGCGGCGGCATTCTCCCCTCATCGCGGAGGGCCCCGCGCCCGGCTATGGAGGAAACAATATGAACCGAACGCTGCGCAATACCTTGCTGGCCGTGTCCCTGTGCATGCCGGCCGCTCCGCTCTGGGCGCTGGATACCGATGCCATGCTCGGTGGCGGTCTGGGCGGCGCCGTCGGCGCTGCCATCGGCTCCGAGGTGGGTGGGCGCGACGGCGCCATCGTCGGCAGCGCCATCGGTGCCGCCGCCGGTACCGCCATTACCACCGACCGACCCTATTATCAGCCGCCGCGGCGGGTGGTGGAACGGGAGGTCTACTACGTGCCCCAGCGGGAGGTCTATTACTACCCCGCCAAGCCGTTTCCGCCGGGCCGCGCCCTGGGGCACTACAAGCACAAACGCAAGTACCGCTACGACGACTGAGCTTGAGCCAATCACCGCGACCACGGCCTGCATCCGGGAGGGTGCGGGCCGTGGCGTTTTCGGGGCATGAAAAAGCCCGCCACGAGGGCGGGCTGGGGCAGCGGACGCGCGAGGGCGCGCCTACTTGATCTTGGCTTCCTTGTACAGCACGTGCTGCCGGATCACCGGATCGAACTTCTTCAGCTCCAGCTTCTCCGGCATGGTGCGCTTGTTCTTGGTAGTGGTGTAGAAGTGACCGGTGCCAGCGCTGGACACCAGCTTGATCTTGTCGCGAACACCCTTGGCCATGGTTGTGCTCCTCTAGGTTGCGCAGGGTACGCTGGGGGTATGCCGTTACACTTTCTCGCCGCGGGCACGCAGCTCGGCCAGAACGGCATCGATGCCCTTCTTGTCGATGATGCGCAGGCCGGCAGTGGACACCCGCAGGCTGACGAAACGCCTCTCGCTCTCCACCCAGAAGCGGTGGGTGTGCAGGTTGGGCAGGAAGCGGCGGCGGGTCTTGTTATTGGCGTGGGAGACGTTGTTCCCGGTGACCGGGCGCTTGCCGGTCACCTGACATACTCTGGACATCGCGAATACCTCGATCTTGATGCGGTTGACGCTGGGCGCCACACCCGCCGCCGGGGGCGGGCGTCGGCGGAAATCCTGGGAGTCCCGTAGAAACAGCGCTTTATACCAGAGCCGCAAGGTCGGCACAAGTTTCACAGCCAGCCGCGGGCGGCGAAGGAGACCACCTCGCCGTCGCCCACTACCACGTGATCCAGCACACGCACGTCGATGAGACCGAGCGCCTGGCGCAGGCGTTCGGTGATGTCGCGGTCGGCCTGGCTGGGCTCGGCCACGCCGGAGGGGTGGTTGTGAGCCAGGATCACCGCGGCGGCGTTGTGTTGCAGGGCGCGCTTGACTACCCGGCGTGGATGCACCGCCGCGCCGTCGATGGTGCCGTGGAATAGTTCCTCGTAGGCGATGACTCGGTGCTTGGCGTCGAGAAACAGGCAGGCGAACACCTCGTGGGGCTGATGGCGCAGCCGTGCCGTGAGATAGCGGCGGGTGTCGGCCACACCGCGGATCACATCGTCCCGGCGCAGCGTATCCTCCAGATGACGCCGGGCCAGCTCCAAGGCGGCCTGGAGTTGCACGTACTTGGCCGTGCCCAGCCCCGGCGTGCGGCAGAAGTCGGCGCGCTCGGCCTCCAGCAGCGGACGCAGGCCGCCGTGGCGGACGAGCAGCTCGCGGGCCAGCTCCACGGCGTTCTTGCCGGGGATGCCAGTGCGCAGCAGGATGGCCAGCAGTTCGGCGTCGGATAGGGCGGCGGCACCGCGCTCGAGCAGCTTCTCACGGGGGCGTTCCTGGTCGGGCCAGTGGCGGATGGACATGGTATCGGTACCTCACCTTCCTTGTGGCGCAGCCGATTATAGTCCACCGCCGGGGGGCGCCGTATAATCGCCGCCGGACCGAACAACCCGGGTGAGGCTTTCATGCAACTGGCCGGCAAACGCATCCTGCTGGGGCTGACCGGCGGCATCGCCGCCTACAAGAGCGCCGATCTGGCACGCCGGTTGGCGGAGGTCGGCGCCGAGGTGCAGGTGGTGATGACGGCAGCGGCACAGACCTTCATCACCCCCCTGACCCTGCAGGCAGTGTCCGGCCGGCCGGTGCGAACGGAGCTGCTCGACCCCGCCGCCGAAGCCGGCATGGGGCATATCGAGCTGGCACGCTGGGCCGACCTGATCCTCATCGCCCCGGCTAGCGCCGATTTCCTGGCGCGGCTGACCCATGGCTTCGCCGACGACCTGCTGGCCACCCTGTGTCTGGCCACGGATCGGCCCATCGCCGTGGCCCCGGCCATGAACCGGCTGATGTGGGCCAACCCCGCCACCCAGGCCAATTTGGCGATCCTGCACGGACGCGGCGTCGCCATCTGGGGGCCGGCCAGCGGCGCCCAGGCCTGCGGCGAGGTGGGGGAGGGGCGTATGCTGGAGCCGCTGGAGCTGCGCGAGCGGGTCATCGCCCACTTCGGCGCGGGTCCGCTCCAGGGAGTGAGGGTATTGCTCACCGCCGGCCCTACCCGTGAGGCCATCGACCCGGTGCGTTATATCAGCAACCGCTCCACCGGTAAGATGGGCTATGCCGTGGCCGCCGCCGCGGCTGCCGCCGGCGCCAGCGTCACCCTGGTGAGCGGGCCAGTGGCGCTCGCTACGCCTCCCGGCGTGGAGCGCATCGACGTGGAGAGTGCGGAGCAGATGTACCAGGCGGTCATGGCCCGCGCCCGGGCGCATGATATCTTCATCGCCACCGCTGCCGTGGCCGACTATCGGGTGGCGGCCCCGGCCGAACGCAAGATCAAGAAGAGCGCCGAAACCCTGAACCTGGCACTGGTCCGCAACCCGGACATCCTGGCCAGCGTGGCGGCGCTCGGCGAAGGCCGGCCCTTCACCGTCGGCTTCGCCGCCGAGACCCACGACGTGCTGGCTTATGCCGAGGACAAGCGGCGGCGCAAAGGCCTGGACCTGATCGCCGCCAACGAGGTGGGCGAGGGCAAAGGCTTTGAGCGCGACCACAACGCCCTGCACGTGCTGTGGGAGGGTGGCGGGGTGGAACTGCCTCTGGCCGACAAGAATGAACTGGGCCGCCAGCTGGTGGCCGTAATTGCGGAGCGCTACCGCCTTGGCAAGCATTGAACTGAAGATCCTCGATCCCCGCTTGGGAGCCGACTGGCCGCTGCCCGACTACGCCACCGCCGGCTCCGCCGGGCTGGACCTGCGCGCCTGCCTGGACGGGCCGCTGACGCTCGCGCCTGGCGACGCCCGCCTGATCGGGAGCGGCATCGCCGTGCACCTGGCCGATCCCGGGCTGGCGGCGGTGGTGTTGCCGCGCTCGGGGCTGGGGCACAAGCATGGCATCGTGCTGGGCAACCTGGTGGGGCTGATCGACTCCGACTATCAGGGGGAGATCCTCATCTCCTGCTGGAACCGCGGTGCGGATAGCTTCACCATCCAGCCCGGTGAGCGCATCGCCCAACTGGTCATCGTCCCGGTGCTGCGGCCGAGCCTGCGCATCGTCGCCGAATTCGCCCCCAGCGCCCGCGGCGCCGGCGGCTTCGGCCACTCCGGCCGGCACTGAAAGTCTCCGTTCCCTACCCTGCGTCTGACCCGAGGTTATTCGAGATGGCCCTGGACTACGATTCCGCCCTGCACGTGGCCGATGTACTGATCACCGCCATGCCCTATCTGCGCCGCTACGTGGGCAAGACCATCGTCATCAAGTACGGCGGTAACGCCATGGAGGGCGAAGAGCTGAAGCACAGCTTCGCCCGCGACGTGGTGATGATGAAGACGGTGGGCATTAACCCGGTGGTGGTGCACGGCGGTGGACCGCAGATCAGCAGTCTGCTCAAGGCGTTGGGCAAGGAGAGCCAGTTCGTCGAGGGCATGCGGGTCACCGATAGCGAGACCATGGACGTGGTGGAGATGGTGCTGGGCGGCCTGGTGAACAAGGAGATCGTCAACTTGATCAACCGCCACGGCGGCTGCGCCGTGGGTTTGACCGGCAAGGACGGCGACCTGATCCGGGCACGCAAGCTGACCATCACCCGCAAGACTCCGGAGCTGGAGGTGCCGGAGATCATCGATCTGGGCCACGTGGGCGAGGTGGCTTCGATCGACAAATCCATCGTCGAGCACCTGACCCATGGCAATTTCATTCCGGTCATCGCCCCCATCGGGGTCGGCGCCGACGGTCACGCCTACAACATCAACGCCGACCTGGTGGCGGGCAAGATTGCCGAGGTGCTCTGCGCCGAGAACCTGATGCTGCTGACCAACACCAAGGGTGTGCTGGACAAGGCGGGCAATCTGCTGACCGGCCTCAAGGCCAGTCAGGTGCGGGCATTGATCGAGGACGGTACCATCCACGGCGGCATGCTACCCAAGATCCGCTGTGCCCTGGATGCAGTGAGCGCCGGGGTGCGCACCGCCCACATCATCGACGGCCGGGTGCCTCACGCGGTGCTGGTGGAGCTGTTCACCGACGAGGGCATCGGCACGCTGATCCGGGGCTGAATCCGCCCCCACTCCCGCGGGGGCATGAGGGTAACGTCGCGGCGGGCAGCGCTGCCGCTCTCGACGCTGCCGCCGCCAGCCGGCTACACTGCCTCGTACAACGATCACCAGAGGTAGCGGCCATGCGGCGTGTCGTGTTCAACCAGAAGGGCGGGGTGGGCAAATCCACCATCACCTGCAACCTGGCGGCCATCAGCGCCGCCGCCGGGCGGCGTACCCTGGTGGTGGACCTGGACCAGCAGGCCAACTCCTCCCGCTACCTGTTGGGCGGCAGGATCATCGACCTGCCCAATACCCTGGCCGACTTCTTCGAGGAGCAGCTCAGTTTCCGCCTGTTCCCGAACAAGCCCGCGGCCTACGTGCACACCACGCCGTTCGACAACCTCTGGCTGATGCCGGCCCATCCACGGCTGGACGAGCTGGCCGCCAAGCTGGAGTCCCGCTACAAGATGTACAAGCTGAAGGAGGCGCTGGCGGCGCTGGAGGAATACGACGAAATCCTCATCGATACCCCACCGGCGCTGAACTTCTACACCCGTTCGGCGCTGATCGCCGCCGAACGCTGCCTGATTCCTTTCGACTGCGACGACTTCTCACGCCAGGCCCTGTACGCCCTGCTGGACAACGTGCGCGAGATCCAGGCCGACCACAACCCCGATCTGCGGGTCGAGGGCATCGTGGTCAATCAATTCCAGCGCGGCGCCCGTCTGCCCCAGGCCCTGGTAGACGAACTCATGGCCGAGGGGCTGCCGGTACTGCAGCCCTTTCTTTCCAGTTCGGTGAAGATCCGCGAGTCCCACCAGCGCGCCCTGCCTATGCTGCACCTGGACGCCCGCCACAAGTTGTCCAAGGAGTTTCAGGAACTGCACCAGCGGCTGGTAGAGAATAGCTAATTGCTATCGTTTCAATAAAATCAATTTATTTGTTTTATAGGTTGCAGGCGACTATCCTGCACTCAAAGCCCAGGCATGCCTACTCTGGGCAGTAACTGAAAGGAGAGTCGCCATGAGCAGCATGACCATCGACATCGGTATCCCCGAGCAGCAGCGTAAGGCCATCGGCAAGGGCTTGTCCCGGCTGCTGGCCGACACCTATACCCTCTACCTCAAGACCCACAACTTCCACTGGAACGTCAATGGGCCGTTGTTCAACTCGCTGCACCTGATGTTCGAGCAGCAGTACAACGAGTTAGCGCTGGCCGTGGACGCCATCGCTGAGCGTATCCGCGCCCTGGGCTTCCCAGCGCCGGGCAGCTACGCGCAGTTCGCCGCCCTCACTTCCATCCGCGAGGAGACCGGTGTGCCTGCGGCCGAGGAGATGCTGCGCCAACTGGTGGCGGACCAGGAAGCGGTGGTACGGACCGCCCGTGCCATCTTCCCTATGGTCGAAGAGGCCAACGACCAGCCCACCGCCGACCTGCTCACCCAGCGCATGCAGGTGCATGAGAAAACCGCCTGGATGCTGCGCAGCATGCTCGGTCAGGGCTGAGATCAGATTCGTTTACACAGTCCGCCCCGTACCGGGACCATGCGGTATCAGGTGCCAGCCACCCAGCCCTGGGTGCGGGCGCTATAGAGCAGGGCGAGGTGCAGCGTCTCGATCAGCACCATGGCCAGCACGCCGCGCAGGAACGGATGCAAAACCGGCGCGGGTACCAACAGGCCGATGGCAATGAAGGTCGCCAGCACGTAGGCATATTCGCGCAGGGTAAGGGGCAAGCCCAGGCTGAGGAAGGCGTAGGCGATCTTGAACTGAAACGCGTAGAGACAGGCCAGCGCCAGCGGGATGACCAGCGCGCGCAGCCAGCGCCCGCGGTCGGCGCCCGGCAGCAACCGTCCGGCCAGCCCCAGAAAGGGCGCGACCAGCGTCGCCATGAGCCGGTAGATGTTGTTGGTATGGCGGCGTTCACCGAGCAAACAGGCCAGTACCCCCAAGCCGATGACCGTGTAGAACAGGGCACCGAATATGAGCTGCAAGGTCAGGACCAAGGAATGGGGCATGGGCGGTCGGGGACATCGTGGCAGGAGCGGGACCCGCCCGGCGGCGGGTCCCAGGATGATAGCGCTCAGGCGCGCTCGGGTTCCAGGTTGGGGTAGCGCACGCTGTGTATCAGCGCTTGCACCTCTTGATCTGGCGCCTTGGTCAGCAGGCTCACCACGATGATGGTGAGGAAGCCGGCCGGGATGCCGAACACGCCGGCGGCAATCGAATTGATGCCGAACCAGGGCTCCATATACTTGGGCAGTCCCATGAAGCCCGAGGTCGTCAGCACATAGAACAGCGTCAAGCCGAAGCCGACCAGCATGCCGGCGATGGCGCCCTCCTTGGTCGCCCGCGGCCAGAAAATACCCAGCACCAGCGCCGGGAAGAACGCCGCACCGGCAATCGAGAAGGCCCAGGACACGAACACCAGGATGCCCGACGGCGCCGTCGAGGCCACGTAGGCGGCGATGGCGGCAACGATCAGCAGCAGGGTGCGGGCCACCATCAGACGACGGGTGGTGGTGGCGCTGGGATCGATCATCTTGTAGTAGAGGTCGTGAGACAGCGCGTTGGAGATGGTCAGCAGCAGGCCGTCGGCGGTGGAGAGCGCCGCGGACAGGCCGCCGGCGGCCACCAGACCAGCCACCACATAGGGCAGCCCCGCGATCTCCGGAGTCGCCAGCACGATGGCGTCAGGGTTCAGGGTCAGCTCCGCCACCTGCAGGATGCCGTCGCCATTATCGTCTTTGATGGTGATCAGCCCCAGGTTGCCCCAGTTGGTCACCCAGGCCGGCAGGTTGGCGATGGCCTGGCCGATGACGTGTTTGTACACCTCCAGCTTGGCAAACGCGGCATAGGCGGGGGCGGAGAAGTAGAGCAGGAAGATGCAGAACAGCGACCAGCCCACCGAGACACGCGCCTCACGCACACTGGGCGTGGTGTAGAAGCGCATCAGGATATGGGGCAAGGCGGCGGTGCCGATCATCAGGCAGAACACCAGGCCGATGAAGTTGGCCTGACTCATCTGCACGAAGGGCTGCGCGTAGGGCTTGGTCACGCCTAAGACCGGTTCCAGGGCGGCGATCTCGGCCAGCGCCTGACCGTACATGAGCTGCGGGATGGGTACCCCGGTCAGGCGGTAGGAGAGCCACACGATGGGCACCAGATAAGCGATGATCAGCACGATGTACTGGGCGACCTGGGTCCAGGTCACGGCGCGCATGCCGCCCAGCATGGAGCACACCAGAATGCCGGCCACGCCCACCCAAGTGCCGTACTCGATAGGGATCTCCAGGAAGCGTGAGGTGATGATGCCAGCGCCCTTGATCTGCGCCACCACATAGGTGAAGGAGGCGGTGATGGCGGCGACGATGCCGATAGCGCGGGCGACGTTGCCGCCGTAGCGGGCACCGAGAAAGTCAGGGATGGTGAACTGGCCGAACTTGCGCAGATAGGGCGCCAGGAACAACGCCACCAGCACGTAGCCGCCGGTCCAGCCCATGATATAGGCCAGGCCATCGTAGCCCAGGGCGTACAGCGAGCCGGCCATGCCGATGAAGGAGGCCGCCGACATCCAATCGGAGCCCACCGCCATGCCGTTGAACACCGCCGGTACGCGCCGTCCGGCGACGTAGTACTCGGCCACGTCGGAGGTGCGGCTGATAACACCGATCAGGGCATAGAGACCGATGGTGGCGGCCAGGAACACCCAACCGATGATCTTGGGCGCCAGCCCGAGCTGCTCTAGGATCGCCAGCACCACCACGAACAGCAAAAAGCCGCCGGTGAACAGGCCGTAGATGCGCCCCAGGTTGTCGATGAAGGAATTGCCGGTCTTGCTGGCCATGCTCAACCCTCCTCTGCCACACCATAGTCGCGGTCGAGCTTGTTCATGTGCCTGGCGTAGAAGGCGATGATCGCCACGTACACCACCAGGGCGCCCTGGGCCCCGATGTAGTAGGCCAGCGGGAAGCCAAGGAAGGTGACCTGGTTGATGGGCACGGCGAAGAAGGCCACCACATAGGTGACCACGAACCAGATCGCCAGCAGGATCGCGGTAAGTTGTAGGTTCTTCTGCCAGTATTCGCGCATTCTCGATGTTATTTGCACGACAGCCTCCTTATACAAGTGTGGTTGTTATTGGATAAGACCCGGCATCCTGCCCGATGGTCACCCGCCCTGCAGGCCAGAGGGCAGGGCCAGCTTCTTCTCCTTATGGTGTCGGCACGGCCAACGTCTGGAAATCGCTGGCCAGGCCGCTCTGCTGGTCGTTGAAAGGGGGGTAGTGAGTAGAATCGATGCCCCGGAGATCGGGAGCGGCACCGTGCTCCATGTCGGCAACCTGGGTGAGCCGGCACTCAGGCACGCCGGATGAATGTCGCGCCGAGCGGCGCTGGAGGAGACGGATAGCGGCGCAGCCTGCGCCGGGCAGATGACGAGATTTCTCCATGCTTCTCCTCGGCGACGGCTCTGGTTATGGTGGCTCGGGGCCGCTATGGTCTGCCGTCTTTTGGGACGTTATTCAGCAAAGTCCATGCCGAAGTCTGCGGGTCTTGGTAATCAAGTGGATAGGCTGCTGCCGTGAGTACGGTGAGACAAGGCTGTTACCTTGGGTAACGCATTACCGTTACCTAAGGTAACAATCGGTGGGCGAGACAAGGCGAGACAAGAAAAACCCCGGATGGCAGTGCCACCCGGGGGCGCCCCCGGCGAGTTCGGGGCGTAAAAGCGGCTCAGTGCCTCAATGCGCGCTGGCTTTGGCGGCGAGAATACCGGTGTTCTGGCGCACGTAGAGCTCGTCCCACATCTCCTCGGCGCGCTTGTCGCGCCACACCAGGGAGCCCAGGAATACCGCCAGGAAGCCCAGGGGAACGGAGATCAGGCCCGGGTTCTTAAGATTGAACAAGGGCGCCTCCAGGCCGACGATGCTGGTGGTGGCGCCACCCAGCGCGGCGATCTTGTCCTCGGCACCCTTCTTGGCGCTCTCGGCCTTGGCGATGTCGGCCTTGAGCTTGTCCTGGGCGGCCGCATCGGTGGCGGCGCTGAGCTCGGCGTTGAGCTTGGCCAGCTTGTCGACCTGAGCTTGGATGATCTTCTCCTGGGCGGCCTTGACCTGCAGTGGATAGGTCATGTTGGGCGAAACCATCACCAGGCCGATGGCGGTGAGGGTACCGACCAGCATGCCGGCGACGATGCCGCCGGTGTTGCACTTCTTCCAGAACAGAGTCAGCAGCACGCAGGGGAAGTTGGCCGAGGCGGCCACGGCGAAAGCCAGCGCCACCAGATGGGCAACGTTCTGGCCCTTGGCCAGGATGCCGATGGTGATGGCCAGGGCGCCGACGATGACGGTCGAGACACGGGCGGCCTTGACCTGCTCCTGCGGTGTGGCGTGGTCGCCGCGGATCACGCCCACGTAGAGATCGTGGGCCATGGCCGAGGCCGAGGCCAGCACCAACCCGGCGACCACGGCGACGATGGTGGCGAAGGCCACGGCGGCGACGAAGGCCAGCATCAGGTTACCGAGGAAGGAGTCGGCACCGCCGCCCAGATACTGGGCCAGCAGCGGCGCAGCCATGTTGCCGCCGGCATCGACCGCGGCGATGCTGGCCGAGCCCACCTTGATGGCAGCACCCATCCCCAAGAACAGGGTCAGCACGTAGAAGCCGCCGATGATGGCCATGGCCCAGATCACCGACTTGCGCGCCTCCTGGGCGGTGGGCACGGTGAAGAAGCGCATCAGGATGTGGGGCAAGCCTGCAGTGCCGAACACCAGAGCCATGCCGAGCGAGATCTGGTCGATCGGCGCCTTGAAGAACAGGCCGGGTTCGAGGAAGCGCTGGCCGAGTTCGGCGGCGCTCATCTGTGTGGCCGGATCGCCGAGGAGCTGGGCGACGCGGGCCTGTACCTTGGGATCGGCGACCACGCTCTGCAGGAAGCCGGGCAAGCTGAAGCCATAAGGCGCCCAGACCAGCATCACCAGAATGATGCTGGCGGCCACCAGCAGCACGGCCTTGATGATCTGCACCCAAGTGGTGGCCACCATGCCGCCGAACAGCACGTAGGCCAGCATCAGGATACCGACGGCGATCACCGACACCTCGTATTCGATGCCGATCAGGGTCTTGACCAGCACGCCGCCGCCCACCATCTGCGCGGTCAGGTAGAAGGTGGAAACGGTGATGACCGACAGCGCACCGACGATGCGGGTGGCCTTGGGGTTGTTGCGGTAGGCGAGGATATCGGCCAGGGTGTACTTGCCGATGTTGCGGCAGGGCTCGGCGATCACCAGCAGCACGGTGATATAGGCCACCAGCCAGCCCACCGAATACATGAAGCCGTCGTAGCCGTAGAGCGAGATCAGGCCGGCAATGCCGAGGAAGGAGGCGGCCGACAGGTAGTCGCCGGCGATGGCCCAGCCGTTCTGGATGCCGGAGATGCCGCCGCCGGCAGTATAGAAGTCGGCCGCACTCTTGACGCGCTTGGCGGCAATATAGGTGACGAACATGGTGAGGCTAATGATGGCGGCGAACACCAGGAAGGTGAGCCAGCGCCATTCGGCGGCCACCGCTCCCTGGGCGAAGGCCGGCGCGCAGGCCAGCGTCAGGGCGGCCAGGCCGCCCGTTTGCAGCAAACGGTTACGCGTGGTCATGGTGGACTTCCCTCAGCTCAGAGGCGCGACAGGTAGTCGCGGGCGAGTTCCTCGGCCATGGCGTCGAACTCGCGGTTGGCGCGGCTGGAGTAGTAGAAGGCCACCCCCCAGGCCACCACGAACTCGCTCAGGGCGAACAGCAGGCCGATGTTCACCGGCCCCCACACCTGGGTCTTGAACAGGCCCGGAAAGTAGGCGGCACCGATCGGCAACAAGAAATAGAAGATGATCGAAAACACCATCAGGCCGGTCAGGAATGCGGTCTTGCGGCGGTGCAGGGTCTGGAAGCGTGGGTCGGCGTCGATCGCCGCCCAGTCGATGGCCTTGGCTTGCATCGTGTTCTCCTCTTAGTGGTCGAGTGGTCGATTAAGCGGGAAACTTGAAAAAGGGGACCGGCCCGAAGGCCGGTAAACGCCACATCTGCCCTTGACGGGTGCACGGCCCGTCATTGTTTTGACCCTATTAACAGCAGGATTCGGGCCAATTTTAAAAAATCGTTGTTATTCAGTTGGATGTGAATTCTCTAGATGCTTCGGAATGGGGCGAGGTAGTGGATGTGTTACGGCAGGTAACAAACTTATGTTTCCTGGGGTAACA
>DATLYF010000137.1:0-3566 GCA_035575095.1 Candidatus Competibacteraceae bacterium
CCGCCATGCCCGGGCGCAGCCCGCCGACCACCGTTTCCGGCACGAAGAAGCGCAGCTTGCGGTTCTCCGGCGGCAGCAGGCTGACCACCGGCGCACCGGCCGCCACCCATTCGCCGACCCGGTATAGGGTGTCGGCCACCAGCCCGGCACGCGGCGCGCTCACGGCCTTCTGCGCCAGCCGCCAGCTGGCCTGCTCGACAGTGGCCGCGGCGGCCTTGACCTCGGCCTCGGCGGCGCGGATGGCGTCGCTGCGGCCGGCGAGTTCGCCGGTACGCAGCCGGGCCTCCAGCTCCTCGACCCGGGCGGCGTCGCGATCGCGCTGGCTGCGGCTCTCGTCCAAAGCGGCTGGGCTGCTCAGGTTGCGCGCGTGCAGCTCACGCTGGCGGATGAATTGCTTCTCGGACAGGGCAAGCTGGGCGCGGGCCTGTTCCAGCTGAGCGCGGATCACCTGCAGTTCCTCCTCGCGCTGGCCCTTGCCGAGATCGGCCAGCCGTGCCTGAGCGGCGGCCAGGCGCTCGCGGGCTTCGTCCAGGGCCTGGCGCTCGGGCTCCGGCTCCAGCCGAAACAGCGCGGCGCCGGCCGCGACCGTATCGCCGCGGCTCACCGCCAGCGCCTCCAGGCGGCCAGCCACCGGCGCCATCATCTGCAGATACTCGCCCTCCACATAGCCCTGATAGATCGGGGGCGCGGATTTGCCGCAACCTGCCAGCAGCAGTAGCGTCAGCGACAGCACGGCGACATGGAGCGGCGGCGTGGGTGGCAAGGCGCGTGTGGTCCTGGAGAAGCGCTCGGGCCGGGAGCTTGTCCAGAGATATAGAGCGTGCCGTGAGGCTCGGCAAGAAGGCGTGGATGGTGGCGCGGCACGGCCCTATAATCCGGCGACCCCTGACGAACGACGTGCGAGGATGATCGGCATGCAGTATCTCAGCACCCGCGGCGGTATGGCGCCCAAGGCCTTCTGCGAAATCTTGCTGGAGGGCCTGGCCCCCGACGGCGGACTGACCGTACCGCAGCACTATCCGCGACTCACAGCGGCCGAACTGGCCGAACTGCGCGGTCTGGATTACCGCGCCCTGGCTCTGGCCATCATCGGCCGCTACGCCACCGACATCCCGCGTGCCGAGCTCAAGGCGCTGATCGACCACACCTACACCGCCCAAATATTCGGAACCGACGACATCACGCCGCTCAAGCCCCTGGGCGACGAGGTGCACCTGCTGGCCCTGTCCAACGGACCGACCCTAGCCTTCAAGGACATTGCCATGCAGTTCCTCGGCAATCTGTTCGAGTACGTGCTGGCGCGTAGCGGTGAGCACCTCAACATCCTGGGCGCCACTTCAGGCGACACCGGCTCGGCGGCCGAGCATGCCATGCGTGGCAAGCGCAACATCCAGGTGTTCATGCTCTCGCCCCTCGGCCGCATGAGCCCTTTCCAGCGCGCGCAGATGTATTCCCTGCAGGAGCCCAACATCCACAACCTCGCCGTACGCGGGGTGTTCGACGACTGCCAGGATCTGGTCAAGGGAGTGGGGCGCGACGCCGGGTTCAAGGCCCGCTACCGCATCGGCGCGGTCAACTCCATCAACTGGGGCCGGGTGGTGGCGCAGGTGGTGTACTACTTCAAGGGCTATTTTGCCGTCACCCGCGACAACGACCAGGAAGTAGACTTCGCCGTGCCCTCGGGCAACTTCGGCAACATCTTCGCCGGCTACATCGCCAAGCGCATGGGGCTGCCCATCGGCCGGCTGATCCTGGCCACCAACGAGAACGATGTACTGGATGAGTTCTTCCGTAGCGGCGCCTATCGGGTGCGTCCGGCGGCACAGGTATACGCCACCTCCAGCCCGTCCATGGACATCTCCAAGGCGTCCAACTTCGAGCGCTACATCTACGACCTCCTGGACGGCGACAGCGCCCAGGTGCGCGAGCTGTGGCGCCGGGTGGAGGAGGAGGGCGAGTTCCGCCTGACTCTGGGGCAGTACGAGCGGGTGCGGGCGAGCGGCTTCGTCTCGGGCGTGAGCCGCCATGCCGACCGCATGGAGACCATTCGCCGGGTATACCGCGAGCACGGCGGGCTGATCATCGACACCCACACCGCCGACGGCCTCAAGGTGGGCCTGGAGCACCGCCGCCCCGGCGTGCCGCTGCTGTGCCTGGAGACCGCGCTGCCGGCCAAGTTCGAGGAGTCCATCGTCGAGGCCCTGGGGCTGAAGCCGCCGCGCCCGGCCGGCTTCGAGGACATCGAGAGCCGGCCGCAACGCTATGAGATCATGGACGTGGACCTGGAGGCGCTGAAGCGCTATATCGCGAAGCATGCCTAGGGGGCTTGTTGGAGATCCCCTGGGGTAAAGGGCGCCGGGAACGTACAGCTCCGGTTCAGCCGGTCTAATTAAGCTGGGGGCATGATGCGATATCGCACGACAGTCCCGGTAGCAGGCGGGGTGTTCATCTCCGTTCTCTATGAGTCATAGCTGTCGAGGAGTCCCATGTGCAAGACTGCTCCACTGCTCCTGGCCCTGATGACGGCCTTGTTGGGTGCCTGCGCCGTCTCGCCCACCGGCCGCCAACAACTGATGCTGGTATCCGATGCTGACCTGGCGCGCCAGGGGGCGCTGGCCTTCGAGCAGACTAAGCGCAAGACTCCGGTGGAGCGCGAGCCCGGCGTGAATGCCTACGTGCGCTGCGTGGCCGATGCCATCCTGGCGCAGACCGGCACGCCGCCGGCGAGCTGGGAAGTGGTGGTGTTTCACGACGACGACGCCAACGCCTTTGCCCTGCCCGGGCGCAAGATCGGGGTCAACAGCGGGCTGCTGCGCGTGGCGCGCACCCCGGACCAGCTGGCGGCGGTGATCGGCCACGAGATCGGCCACGTACTGGCTCAGCACGCCAATGAGCGGCTGTCGCAGCAGGTGGCGGTGCAGGGCGGGCTGGGGGTGGCCGGCGCCCTGGCCGGCGACGGCGCAGCGCTCGACCTGCTCGGCCTGGGTGCCCAGGTAGGAGTGCTGCTGCCCTATAGCCGGCTGCACGAAAGCGAAGCCGATCGCATCGGCCTGGACCTCATGGCCCGGGCCGGTTTCGACCCGCGGCAGAGCATCGAGCTGTGGCGCAACATGGCGCAGGAGGGCGGGGCACGGCCGCCGGAATTCCTGTCCACCCATCCCGCCCCAAGCAGCCGCTTGCAGGAGCTGGAAGCGCAGATGGGAGCGGCCATGGCCGCCTACCAGAGCGCCCAGGTGCGCGGCCTGCGTCCGGCCTGCGGGCAGGGCCTCGGCTACCCCGCCGCCCGCGGCCCGCTCAGTCCGGGTGCGCTGTTCTGAACACCAGGTACTTAGAGGTCAGGAAGTTCACCAGCAGCCCGGCGACGGAACCCACTGCCACGCCGATCACCGGGAACTGCCGCACCAGCGCCGAGTTCATCAGGCAGGCGGCGTAGGTGGCGTAATTCACCACCCCACCCACCACCATCAGGCTCAGATACTGTAGCCATTCCCGGTGCAGCGGCCGGGTCCTGCCGGCGCGGAAGGTATAGCGGCGGTTGAGTATCCAGGTGCCGGTGGCCGCTGCCA
>DATLYF010000138.1:0-4384 GCA_035575095.1 Candidatus Competibacteraceae bacterium
CGCCTTCGCGCCGACCTCGCCGCCCGAGACCGGCGCATCCAGGTACTCGCAGCCGAGCGCGTTGATGCGTGCGGCAAAGACCTTGGTCTCGATCGGCGAGATCGAGCTCATGTCGACCACCACCTTGCCTGGGGCGAGGCCCGCCGCCACCCCGTCCTCCCCGAACAGCACCTCCTCCACGTGCGGGGTGTCGGGCACCATGGTGATGATGATGTCCGCCTGCTGCGCCACCTCCTTGCCGCTGCCGCACTGCACGGCGCCCTGCTCCAGCAACTCGGCGGGCGCGGCCTTGAAGCGGTCGTAGACGTACAGCTCGTGCCCGCCCTTGGCCAGATGGCCGGCCATAGGAGTGCCCATGATGCCCAGTCCGATGAAGCCCACTTTGCTCATTACGTTATCTGCCTCCGGCGAAAGATGGTAAGAATCGATCGGTTACGCTCAGTCCAGCAGCGAGATCACCGCGGTAGGCGCGTGCTCATGCCGCTCGGCGAGTTCTTCGAACTCGGTGATGTTGTTGATCTCGGTGCCCATTGAGATGTTGGTGACCCGCTCGAGGATGATCTCCACCACCACCGGAACCCGGTGCTCCTCCATCCAGGCGCGCGCCTGGGCGAAGGCGGGCTGGATATCCTCGGGCTTGAACACGCGGATGGCCTTGCAGCCCAGCCCCTCGACCACGGTCACGTGGTCCACGCCATAGCCGTCGATCTCCGGCGCGTTGATGTTCTCGAAGGACAACTGCACACAGTAGTCCATGTCGAAACCGCGCTGCGCCTGGCGGATCAGGCCGAGATAGGAGTTGTTCACCAGCACGTGGAGGTAGGGCAGCTTGAACTGGGCCGCGACGGCCAGTTCCTCGATCATGAACTGGAAGTCGTAGTCGCCCGAGATCGCCACCACGTCGGCCGCAGGATTGGCGGTCTTGACGCCGATCGCCGCCGGTATGGTCCAGCCGAGCGGCCCCGCCTGGCCGCAGTTGATCCAGTGGCGTGGCTTGTAGACATGCAGGAACTGCGCCGCAGCGATCTGCGACAGGCCGATGGTGCTGACGTAGCACACGTTCCTGTCGAACGTCTTGTTCATTTCCTCGTAGACGCGCTGCGGCTTGATCGGCACGTTGTCGAAGTGGGTCCTGCGCTGTAGCCGGCCCTTGCGCTCCCGGCAGGCGGCGACCCATGCCGTGCGGTCCGGCAGCCGGCCAGCGGCCTTCCACTCCTGCGCCACCTCGACGAACAGCGCGAGCGCCGCCCGGGCGTCGGAGACGATGCCGTAGTCCGGACCGAACACCCGGCCGATCTGGGTCGGCTCGATGTCGACGTGCACGAAGCGGCGGCCCTGGGTATAGACCTCGACCGAGCCGGTATGGCGGTTGGCCCAGCGGTTGCCGATGCCCAGCACGAAATCGGACTCGAGCAGGGTCGCATTGCCATAGCGGTGCGCGGTCTGCAGGCCGACCATGCCGGCCATCAGCGGGTGATCGTCGGGGATCGTGCCCCAGCCCATCAGCGTCGGGATCACCGGCACGTTGACGATCTCGGCAAACGCCTGCAGCAGTTCGGAGGCATCGGCGTTGATCACGCCGCCGCCGGCGACGATCAGCGGGCGCTCGGCATCGACGAGCATGGCCAGCGCCTTCTCGATCTGCACCCGGCTGGCCTTCGGCTTGTACACCGGCAGCGGCTCGTAGGTGTCGGGGTCGAACTCGATCTCCGCCATCTGCACGTCGAACGGCAGATCGATCAGCACCGGCCCCGGGCGGCCCGAGCGCATCAGGTGGAAAGCCTGCTGGAAAGCGCGCGGCACCTGCGCCGGCTCGCGCACCGTGACCGCCCACTTGGTCACCGGCTTGGCGATGGCCTCGATGTCGACTGCCTGGAAGTCCTCTTTGTGCAGGCGCGCACGCGGCGCCTGACCGGTGATGCAGAGGATCGGGATCGAGTCGGCCTGGGCCGAATACAGGCCGGTGATCATGTCGGTGCCAGCAGGTCCCGAGGTGCCGATGCACACGCCGATGTTGCCCGCTCTGGCACGGGTGTAGCCCTCGGCCATGTGCGAGGCGCCCTCGACGTGGCGGGCCAATACGTGCTCAACGCCGCCGACCTTGCGCAGCGCCGCGTAGAACGGGTTGATCGCCGCACCCGGGACGCCGAACGCCTGCTCGACGCCCTCCTTCTTGAGGACGTGAACGGCGGCTTCGGCAGCGGTCATCTTGGCCATGTCGTGTTCTCCCCTTTACTCAGGTTCATGGCTGCAGACTATCCGTCTCCGATTCCTGTGTCAATATTTTTTGGAAATCATTTCCAATAAAAAATATGTCGATGACACAGCCACATAAAAAATAATCGTCAACTTACAAAAAGTTGATCTGCGTCATCATATGGCATGCCGATGGATTACAATTGGGAATCAACGCCAGACAGGCAGGAGCGATGATGGACAACGTAGTCAAAACCCTCCCCCGCAAGCGCGGCCGGCCGGCCGGCAGCCGCAGCCAGCCGCAGAGCGGCCAGAGCCAGTCGCTGTCGCGGGGGCTGCAGTTGCTGGAGCGGCTGGCCGAGGCCAGGCACGGCATCTCTCTGGTGGACCTGGCGCAGCAGGTGGGAATGGCTCCCTCCACCACCCACCGCCTGCTCACCACCCTCGAGCAGGCCGGCTTCATCCAACAGGACGAGGAGCTGGGGCGCTGGTTCGTGGGAGTCAAGGCATTTACGCTTGGAAATGCTTTCCTCGATCACTGCGATTTCGTGGCCCGCGCCCGGCCATACATGCACCGCCTCATGGAGCAGGCCGGCGAGACCGTCAATCTGGCGGTGCTGGACGGCAACGAGGCGGTGTTCCTGGCGCAAGTGGAGTGTCGGGAGATGATGCGCATGATCGTCAAGCTGGGCAGCCGCGCACCGCTGCACGCCTCGGGTGTGGGCAAGGCGCTGCTGGCCACCATGAGTGAGGAGGACATAGCGGCCGTCCTGCACCGCCGCGGTCTGCCCCGTTATACGGACAACACCATCACTACACCCGGCGAACTGCGCGAGGAACTGGCGCGCATCCGCCGTCAGGGCTTCGCCCGGGACGACGAGGAGCACGCCGTGGGACTGCGCTGCATGGCCGCCACCCTGCACGATCACCAGGGCAAGGCGCTGGCCGCCATCTCCCTGTCCGGCCCACGGGCGCGCATCCCCGACGACCGCATGCTGGCCCTGGGCGCGATGGTAGCGGCCACTGCCGGCGAGATCACGGCGGCGCTGGGCGGGCAGCGGCCCGCCCGGGACGAACGCTAGCGGCGCTCATGGCGGGCCGGCCGCCACGGCAGCAGCGATGGAGCGTCCCTCGCGCCGCCCGGCTGATTTATGATGGCTGTCATTACCTGAGTGCAGACCCTTGAACGACATGCAGAACCAAGCTCGAAGCATGACCGATCTCGACCCCGATACCAATGGCGCCGAGGCGATCGTCAAGCGCATCACCCTCGCCATCCTCGAACATCGGCTGCGCCCTGGCACCAAGCTGGGCGAGGAAGACGTCGCCGAGGTCTTTGCGGTCAGCCGCGCCAAAGTGCGGCAGGCCTTGATGCTGTTGGCTAAGAATGGACTGGTCGAGTTGCAGCCCAGCCGGGGCGCTTTCGTGGCCAAGCCCTCGGTGCGCGAGGCGCGCGAGATCTTCGAAGTGCGGCGGATGCTGGAGATCCAGTCGGTGAAGAACCTGCTGAAGCGGGTCACTGACGAGCAGGTCCAGCGGCTGCGGGCGCATGTCGAGCTGCAGCGGCGCACTCTGGTCGACCGGGACATCTTCAACGTGGCCCGGCTGTTCTCCGAGTTCCACATGATGATCGCCGAGATGGCCGGCAATCAGCTGCTGGCCGAGCTGCTGGCCGGCATCGTTGCGCGCAGCACGCTGGTCATCCTGCTCTACAACCTGACCATGCCTACTACCTGCTCCTGCGACGAGCATGCCTGTCTGGTGGAGGCGATCGCCGCCCGCAACGCCGAGGAGGCGACGCGCCTGGTCGCCAAGCATCTGGAGCATCTCGAACAGGCGCTGACGCTCGACGACGAAGGGCATGCCGTCTCCGACCTCAAGCGCATTCTCAACTCGGTGACGGTGTAGCGGCGCGCTCGTACCCGCCCCTTCATTGGAGCGGGGCCCCGCTCTGGAACCACTGGCCGAGCAGCACACGCTCTTGCTCGGTCATATTGGTCAGGTTGCCGAGCGGCATGGTCTTGTTCACCACTGTCCGCTCATGGATGCGCGCCGCCAGCGCCTGGATCTGTTCGGGGGTATCGAACATCACCCCGGCCGGGGCGGCGGGGAAGGTCGGGTCGGTGGGCCGGGCCGAGTGGCAGGTGACGCAGCGCTCCCGGATGATCGGCTGCACTTGCTGGAAGCC
>DATLYF010000139.1:0-18274 GCA_035575095.1 Candidatus Competibacteraceae bacterium
CCGCCGTGCCCTCGCCGGCCACCAGTGAGGTGCCGGCGAGCAGCACATTGCGCCCGTGCAGCAGATCGTCCTGCTGGCAGGGCAGGGCGTCGCGCGCCGCCGGCAGCGATTCGCCGGTGATGGTGGCGGTGTTGACGCGCACGCCGAAGCCCTCGATCAGCCGACAGTCAGCGGGCACGTCGTCGCCCTCGGCGAGCAGGAGCAGATCGCCGGGCACCAGTTCGGCGGCGGGTAGCTGGCGCACGCTGCCGGCGCGCAGTACCTTGACGGTGTGCGGCAGCAGCCGCTCCAGGGCGGCCAGGGCGCGCTCGGCGCGGTATTCCTGCCAGAAGGAGAACAGGCCGTTGATGAGGATGACGCCGAGGATGGCCCAGCCCAGGGTGGCCATGCCCTGGCCTGGATCCCAGCGCTCGGCGATGAAGGCCAGGCCGGCCGCTAGCCACAGGATGCAGGCGAAGAAGTGGGTAAACTCGCGCAGCAGACGCAGCGGCAGGGGCGTGCCGCGCAGCCGTTCTACCCGGTTGGGGCCGTACTCGACCAGGCGGCGGCGCGCCTCGCCCTCGGCCAGCCCCTGGCGGGAGCTGCCCAGGCTGCGCAGGGCGGCCTCGGCATCCAGTTGATGCAGCTTCATGGCTCGCGCCCGCTGCCGCCAACGCTCAACGCAGGGTCACCAATTCCTCGGCGCTGGTGGGATGGATGGCTATGGTGTCATCGAAGTCGCGTTTGGTGGCGCCCATGCGGATGGCCACGGCGAAGCCCTGCAGCATCTCGTCGGCGCCGGGGCCGAAGACATGGCAGCCGACGATGCGCTGCTCCGGCCCGGCGCAGACCAGCTTCATCGCCGTCTCCACCCGGTGTGGGGTGAACACGTGGTACATGGAGGTGAAGCGGGTGCTGTAGACCTTGACCGCGTCGCCGTGGCGGGTCCGCGCCTCCTCCTCGGTGAGACCCACGGTGCCGATGGGGGGATGGCTGAATACCACTGTGGCGATGTGCTCGTAGTCCAGCTTGCGCTGCGGTTGGCCGCCGAACAGCCGGTCGGCCAGGCGCCGGCCGGCGGCGATGGCCACCGGGGTCAGCGGGTAGCGGCCGGTGACGTCGCCGATGGCGTAGATGCCGGGCACGTTGGTGGCCTGCCACGGGTCGGTAGGAATGGTGCCGTCGGCGTTGGTCGCCACTCCGGCGGCGGTCAGGTCCAGGGTGTCGGTGTTGGGGCGACGGCCAATGGCCCAGAGCAGGCAGTCGGTCTCCAGCTCGCCGTATGCATGGCGCACCCGCAGGGCGCCGTCGGCCAGCGGCTCCAGCGCCTGCATGCGGGTGCCGGTGATGAGCTTGATGCCGTCCGCCTGCAGTTGGGCCGTCACGCACTCGCGCAGCAGGGCATCGAAGGAGCGCAGCACCTGTTCGCCGCGGATCAGCTGGCTGACCTCAGCTCCCAGGGCGTGCAGCATGCCGGCCAGCTCCACCGCGATGTAGCCGGCGCCTACCACCGCCACCCGGCGCGGGCAGCGCTCCAGCTCGAAGAAGCCGTCGGAGGTAATGCCCAGCTCCGCGCCCGCTACGGCCGGCACCGCGGGACGGCCGCCGGTGGCGATGACGATATGGGAGGCCGCATAGTGCGTGCCGTCCACCGCCACGGTGCGGGCATCCTGGAACCGAGCATGGCCGCGGATCAGCTCCACCCCGGCTTCGGCCAGATAGCCCACGTACCAGTCGTTGATGCCATGCACGTAGCGGTCGCGGGCGGCCTTGAGCGCCGCCCAATCGTGGCCCTGCCGGCTCAGGCGGAAGCCGTAGCCGGTGGCATCGTCCAGGGCATGGGCCAGGCTAGCGGCGTTCCACATCACCTTCTTCGGCACGCAGCCGACGTTGACGCAGGTGCCGCCCAGGCGACCGGCTTCCACGATGGCAACGCGGGCGCCATGGCGGGCGGCGCGCTCGGCCACGGAGAGACCGCCGCTGCCGGCACCGATGACGATCAGATCGAAATGGCGGGGCATGGGGGCGGATCTCGACTCAGATGTATTCGAACAGCTTCACCACCTGCTGCACGCCGTTGATGCGGCGCACGGTTTCCACCGTGGCGTCGGCCTCCTGCGGCTTGAGCAAGCCCATCAGATAGACGATGCCGCGCTCGGTGACCACCTTGACCCGGGTCGGGTCGAAGTCGGGCAGATTGCGGATGCCGAACAGAGAAGCCTTGACCTGGGTGGTGATGAGGGCGTCGTTGGCGCGGCTGGAGAGCGGGCTGACCTGGGCGATGATCAGTTCATTGTGCACCTGGCGTACCTGGGGCAGCCCCTTCACCAGCCGCTCCGCCAGCAATCCGGCCTCGCGCGAGGGCACCTCGCCGGTCAGCAGCACCACACCGTTGTAGCTGGTGACGTTGATGTGGCTGCGGTCGCGCAGTACTGGCTGCTTGTTGAACTCGCCCACCGCCTTGAACTCGATGCCCTGGTCGTCGATCAGCGTGCCGGCGCTGCGCCGATCGTGGACCATGCTGGCGCCAGTGGCGGCACCGCCCACCAGCACGGGCGCGCAGCCAGCTAGGCTGGCACCAAGCATCAGGACCAGGAGCGCGGCTTGCAGCGGATGACGCATCTCACACCTCCTTCGTGAAAAGCTGATGGTCGATCAGGTCGCACAGGCAATGTATGACCAGGATGTGCACCTCCTGTATCCGCGGGGTGGAGCGTGCCGGCACACGGATCTCCACATCGCCGGCGGCGAGCAGCCCGGCCATCTCGCCGCCGTCGCGCCCGGTCAGGGCCACCACCGCCATGCCGCGTTCGCGCGCCGCCGCCATGGCGGCAACGACATTGGGCGAGTTGCCGCTGGTGGAGATGGCCAGCAGCAGGTCACCGGGACGGCCCAAGGCGCGCACCTGTTTGGCGAACACCTCGCGATAGCCGTAGTCGTTGGCGATCGCAGTGAGGGTGGAGCTGTCGGTGGTGAGGGCGATAGCCGGCAACTCCGGCCGTTCCATCTCGAAGCGGTTGAGCAATTCGCCGGAGAAATGCTGGGCATCGGCGGCCGAACCGCCGTTGCCGCAGGCCAGCAGCTTGCCGCCCTGGCGCAGGCACGTGGCCATGCGCTCGGCGGCCTGAACCACCGCCGGCAGTAGGGTGTCCAGGGCCTGCTGCTTGGTTGCGATGCTGTCGAGGAAATGTTGTCGGGTGCGCTCCAGGAGGCTCATCGGTCCACCGTCTCGGGTTCGGAAATTGGCCAGGGGGGTCAGTCGGCGCGGAAGGCGTCCCGAATCCACTCGAGAGCCGGGGCGTCGCTGCCGTCGATGGCGATCACGTCGAAGCGGCAGGGGGGGTCCGCGCCCAGCCGCAGCAGGTAGTGCCGGGCGGCGAGGATCAAACGGCGCCGCTTGGTCGGAGTGATGGTCTCTGCTGCGCTGGCGTAGCGGTTCGGGGCGCGCCAGCGGACTTCGACGAACACCAGGGTGGCACCATCACGCATGATGAGGTCCAGTTCGCCCGCGCCGCAGCGGTAGTTGCGCTGTACCAGCCGCAGCCCGCGCGCGCTCAGGTAGCGGCAGGCCAGTTCCTCGCCCTGCTTTCCTTGCCAGGCTTTTGCGGTCATCATCCCCATCTGTCGCTACCGGGCCGGTCCCAGGCATCGGCTTCGTCATCTGCCAGTATCGAAGAGGGTCAGCGCCAGTGTCAATCGAGCCGGGCGTGCTCTACATCGTCGCCACTCCCATCGGCAACCTGGGCGATATCACCCATCGCGCCCTGGAGGTACTGGCGGGGGTTGCGCGAGTGGCGGCCGAGGACACCCGTCACAGCCGCCGCCTGCTCGCCCACTACGGTATCGACAAGCCGCTGATCTCGCTGCACGAGCACAACGAGCGGGCGCGTCTGCAGCGCATCCTGGAGGCGCTGCAGACCGGAGAGGCGGTCGCCCTGATCTCGGACGCCGGCACGCCGCTGATCAGCGATCCCGGTTTTCCCCTGGTGCGGGCGGTGCGTGAGCGCGGCTTCAAGGTGGTGCCGGTGCCCGGACCCAGCAGTCTGCTGGCGGCGCTGTGCGCCTCCGGCCTGCCTACCGACCGCTTCGTGTTCGAGGGTTTCCTGCCGGCCAAGGCCGCCGCCCGCCGTCAGCGCTTGCTGGAACTGCGCGAGGAGAGTCGCACCCTGGTGCTGTTTGAATCCAGCCATCGCATCACCGCGACCCTGGCCGAGCTGGCCAGCATCTTTGGCAATGAGCGCCAGGCCGTGGTGGCGCGGGAATTGACCAAGCTCTACGAAGAGATCCACGGCGATACCCTGGGCCAGCTGTGCACCTGGCTGGCAGCGGATGGCAACCGCCAGCGTGGCGAATTCGTGGTCGTGGTTGCCGGTGCCCCACCGCGCAGCGACAGCACGGTGCCGCTCGAGACGCGGCGCCTGCTGGCGGCGCTGCTGGAGGAGCTGTCGCCTTCTCAGGCAGCGGCAGTGGCGGCGCGGGTCAGCGGGGTGAAGAAGAAAATCCTCTACCAACTGGCCCTGGATCTGCAAAATTCCTGATCGCGACCTTGCGCCGCCTGTCGCGTGCGGGGGACAATAACGTGCAGGAGTCGGCCAGGCAGTCGCTGTGCGCTTGGCGCGCAGAGGAAAGTCCGGGCTCCACAGGGCAGGGTGCCAGGTAACGCCTGGGGGGCGCGAGCCTACGGAAAGTGCCACAGAAAATATACCGCCTAAGCCGCGCGAGCGGCCGGTAAGGGTGAAATGGTGCGGTAAGAGCGCACCGCGCCGCTGGTAACAGCGGTGGCAGGGTAAACCCCACCCGGAGCAAGACCAAATAGGGGAGCGCATACGTGTGGCCCGCACGGCTCCCGGGTAGGTCGCTACAGGCGTCCGGTGACGGGCGTCGCAGATGAATGACTGCCCCCGACAGAACCCGGCTTATCGGCCGACTCCTTAATCCCTTGATTATGTGTCCCTGAGAGACGCTCCATTCATTTGTGCGCGCATTACAGCTGCTTCTCTGAAGTGCCGATTCCGTTTTGTTCATTTTTTGTCATACAGTGGCGCGATTTGCCACAGTGTCATTGTTGTTTTGTAACAATTTGAATTTTAAAGATATTTATTTGTCGCATCAGCGCGACTTTCCTTGACAGTGATGCTTGGGCCTACCTATAGTGTGACAAAGTGGGGGAAAGTGGAGGAAAAGGGAATTTCCAGGGGGAGTCTCTTGTTCCGGAGCATTACGCCGTTGTCGCTGGACAATAAAGGGCGCATGGCCGTACCGGCCAAGCACCGCGAGCGGCTTGCGGAGTTGTGTGCCGGTCAACTGATCATCACCATCGATCGCGATCGATGCTTGCTGATCTACCCCTTGCCGGTCTGGGAGGATGTGGAGCGCAAGCTGATCCAGCTCTCCAGCACCCATCGGCGTGCTCGCAGCCTGAAGCGGTTGCTCATGGGACATGCCGAAGAATGCGCCATGGACGCCCAGGGACGTATTCTGCTGCCCCCGCCGTTGCGGGAGTTCGCCGGCCTGGACAAGCGCGTGGTCCTGGTCGGTCAGGGCAACAAATTCGAACTCTGGGACGAACAACGCTGGTATCAGCTCCGCGAGGAGTGGTTGGAGGAGGGCAGCGATGATGATGACGATCTGCCCGCCGAGCTGGAATCACTGTCCTTCTGAAAGGCCCATGCAGGCGGCAACCCTGTCACACCGGTCCGTGTTGCTGGACGAAGCGCTCGCTGCCCTGCGGGTGCGGCCGGCCGGTCGCTACGTGGATGCTACCTTCGGCCGCGGTGGACACAGTGCCGCCCTGCTCGCTGCCTTGGGGCCGCAGGGTCGGCTCCTGGCTCTGGACCGCGATCCCGCGGCCGAGCATCATGCCTGGGCTCACTTCGGTGCCGATCCCCGCTTCAGTTTCGTGCGCAGCCCCTTCAGCCGCCTTGCCGAACAGGTGCGGGCCTGGCTGCCGGAGGGGAAGGTGGACGGTATCTTGCTCGACCTCGGCGTGTCCTCGCCGCAACTGGACGATCCCGAGCGCGGTTTCAGCTTCACCAAGGACGGCCCGCTGGACATGCGCATGGACCCGGCCGGCGGACCCAGCGCTGCCGAGTGGTTGGCTACGGCGACCGAGGCAGAGATTGACCGGGTGCTGAAGGAGCTGGGCGAGGAGCGCTTCCACCGCCGGGTGGCGCGGGCCATCGTTGAGGCACGCCGGCAGGCGCCGCTTACCCGTACCTTGCAATTGGCGCAGATCGTGGCGGCGGCAGTGCCTAGCCGCGAGCCGGGCAAGCACCCGGCCACCCGCACCTTTCAGGCCGTTCGCATCTATCTCAATCGCGAGCTAGAAGAGCTGGCGGCAGCGCTGGAACAGGCCGTGGAGCTGCTGGTGCCGGGCGGGCGTGTGGTGGTGATCAGCTTCCATTCCCTGGAAGACCGCCTGGTCAAGCGCTTCCTGCGGCGCCAGGCCCAGGGTGTCGAACTGCCGCCGGACTTGCCGGTGCCGGAATGCGAACGCGGCGCCACCCTGCGCCTGGTGGGCAAGGCGATCCGCCCCGGTGCCGCCGAGGTGGCCGCCAATCCTCGGGCGCGTAGCGCGGTGCTGCGGGCCGCGGAGCGGCTGCCGTGACTCTGACCAAGATCATCGGCCTGATCGTCTGCGCCCTGCTGGCGACCGGGCTCGGCCTGGTGCACAGCAAGCACCAGAGCCGTAAGCTGTTCCAGGAGCTACAGACCCTGCAGGTGCGGCGCGATGACCTGGAGATCGAATGGACCCAGCTGCAGCTGGAGCAGAGCACCCTGGCGACGGAGTCGGTGGTGGATCAGGCCGCCCGCACCCGCCTGAACATGGTCATTCCTGATCCGGCCACGGTGGTGTACATCACGCGATGAAGGCGCACACGGCAGCACTGAGAAAGAACGGCGGAGGCTGGCGGCGCTGCCTGATGACCTCACGCCCGCAACTAGTGTTGGCGCTGCTGGCCTGTGCCGCCGTCGGCATGCTCAGCCGCGCGGCCTATCTGCAGCTGTTTCACAAGGATTTCCTGCAGGACCAGGGTAGCGACCGCTACATGCGGGTGCTGGAAGTGCCGGCCCTGCGCGGCATGATCGTTGATCGTCACGGCGACCCGCTGGCGGTGAGCTCACCGGTGGACTCGGTCTGGGCCGATCCCGGTACGGTGCTGGAGCATCGCCAGCGCTTGCCGGCCTTGGCCCGGTTGCTGGGACTGGACAGCGCAGAACTGCTGGCCCGCCTCGAAGAGAATCGCACCCGCCAGTTCCTCTATCTGCGCAAACAGATGGAGCCGGACGCCGCCAGCCGGGTGATGGCTCTGGGCGTGCCCGGGGTGCATTTGGAGCGCGGCTACCGCCGCTTCTACCCCACGGCCGAGGTCATGTCCCATCTGCTCGGCTTCACCGACATCGACGATCGTGGCCAGGAGGGCTTGGAGCTGGCCTACGATCAGGTGCTGCGCGGCACCCCGGGAGCCAAGCGGGTGCTCAAGGACCGCTACAACCGCATCGTCGAGGACGTGGAGAGCATCAGCCAGCCCCAGTCTGGTCAGACCCTGACCCTGTCCATCGACCGTCGCATCCAGTATCTGGCTTACAAGGCGCTCAAGGAGGCGGTGCTGGAGCATCGCGCCAGCGCCGGTACCGCGCTGGTTCTGGACGTGACCAGCGGCGAGATTCTGGCCATGGTCAACCAGCCGGCCGGCAACCCCAACAACCGTGAGCAACGTCAGGGCCAGTTGCTGCGCAACCGGGCGGTGACCGATGTGTTCGAGCCCGGCTCCACTTTCAAGCCGTTCGTGGTGGCGCTGGGGCTGGAGGCTGGAACCATCCGCCCCAACACCCCTATCGACACCCGCCCCGGCTTCATGCCGGTGGGGCGCAACACGGTGCGCGACATTCACAACTACGGCCTGCTGGACGTCACCCGGGTGATCACCAAGTCGAGCAACGTCGGCGTGGCCAAGATCGCCCTGGCGCTGCCGCCGGAGCGCTTATGGGACCTGTATCGCCGGCTCGGCGTGGGCAGCCGTACCGCACTCGGTTTCGCCGGCGAGCAGGCCGGCTTCCTCAGCCATCACAAGGGCTGGGGGGCATTCGAGTACGCCACCCACTCCTTCGGCTATGGCCTCTCCGTGACCGCCGTGCAGCTCGCCCAGGCCTATATGGTGCTGGCTACCGACGGTGTGCGCCGGCCGCTTACCTTGCTCAAGCGCGAGGCGCCGCCGGCGGAGGAGATGCGAGTGCTGTCGCCGCAGACGGCGCGCCAGGTGCGGACCATGATGGAGACCGTGGTGAGCCGCGAGGGTACTGCTCTCAAGGCCGCCGTGCCCGGCTACCGGGTGGCTGGCAAGACCGGTACCGCGCGCAAGATCATCGCTGGGCGCTATTCCTCCGATCACCACATGGCGGTGTTCGCCGGCATGGCGCCGGCCAGCCAGCCCCGCCTGGTGATGGTGATCATGATCGACGACCCGCAGGGCGAGGCGTACTACGGCGGCTTGGTGGCGGCACCGGTGTTCAGCCAGGTCATGGCCGGCGCCCTGCGGCTACTCAACGTCAATCCCGATGGTCAGCTGGCCGGCACCCTGGAGCTGGCGGCCAGCCCCAAGGTGAAACCATGAGCGAGACTTCCCTGAGTACCCTGCTGCACGGCCTGGCGCCGGTGACGCCGGCCGAGGAGCGCACCATCATCGGTCTGGCCAGCGACAGCCGTCTGGCGCGTCCCGGCGACCTGTTCCTGGCCCTGCGCGGGCTGCACCACCATGGCCTGGAGTTTCTGCCCGAGCTGCATCGGGCCGGGGTAGCGGCGGTGGCCTGGGAGCCGCCCTACGACGGCGCACTGCCGGCCGCGGACGGACTGCCGTTGATCCCGGTGGCGGAGCTGAGCCGGCGCCTCGGCGTCATCGCCGAGCGCTTCCACGGCTTCCCTAGCCGCGACATGACCCTGATCGGCGTCACCGGCACCGACGGCAAGACCTCCTGCTCCCAGTTCATCGCCCAGGCCCTGGGGCTGCTGGGCATGCCCTGCGGCGTGCTGGGCACCATCGGCTACGGCCTGCCCGGCCACCTGATGCCGGCCAGCCACACCACCCCCGATGCCCTGACCCTGTGGGAGCGGCTCGCCGCCCTGCGCGAGCAGGGGGTGCGGCGGCTGGCCATGGAGGTCTCGTCCCACGCCCTGGAGCAGGGCCGGGTGATGGGGTTGCGCTTCGAGGTGGCCGTGCTCACCAACCTGACCCGCGACCATCTGGACTATCACGGCAGCCTGGAGGCCTACGCCGCGGCCAAGCGCAAGCTGTTCACCGACTACGACATCCGCTGCGCCGTGCTCAACCTGGACGATGCCTTCGGCCGCCGTCTGGCTGCCGAGCTGGTCGATTCGGTGGCAGTGATCGGCTACGGCCTGGGCCGGGCGCCGGCCGACTGGCACGGACCCTGGCTGGGCTGCCGCGAGCTGCATGCGTTGGCCGGCGGGCTGGAGCTGGCCATCGACACCTCGCACTGGGGCGAAGCGCGGGTGTCGAGCCCGCTACTCGGGCGCTTCAACGGTGCCAACCTGCTGGCGGTGCTGGGTGTGCTGCTGGCACTGCAAGTGCCCTTCGGCGACGCCGTGACGGCGCTGGAGCGGCTCAGCACCGTGCCCGGGCGCATGGAGCGCTTCGGCGGCGGCCGTGGCCGGCCGCTGGCGGTGGTGGACTACGCCCATACGCCCAACGCCCTGGAGCAAGTGCTCGCGGCGCTGCGCGAGCATATCCACGACGGCCGGCTATGGTGCGTGTTCGGCTGCGGCGGCGACCGCGATCCCGGCAAGCGCCCGCAGATGGGGGCAGTGGCCGAGCGCCTGGCCGACCGCGTCATCGTCACCAACGACAATCCGCGCAGCGAGGCCCCCGAGGCCATCGCCGAGCAGATCCTGGCGGGCATGCGCGCCCCGGAACGGGCGCGAATCATCCTCGACCGCGGCGCCGCCATCCAGTACGCCCTGCGCAAGGCGGCCCCCGGCGACATCGTGCTCATCGCTGGCAAGGGGCACGAGGACTATCAACTGATCGGCGGGCGCCGGCTGGATTTCAGCGACCGCATCGTTGTGCGCCAGTGGCTGGGGACGGCGGCATGAGGAGCATGCTCTTGAGCGAGGCAGCGCGACTGCTGGATGGGGAACTGATCGGCGCCGATCGCGCCTTCTCCGCTGTCGTCAGCGACAGCCGGCAGCTTGTCGAGGGCGCGCTGTTCGTCGCCCTGCGCGGCGAGCGCTTCGATGGTCACGACTTCGTCGCCGCCGCCGCCGGACGCGGTGCTGTGGCGGCCCTAGTCGAGCGCCGTCTGGAACTGGCGCTGCCGCAGTTGCGGGTGGCTGATACCCTGGCCGCTCTGGGCCGGCTCGGCGCCGCCTGGCGCCAAGGCTTCCGCGGCCCGCTGGTAGCGCTCACCGGCAGCAACGGCAAGACCACCTTGAAGGAAATGGTCCGCGCCATCCTGGCGGTGCGCGGCCCCGTGCTGGCCACCCAGGGCAATCTCAACAACCACATCGGCGTGCCGCTCACCTTGCTGCGGCTGCAGGACGAGCACCAGTATGCCGTGCTCGAGATGGGGGCCAACCATCCCGGCGAGATCGCCTATCTCACCGCCCTGGCCCGGCCCGACGTGGCCGTCGTCAACAACGCCGGACCTTGCCATCTGGAAGGCTTCGGCGACCTGGACGGGGTGGCACGTGGCAAGGGCGAGATCTTCCAGGGGCTGGGCGAGCGCGGGGTGGCGGTGGTCAACGCCGACGACGCCTATGCCGCTTACTGGCGCGGGCTCAACGCCGGGCGGCGCATCCTCGATTTCGGCCTGGAGCGACCGGCCGCGGTGCGCGGCGAGCTGTTGGGCGAGGAGGGGGGGGTGCGCCTGCACTGGCAGGGGCAGGCGGTGGACATCCGCCTGCCCCTGCCCGGGGTGCACAACGTGCGTAACGCGCTCGCCGCCGCCGCCGCCGCTCTGGCCGTGGGCTGCTCCCTGGACGAGATCCGCCAGGGGCTGGAGGCGGTGCAGGGGGTGGCGGGGCGGCTGCAGCGCCTGACCACCGCCGAGGGTGCGGTACTGATCAACGACAGCTACAATGCCAACCCCGCATCGCTGGCCGCCGCCCTGGCCACGGTGCGGGGCGAGCCGCGCTGGCTGGTGCTGGGCGATATGGCCGAGCTGGGGCCGGACGCGGCGCAGTGGCACGCCCGCGCCGGAGCCGAGGCGCGCGCCCACGGCTACTGCCGGCTGTTCGCCCTGGGCGAGCACAGCCGGCGGGCGGTGGCGACGTTCGGCGCCGGTGCCGCCCACTACGCCAGCGCCGAGGAGCTGGGTGCGGCCCTGCGCCAGGCCCTGGCCGAGACATCCGAGCAACCCACCATTCTGTTGAAAGGATCCCGTAGCATGCGTCTGGAGCGTATCGTCCAGGCCTTGCTCCCGGCGGAAGCCTTGGGAGCGACGCACTGATGCTGTTTTTGCTGGCCGAGTGGTTGACCCGTTTCTACAGCGGGTTCAACGTCTTCCAGTACCTGACTCTGCGCGCCATCCTGGGCGTGCTCACCGCGCTCGCCATCGCCCTGCTGCTGGGGCCGCTGCTGATCCAGCACCTGCGCTTCCGCCAGATCGGTCAGCATGTGCGTGACGACGGGCCGCAGAGTCATCTGTCCAAGGCCGGCACCCCCACCATGGGCGGGGCGCTGATTCTGGTGGCCATCGCCATCGCCACCCTGCTATGGGCCGATCTGCGCAACTTCTATGTCTGGGTGGTGTTGGCGGTGACCCTGGCCTTCGGCGTGATCGGCTGGGTGGACGACTACCGCAAGCTGATCCGCAAGAACTCCAAGGGCCTGTCGGCGCGCGAGAAGTACCTGTGGCAGTCCTGCGCCGGCCTGCTGGCCGCCCTGCTGCTGTATATCCTGGCCAAGAGCCCGGCCGAGACCCAGCTCATCGTGCCGTTCTTCAAGAACGTGGTGGTGGATCTGGGAGTGTGGTTCATTCCGCTCACCTACTGCGTCATCGTCGGCTCCAGCAACGCCGTCAACCTCACCGACGGCCTGGATGGCCTGGCCATCATGCCCACGGTGATGGTGGCCAGCGCCCTGGCGGTGTTCGCCTACGCCTCCGGCAACGCCATCTTCGCCAACTACCTGCAGATCCCCTATGTCGCCGGGGTGGGCGAGGTGGTGGTGTTCTGCGGCGCCCTGGTGGGGGCGGGGTTGGGCTTTCTCTGGTTCAACGCCTATCCGGCCCAGGTATTCATGGGCGATGTCGGCGCCCTGGCCCTGGGGGCGGCGCTGGGGATACTCGCCGTGCTGGTGCGCCAGGAGATCGTGCTGTTCGTCATGGGCGGGGTATTCGTGATGGAGACGGTGTCGGTGATCCTGCAGGTGGGCTCATTCAAGCTCACCGGCCGGCGTATCTTTCGCATGGCGCCGCTGCACCACCACTTCGAGCTCAAGGGCTGGCCCGAGCCGCGGGTGATCGTGCGCTTCTGGATCGTCACCGTGATCCTGGTGCTGATTGGCCTCTCCACCCTGAAGATCCGCTGAGGAGCCGAGCGTGAGCGCCATCCGACCCGCCCTCGACCTCGCCGGCACCACCCTGGTGGTGGGGCTGGGCAAGTCCGGCCTGTCCATGGTGCGGGCGCTGCACCGGCTGGGGGCGGAGCGTGTGATCGTCACCGATTCCCGCGCCGAGCCGCCGGGACTGGCGGAGGTCCGTGCCGAATTCCCGGGGCTGGAGTGCCATCTGGGCGGCTTCGCTGCGGCGCCGTTCGCCAAGGCTTCCCGCATCCTGCTCAGCCCCGGCGTGGCCGCCGCCACTCCGGTGATTCGTGATGCCGCGGCCCGCGGCGTGCCGGTATGGGGCGATATCGAGCTGTTCGCTCGGCTGACGACGGCGCCGGTGGTGGCCATCACCGGCGCCAACGGCAAGAGCACCGTCACCACCCTGGTGGGGGAGATGGCCCGCTGCGCCGGGGTGCGGGTGGCGGTGGGCGGCAACCTGGGCACGCCGGCCCTGGAGCTGGGCTGTGCCCGGCCCGACGCCGAGCTGTACGTGCTGGAGTTGTCCAGTTTCCAGCTGGAGACCACCCACAGCCTGGCGGCGCGGGCGGCGACGGTGCTCAACATCAGCCCCGACCACATGGACCGCTACCCCAGCGTGTGGGCCTACGCCGAGGCCAAGCGGCGCATCTTCCACGGCGGCGGGGTGATGGTGCTGAACCGCGACGATGCGCTGGTGGTGGCCATGGCCGAGCACGGCCGCGAGCAGCGCTGGTTCGGTCTGCAAGCACCGCGCGATGAGCGCGACTACGGCCTGCTCCGGGACGCTGGCCGCATCTGGCTGGCCCGTGGCGGCGAGCGTCTGCTCGCCGCCGATGAGCTGCGCATCGGCGGCGAACACAACCTGGCCAACGCTCTGGCCGCTCTGGCCCTGGGCGAGGCCGCAGGCCTGCCGCGCGCGGCCATGACCGAGGCCCTGCGCGGCTTTCCCGGCCTGCCGCACCGCTGCCAACTGGTGGGAGAGGGCAGCGGCGTGCGCTGGTACGACGATTCCAAGGGCACCAACGTCGGCGCCACGGTGGCCGCAGTGCGCGGACTGCCCGGGCCGCTGCTGCTCATCGCCGGCGGCGACGGCAAGGGCCAGGACTTCGCCCCGCTGGCCGAGGCCCTGGGCGACAAGGTCAAGGCCGTAATCCTGATCGGCCGCGACGCGCCGCTGATCGAGCGCGCCGTGGCCGGACGCGTGGCCAGCCACCGTGCCGCCGACCTGGACGCGGCGGTGGAGCTGGCAGCGCGGCTGGCTGTGGCCGGCGACAGCGTGCTGCTGTCCCCCGCCTGCGCCAGCTTCGACATGTTCCGCAACTACGAGGAGCGGGGGCGGGTATTCGCCGCCGCCGTGGCCAGGGTGATGGCATGCTAGGGCGCATCCTTCGGCGCAAGAGCACCTCCGCCCAGGAGGCGGAGGCTCTGCTCCTGATCGATCCGTGGCTGCTGGTGGCCAGCCTGCTGCTGCTGGCCCTGGGCCTGCTCATGGTGACCTCGGCCTCCATCCCCATCGCCGACCGTCTCACCGGCCAGCCTTTCTATTTCTTCATCCGCCAGGGTATTCAGGTGGGGCTGGGGCTGCTGTTAGCGCTGTTCGTGTTCCAGGTGCCGCTCGCTACCTGGTATCGCAGTGGGCCGCTGCTGCTGCTGATCGCTGTGCTGCTGCTGGTCGCCGTGCTCATCCCCGGGATCGGCAAGGAGGTCAACGGCAGCATGCGCTGGATTGACCTCAAGGTGACCAACGTGCAGGTCTCGGAGCTGGCCAAGCTGTGTGGCTTCATCTATGTGGCCGGCTATCTGCAGCGCCACGGCGAGGCGCTGCGCACCTCGATGATGGCCATGATCCGGCCGCTGGCGGTGCTCGCCGTGCTCGGCCTGCTGCTGCTGCTGGAGCCGGATTTTGGCGCCACGGCGGTGCTGCTGGCGGTCGCACTGGGCATGGTGTTCCTGGCCGGGGTCAATATCTGGCAGTTCGCTGCCTTGCAGCTCGTCACCCTCGGCGCCATGGCCACGCTGCTCTACGCTTCGCCCTATCGGCGGGCACGTCTGGCCAGCTTCCTCGACCCCTGGGCCGACCCTTTCAACAGCGGCTTTCAGCTCACCCAGTCGCTGATCGCCATCGGCCGCGGCGAGTTGTTCGGCGTGGGCCTGGGCGCCAGCGTGCAGAAGCTGTTCTATCTGCCCGAGGCCTACACCGACTTCCTGTTCGCCATCCTCGCCGAGGAACTGGGCCTCATCGGGGTGCTGACAGTGATTGGCCTGTATGGCGTGCTGGTCTGGCGCGCTTTTCGCGTAGGCCAGCATGCCGAGCGGCTGGAGATGCGCTTCGGCGCCTATCTCGCCTACGGCATCGGTCTGTGGTTCGCCCTGCAGGCGCTGGTCAACATGGGGGTGAACATGGGGGTGCTGCCCACCAAGGGGCTGACCCTGCCGCTGATGAGCTACGGCGGCTCCAGCGTGGTGGTGATGTGCATGGCCCTGGCCGTGCTGCTGCGCATCGACCTGGAAGTGCGCGCCAACGACCCGCGCCTGCAGCGCAAGCGCGTCGCCGTGTCCTCGGTCTCCGCTCCGGCAGCGCCCAGCCAGGTGCCCGGGCCATGAACGCGGCACCGGTGGTGATCATGGCTGGCGGCACCGGCGGCCACATCTTCCCCGGCCTGGCGGTGGCCGAGGCCCTGCGCCGGCGCCAGGTGCCGGTGGTGTGGCTGGGCACGCCGCAAGGGCTGGAGGCGCAGCTGGTGCCGCCGAGCGGCATCCCCATAGAGTGGATCCGCGTGCGCGGGCTGCGCGGCAGCGCTCTGAGCCAGCGAATTAAGGCCCCGTTCATGTTGGCGGCGGCACTGTGCCAGGCGGGGCTGATCCTGCGCCGGCTGCGGCCGCGGCTGGTGCTGGGCATGGGTGGCTTCGCCAGCGGCCCGGGAGGGATGATGGCGCGGTTGCTGGGCATTCCGCTGGTGGTGCACGAGCAGAACGCCGTGCCCGGCATGACCAATCGTGTCCTGGCCCGCCTCGCGGCACGAGTGCTGCAGGCGTTTCCCGACAGTTTCCCGGCGCGCTGCCGGGCGCTCACCGTGGGCAATCCGGTGCGCGACAGCATCGCTGCCCTGCCGCCGCCGGCCCAGAGGTTCCAAGGACGGGGGGGGCGGCCGCGGCTGCTGGTGCTGGGCGGCAGCCAAGGCGCGTTGGCCCTCAACCAGCTGCTGCCGCAAGCGCTGGCGCGGCTGCCGGTGCCGGCGCGGCCCGAGGTCTGGCATCAGGCCGGCGGTGCCATGCTCGAGTCCACCCAGGCCGCCTATCGCGAGGCCGGGGTGGAGGCGCGGCTACTGCCCTTCATCGACGACATGGCGGCGGCCTACGGCTGGGCCGACCTGGTGGTGTGCCGCGCCGGCGCACTCACCGTGGCCGAACTGGCCGCCGCCGGCATAGGGGCGCTGCTGGTGCCTTTTCCTTTTGCCGTAGACGATCATCAGACCGCCAACGCTGGCTACCTGGCCCGCGCCGGCGCCGCCGAGATCCTGCCCCAGGACGGCCTGGACGCGGCGCAGCTGGCGGCACGTCTGGGTGCACTGCTGGACGACCGGACCCGGCTCCTGGCCATGGCCGAGGCGGCCCGCAGCCTGGCCCAGAGCGAGGCAGCGGAGCGGGTGGCGCAGCACTGCCTGGAGCTGGCGCGGCCGTGAACATACAGCGGAGCATCATGAACAATCACGCCTACACGCCCATTCCCGCCGAGATGGGCCGCATCAACCGCATCCACTTCGTCGGCATCGGCGGTGCGGGCATGAGCGGCATCGCCGAGGTGCTGCTCAACTTGGGCTACCAGATCAGTGGCTCGGATCTCGCCAGCAACGCCGTCACCGCGCGCCTGGCCGAGCTCGGCGCCAGTATCTACCAGGGCCACCGGGCCGAGCACATCGAGGGCTGCGACGTGGTGGTGGTATCCAGCGCCATCCACGCCGACAATCCCGAGGTGGCGGCGGCCCTGGCCGCGCGCATCCCCGTGGTGCCGCGTGCCGAGATGTTGGCGGAGCTCATGCGCTTTCGCTACGGCATCGCCATCGCCGGCACCCATGGCAAGACCACCACCACCAGCCTGGTGGCGAGCCTGCTGGCCGAGGGCGGGCTGGATCCCACTTTCGTCATCGGCGGCCTGCTCAACAGCGCCGGGGCCAATGCCCGGCTGGGGCTGGGCCGCTATCTGGTGGCCGAGGCCGACGAGAGCGATGCCTCCTTCCTGTTGCTCAAGCCGATGCTGGCGGTGGTCACCAACATCGACGCCGACCACCTCTCCACCTACGGCGGTGACTTCGAGAGGCTGCGCGATACCTTCGTCGAGTTCCTGCATCACCTGCCGTTCTACGGCCTGGCGGTGCTCTGCGCCGACGATCCCGAGGTGCGCGCCATCCTGCCGCGGGTGGCGCGTCCGGTGCTCACCTACGGCACCAGCGCAGACTGCGACATCCGTGCCAGCGACATCCAGCAGCGCGGCCTGCAGACCCGCTTCAAGGCCCATCTGCCGGGCGGCGAGATGATCGAGGTCAGCCTCAACCTGCCCGGGCGCACCAGCGTGCTCAATGCCCTGGCCGCCATCGCCGTGGCGCGCGAACTGGGGGTGTCGATGGTGGCCATCCGCCGCGCCCTGGCCGGCTTCAAGGGGGTGGGACGGCGCTTCCATCAGCGCGGCGAACTGGTCCTGCCGGGCGGCGGCCGGGCGCTGGTGATGGAGGACTACGGCCACCATCCACGGGAGATCGCCGCGGTGCTGGAGGCGGTGCGCGGCGGCCTGAGCGGGCGGCGGCTAGTGCTGGCCTTCCAGCCGCACCGCTACACCCGTACCCGCGACTTGTTCGACGACTTCGCCGCAGTGCTATCGGAGGCCGATGCACTGATCCTCACCGACGTCTATCCGGCCGGCGAGGCGCCCATCCCCGGCGCTGACGGCCGAGCCCTGAGCCGCGCCATCCGCGCCCGCGGCAAGCTGGACCCGGTGTTCGTGGACAAGGCGGTGGACATCCCGGCGGTGCTGCCGGATCTGCTGCGCGACGGGGATCTGTTGTTGATGATGGGCGCCGGCGACATCGGCGCCGTGGCCAGCCGGCTGGGCCGCGACGGCCTGGCGGGGGCGGAGTGAGGCGAGAGCGATGAGCGAGATGGGGCGGGAACAGCGTCGGGTGGTGCGGGCTGCCGCCGAATTCGGCAAGGTGGCCGTACTCTACGGGGGCCGCTCGGCCGAGCGCCAGGTCTCCTTGTGGAGCGGCGAGGCGGTGCTCAGGGCGCTGCAGGAGCGCGGGGTGGACGCTCACGGCATCGACGCCGACGAGCGGGTGCTGGAGACCCTGGCGCGTGGCGACTACGACCGGGTGTTCATCGCCCTGCACGGCCGCGGCGGCGAGGACGGCACCTTGCAGGGGGCGCTGGAATGCCTGGGACTGCCCTACACCGGCAGCGGAGTGCTGGCCTCGGCCCTGTCCATGGACAAGCTGCGCACCAAGCAGCTGTGGCGCGGCGTCGGCCTGCCCACCCTGCCGTACCGAGTGCTGCGCGAGGAGGCCGACCTGGAGCAGATACTGGACGAGCTGGGGCTGCCGTTGGCGGTAAAGCCGGCCCAGGAGGGCTCCAGCATCGGCGTCAGCCGCGTGGACCGGGCCGATCAGTTGCAGGCCGCCTGGGAGCTGGCGCGGCGCTACGACTCCCTGGTGCTGGTGGAGCCGTGGATGACCGGCGGTGAGTACACCGGCGCGGTGCTC
>DATLYF010000140.1:0-40478 GCA_035575095.1 Candidatus Competibacteraceae bacterium
CACTTTGGCCAGAACGCCAGCCTCGACGAGGAGAGCGTGCGCCGCATCAGCGAGTTCCTGGTGCGACACAGCGCCGACCAGGGCCGCGCTGGCGCCGGTGGCGAGCCGCCGCTGCGCATCACCGAAACGGCCTGGTTCCGCCGTGAACACGACGAGATTGCGCTGGCGACGTTCCAGCGCCTCGCCATCGGCGGCCCGGGCAACTGCGCTGCCTGCCATCAGGGGGCAGAGCGCGGCCGGTTCGACGAACACAGCGTGCGTATCCCGCGCTGAGCCATGATGACGCGGGTCGTCATCTGGGACCTGCCGGTGCGGCTCTGCCATGGACTGCTGATCGGCAGTGTCGCTCTCGCCTGGGCGAGCGCCGGCCACGACCGCTGGCTGGACGTGCACGTCTTTGCCGGCTATGGAGTGCTCGGCCTGCTCGGGTTCCGGCTGTGGTGGGGGCTGATCGGCACGCGCCACGCCCGGTTCGTCGCGTTCCGCTACGGCCCGCGCGCCGCTCTGGCCTACCTGCGCGATCTGGCAGCCGGACGGGCGGCACGCTACCTAGGCCACAACCCCGCCGGGAGCTGGGCCATCTACCTGATGTTGGGGCTGCTTCTGGCGGTGAGTGCCAGCGGCCTGTACGTGCTCGGCGCCGAGGAGGGGCACGGGCCGCTGCGCGGTATCGGCAGCATTGCTGCCGGGGTCGCGATGCGCGCCTGGCACGCAGCCCTGGCCTGGGTGCTGCTGGCGCTGGTCGCCGGGCATGTGGCGGGAGTGGCGATGGAGAGCCGCTATCATCGGGAGAGCCTGGTGCGCGCCATGGTGGACGGGTGCAAGCTGGCAGCTGGGGCCGACGCCGCCATCCCCAACGTGTGCCGGGGCGTGGGGCTGGCCCTGCTGATGGCGTTCGCCGGCTTCGCCGGATTCCATTTCTGGGGCTATGCGACTGCGACGGCGGAGCGCCCCTATCTGCCCTTCACCGGCCAGGTGCTGGCGGACGATCCTACCTGGCGCGAACAGTGTGGAGCGTGCCATACCACTTATCATCCGTCCCTGCTGCCGGCGCGTTCCTGGGCGGCGCTGCTGGCGGGACAGCGCGATCACTTCGGCGAGGACCTGGTGCTGGAGGAGTCCGCCCTGGCGGCGCTCGGGCGCTTTCTCACCGAGCACGCCGCTGAACGCGAAGAGACCGAGGCCGCTTATCGCATCCATCGCTCCGTGGCGGCGGACGCAACACCGCTGCGCATCACCGCTACGCCCTACTGGCGTGACAAGCACGCCGCCATCCCCGAACCGGCCTGGTCAGCGGTCGGCCGCCGCAGCAACTGCGGCGGCTGCCATCTGGACGCGGAGCAGGGTAGCTACGCCGACGGCGCGATGCGACTGCCCTGAAGCGCACCGTGCAACCCGTTCCTATATCGGGTCAAACCGCAAGAGCGGTTTGACACCCCTTCCCCGGGGGTCTAACTACAGGTCAAGGGCTGCCAGCCTACCGGCTGGCGCCTGGACATCAAGAGGAGGAGGCCCATGACCGTCGTCGCCCACTTTGATGTGGAACTGATCCGCTACCTCGATGCCGCAGGTCACCCCTGCGCCGAGCTGCCACCTCTGGGCCATGACCGCGAGCGCCTGACTGCGCTGTACCGAAGCATGGTCCTGACCCGCACCTTCGACGCCAAAGCCATCGCCATGCAGCGTACCGGCCGGCTCGGCACCTATGCCTCGGCCCTCGGCCAGGAGGCGATCGGCGTGGCGGTGGGCAGCGCCATGCGCGCCGAGGACGTGTTGCTGCCCTCCTATCGTGAGGCGGCGGCGCAACTGACGCGCGGCGTGAAGATGGAAGAACTGTTGCTCTATTGGGGCGGCGACGAACGCGGCATGAACTTCGCGGGGCCGCGTGAGGACTTTCCCATCTGCGTGCCGATCGGGACCCAGTTCACTCATGCCGCGGGGGTGGCCACCGCATTCAAGCTGCGCCGCCAGCCGCGGGTGGCGGTCGCGGTCGGCGGCGACGGCGCCACCTCGCAGGGCGATTTCTACGGCGCGCTCAACCTGGCCGGTGTCTGGCGGCTGCCGGTGGTGTTCGTGATCAACAACAACCAGTGGGCGATCTCGGTGCCACGGCGGCTGCAGACCGGCGCCGAGACCATCGCCCAGAAGGCGATCGCCGCCGGTATCCGCGGCGTGCAGGTCGACGGCAACGATGTGATCGCGCTGATCGAGGTGCTCGGCGAGGCGCTGGCGCGCGCCCGTCGCGGCGAGGGGGCGACGCTGGTCGAGGCACTCACCTACCGGCTCAGCGACCACACCACCGCCGACGACGCCAGCCGCTACCGCGACGCCGACGAGGTCGAAGCGCGCCGTCAGGAAGAGCCGGTGGTGCGGCTGCGCCGCTACCTGCATGGGCGAGGCTGGTGGAGCGCCGAGGACGAAGAGGCGCTGAAGACCGAATGCAGCGCCGCGGTCGAGGCCGCAGTGGCGCGCTACGAGGCGCTGCCGCCGCCGGCGCCGACCGATATGTTCGATCACCTCTACGCGACGCTGCCCGCGGCCTATCGCGCGCAGCGCGCCGCGCTCGCCGCAGGAGGCCGCCATGGCTGAGATCACGCTGGTGGAAGCGGTCAACCTGGCGCTGGCCAGGGCGATGGCCGAAGACGAGAACGTGGTGGTGTTCGGCGAGGATGTCGGTGTCAACGGCGGCGTGTTCCGCGCCACTGTCGGTCTGCAGGCACGCTTCGGCGCCGAGCGCGTGCTCGATACCCCGCTCAACGAGGCGATGATCGCCGGCATCGCCATCGGCATGGCGGCGCAGGGCCTGCGGCCGGTGGCCGAGATCCAGTTCACCGGCTTCATCTATCCGACCATCGACCAGATCATCAACCACGCCGGCCGGCTGCGCAACCGCACCCGCGGCCGCTTGTCATGCCCCATGGTGCTGCGCTCACCGATGGGCGGCGGCATCCATGCCCCCGAGCATCACTCGGAGAGCCCGGAGGCGCTGTTTACGCACATGCCGGGCATCCGCGTGGTGATCCCGTCCTCGCCGGCGCGCGCTTACGGGCTGCTGCTGGCGGCGATCCGCGACCCCGATCCGGTGATCTTCCTCGAACCGACCCGACTGTATCGCGCCCTCAAGGAAGAGGTGGAGGATTCCGGCGAGGCGCTGCCGCTCGATGTCTGCTACCCGCTGCGCGAGGGGCACGACGTCACCCTGGTAAGTTGGGGTGCGATGGTGCGCGATGCCTTGGCCGCCGCCGACGAGCTCGCCGGCCAGGGCATCGCGGCCGAGGTGATCGATGTGGCCACGCTCAAGCCGCTCGACATGGGCACCATTCTCGCCTCGGTGGAGAAGACCGGACGCTGCGTGATCGTGCACGAGGCGCCGCTCACCTCGGGCTTCGGCGCTGAGATTGCCGCGCAGCTCGCCGAGCAGGGTCTGTTGTTTTTGCTGGCGCCGGTGCGGCGCGTGGCCGGCTATGACACCGTGATTCCGCTGGCCAGGCTCGAGCATGCCTATCTGCCGAACGCCGCACGCATCGTCGCCGAAGTGCGCAGCCTGATGGAGTACGCCTGATGAAAACCTTCCACCTGCCCGACCTGGGCGAGGGCCTGATGGAGGCCGAGATCGTGCGCTGGCACGTCGCTGTCGGCGATGAGGTCAAGGCCGACCAACCGCTGGTCTCGGTCGAGACCGCCAAGGCCATCGTCGAAGTGCCCTCGCCGCGCGCCGGACGCATCGTCGCGCTGTACGGCAAGCCCGGCGACGTGATCCACACCCACGACCCGCTGGTCGAGTTCGAGGAGGGCGCCGAGGACACCGGCACGGTCGTCGGCGAGCTCGGCAAGGCCGCGGCGCGGGTCGAAGACAGACCGCTCGAAGTCGGCCGTACCACGGTCGGCATCAAGGCCACGCCGGCGGTCCGGGCGCTGGCCCAGCGCCTCGACGTGGATCTGTCCATCGTCACGCCGAGCGGCCCCGATGGACTGATCCTCGCCTCCGACGTGCAGCGGGTCGCCCGGGTGCTGGCCGAGGCCGGTCCGCTGGAGCCGCTGCGCGGCGTGCGCCGGGCGATGGCGCGCAATATGGCCCAGGCCCATGCCGAGGTGGTGCCGGTGACGCTGACCGACGAGGCCGATATCCAGGCCTGGCCGTCCGGCAGCGACGTCACCCTGCGGCTGCTGCGCGCGCTGGTCGCCGGCTGCAAGGCCGAGCCGGCGCTAAACGCCTGGTACGACAGCCACGCCATCGGCCGCCGGGTGCTGAAGCAGGTGCACGTCGGCATCGCCGTCGACACCCCCGACGGGCTGTTCGTGCCGGTGATGCGCGATGTGGCCAGCCGCACGCCGCAGGATCTGCGCCGCGGGCTGGATGCGCTCAAGGCGGCGGTGAAGAGCCGTCAGATCCCGCCCGAAGAGCTGCGCGGCTATACCATCACCCTGTCCAACTTCGGCATGATCGCCGGCCGCTTCGCTACCCCGGTGGTGCTGCCGCCGACGGTGGCGATCCTCGGCGCCGGCCGCATCCGCACGCAGGTGGTGGTGGCCGCTGGCGCGCCGGCGGTGCATCGCGTGCTGCCGCTCAGTCTGACCTTTGATCACCGCGCGGTGACCGGCGGCGAGGCCGGACGCTTTCTGGCGGCGGTGATCGCCGACCTGGAGGCCGCGCAATGACCCGGCCGGGATATACCCGGCCGATACCGTATAATTTCAGGGTCGTGGCTATATCGATCGATAGGACATGAAACGCTCCGGCATGACGGGCCAGCGCCTGGTCGCTGTCTTTCTGTTGGGTTGCATCCTGCTCAACTATCCGATCCTGTTCCTCTTCAACCGGCCCAGCGCGATCGCCGGGATTCCGCTGCTCTACGCCTACATTTTCGGCGCCTGGGCGCTGCTGATCGGGCTGATGGCCCTGGTCATCGAACGACCACGCGATTAGGAGTCGACGCCGATGCTGCAGGGGTGGGCGATCGTCCTGGTCTCGTTCGCCTACCTGGGCGTGCTGTTCGCCATCGCCTACTACGGTGACAAGCGCGCCGATGCCGGCCGCTCGCTCATCGCCAACCCCTATATCTATGCGCTTTCCCTGGCGGTCTACGCCACCACCTGGACCTTCTACGGCAGCGTCGGGCGGGCGGCGGCGACCGGCATTGGCTTTCTTCCGATCTATCTGGGGCCGACCCTGGTCGTGGCCCTGTGGTGGTACGTAATGGGCAAGATGCTGCGCATCAGCAAGGCCTACCGCATCACCTCCATCGCCGACTTCATCGCCTCGCGCTACGGCAAGAGCCAGCTGCTGGGCGGTCTGGTGACGGTAATCGCCGTGATCGGCGTCATTCCCTACATTTCGCTGCAGCTCAAGGCGATCTCCAACAGCTTCACCATCCTGCTGCACTATCCGGAGATCGTCATGCCGGCCAAGGCGGGAGCGCTGCCGTTCTTTCAGGACAGCGCGCTCTACATCGCCATGATCCTGGCAGCGTTCACCATCCTCTTCGGCACGCGCCACCTCGACGCCACCGAGCGGCACGAGGGGCTGGTGGCGGCCATCGCCTTCGAGTCGCTGGTCAAGCTGCTCGCCTTCCTGGCCGTCGGTGCCTTCGTCACCTTCGGCCTCTATCAGGGTTTCGGCGAGATCTTCCAGCGCGCCCAGGAGGCGCCGCGGCTCGCCGCGCTGCTGACCGTCGCCAACACCGGCGGCAGCTACGGCACCTGGGCCTCCCTCACCTTGCTCTCGATGCTGTCGCTGATGTGCCTGCCGCGGCAGTTCCAGATCGCCGTGGTCGAGAACGTAGACGAGAGCCACCTCGGCAAGGCGATCTGGGTCTTTCCCCTCTACCTGTTCCTGATCAACATCTTCGTGCTGCCGATCGCCCTGGCCGGGCTGCTGCATTTTCCAGCAGGCGGAGTCGATGCCGACACCTTCGTGCTGACCCTACCCATGGCCGAACAGCGGCAGACACTGGCGCTGTTCGCCTTCATCGGCGGACTGTCCGCCGGCACCGGCATGGTGATCGTGGAGACCATCGCCCTGTCCACCATGGTCTGCAATGACCTGGTCATGCCGCTGCTGCTGCGGCAGCGATGGCTGCGCCTGCACCAGCGCCGGGACCTGTCCGGGCTGCTCCTGGCGATCCGCCGCTGGGCCATCACCGTCATTCTGCTGCTCGGCTACATCTACTTCCGCGCCGCGGGCGAAGCCTACGCGCTGGTGGCGATCGGCCTGATCTCTTTCGCCGCCGTGGCGCAGTTCGCGCCGGCGATGATCGGCGGCATGTACTGGAAGGGCGGCACGCGGGCCGGCGCCATCGCCGGGCTGCTGGCCGGGTTCGCGGTGTGGGCCTATACGCTGCTGCTGCCCTCGTTCGCCAAGTCCGGCTGGTTGCCTCTGGACTTTCTTACCGACGGGCCGTTCGGCATCGCGCTGCTCAGGCCGCAGGAGCTGTTCGGGCTGACCGGCCTGGACGAAATCTCCCACTGCCTGTTCTGGAGCATGCTCGCCAACATCGGTATCTACGTCGGCGTCTCGCTCACCGCTCGGCCCAGTGTGGCGGAAACCAGCCAGGCCACCCTATTCGTCGATGTCTTTCGCCATGCCCAGGGAAGCGAGCGCTCCCGAATCTGGCGCGGCAGCGCCTCGGTCCAGGAGCTGCTGCCGCTGATCGGGCGCTTCCTCGGCCCGGAGCGGGCGCACGAAGCGTTTCTCGCCTACGCCCGCAGCCGCGGCTTGCAGTCCCTGGACCAACTGCGTGCCGACGCGGATTTGGTGCAGTTCGCCGAAACCCAGCTCGCCGGTGCCATCGGCGGTGCCTCGGCGCACGTCATGGTCGCCTCGGTCGTGCAGGAGGAGCCCTTGGGCCTGGACGAGGTCATGGATATCCTCGATGAGGCCTCTCAGGTGCGCGCCTACAGTCGGCAACTGGAGCAGAAGTCGCGCGAGCTGGAGGCGGCCACCGCCGAGCTGCGCGCCGCCAACGAGCGGCTGCAGGAGCTGGACCGCATGAAGGACGACTTCATGTCCACTGTGACCCACGAGCTGCGCACGCCGCTCACCTCGATCCGGGCGTTCTCCGAGATTCTTTTGGACGATCCCGAGCTCGATGTCGCCGAGCGGCAGCGGTTCATGGGTATCATTGTCAAGGAGACGGAACGGCTGACCCGGCTGATCAACCAGATGCTGGACCTGGCCAAGATCGAATCGGGCCGTGCGGAATGGCATACCTCGGAACTGGACCTGGGCGAGGTGATCCGCGAAGCGGCGGAGGCGACCAGCCAGTTGTTTCGCGACAAGCAGGTGCAGCTCGTCCTGCGCCTACCGCAAGCCGTGCCTTGCGTCGTGGCCGACCGAGATCGCCTGATGCAGGTGGTGATCAACCTGCTGTCGAACGCCGTCAAGTTCTGTCCGCCGCACGAGGGGAGAGTCGAGGTCGGCCTTGCCGCCGACGGCGACTGGCTGCGTGTGGACGTGCAGGACAACGGTCCGGGCATCGATCCGGCCGATCACGAGATCATCTTCGAGAAGTTTCGGCAGGTCGGCGATACCCTGACCGGAAAACCCCAAGGCACCGGCCTGGGCCTGCCGATCAGCCGGCAGATCATCGCGCATTTCGGCGGCCGCCTATGGGTGGAAAGCGAGCCGGGCAAGGGGGCGACGTTCTCCTTCGTCCTGCCGCTGGGAGCATCCGCGGGCGCCGCCGAGCAGCATGAACGGACCATGGCGCAAGCCGCCCGATAGAGGAGGGGCTCAAGACAATGGGCAAGCGTATTCTCATTGCCGACGACGAGGCCAATATCGTGATCTCCCTCGAATTCCTGATGAAGCGGGAAGGGTTCGAGGTGGACATCGCCAACGACGGGGAGGCGGCGCTCGAGGCGGTGAATGACGCGACGCCGGACCTGATCCTGCTCGACGTGATGCTGCCGAAGATGAACGGCTTCGAGGTCTGCCAGCAGATCCGTGCCAACCCGCGCTGGCAGGGGGTGAAGATCATTATGCTGACCGCCAAGGGCCGGGATACGGAGGTGGCCAAGGGTCTGGGGGTCGGCGCCGATGCCTACATGACCAAGCCGTTCTCGACCAAGGATCTGGTGGCGCAGGTCAAGCAGCTCCTCGGCGAGGGGGCATGAGCGGCAGGCTCAGATTCGCGTTCGCGCTGGTGGCGCTCTGCGCCGCCGTCGGCGGGGTGATCGGCGCGCTGGGCGCTGCGCTCTGGGCCGATTTGCAGCCGGCGGAGCGGGAGGTCGCACGCGCCCTGCTAGCGCACCGTGCCGGACTGGTCGTCCTGGTCCTGTTGCTCTGCTGCGCGCTCCTCGGCCTGGCGTTGCGAGCGCTCTACTGGGCCTATGTGCTGGCGCCGCTCAAGCTGCGTGAGCAGACGCTGATCCTGCTCGACGCCAACCAGGCGCACCGCCTGGAGCCCATAGGCGGCCCCGAGCTGCGGGCACTGGCCCAGGCCGTGAACCGACTGGCAGAACAGCGCGATCTGCTGCAGCGCGATGTGGCCGAGCGGATCCGCGAGGCCAGGACCAGTATCGAGGAGGAGCGGAATCGCCTGGCGGCGCTCATGTCCGAGCTCGCCCAGAGCGTGGTGGTGTGTAACCTGGACGGGCGCATCCTGCTCTACAACGACCGGGCGCGCCTGCAGTTCCGGGCGCTGAGCGAATCCGCCGGCGCGTCTCCGGGCGGGACGCTGATCGGGCTCGGCCGCTCGATCTTCTCGGTGCTGGAGCGCAACCTCATTACCCATGCCCTGGACAGTATCCAGTCCCGCCTGGGCAAGGGCGGATCCCCGCCGGTCGCCAACTTCGTCACCACAACACGGACCGGGCAGTTGCTGCGCGTGCAGATGACGCCCGTCCTCGGCGCCACGGCGCAGGATGCGGACGGGACCGCGACACAGGGCGAGCGCCCGATCAGCGGCTATGTGCTGATCCTGGACGACATCACCCGGACTGTGGAAACCCGCAGCCGACGCGATCAGCTGCTCCAGTCCCTGACCGAGGGAACTCGAGCCGCGCTCGGCAACGTGCGGGCCGCGGTGGAGAGCCTGATCGACTACCCGGACATGGAGCCGGCCCAGCGCGAGCGCTTCCTCGGCGTGATCGAGGAGGAGGTGCGCAAACTGGGCGCCCGTCTCGACGAGACCGAGACCCGTTACGCCGACGCCCTCAAGACCCGCTGGCCGCTGGAGGAGATGCTCGGTGTCGATCTCATCGCCGCGGCGCAACGGCGCATCGAGGCCAGCGTCGGTAGCCTCACGCGCACCGAGGAGCTCGACGCCACGCTCTGGCTCAAGGTGGACAGCTTTTCCCTGATCCAGGGACTCGTCCATCTGGCCGGGCGGCTCAAGAGCGAGTTCGGCATCCGCGAGGTGTGCTTCCGCCTCGCCCGGGCCGGTCGTCTGGCACATCTGGACATGGCCTGGTCGGGCACGCCGATCGCCGTCGAGTGCCTGCGCACTTGGGAGCGAGAGCCGATGGACTGGGGTGGCGAGGCCAGCCTCCTGACGCTGCGCGACGTCATCGAGCGCCATGACGGCGAGCTCTGGTACCAACTGGATAAAGCCGCGCAGCGGGCCTATTTTCGTCTGCTCATCCCGGTGGCCGCACCTCAGGAGCCGGTGCTCGCCCCGGTGCCGTTGCGCGCCGGGAGCCGCCCCGAGTATTACGACTTCGATCTGTTCCGCCAGACCGAAGAGAGCCGTGCCCTCGACGAGCGGCGGCTGGAGCAGCTCACTTACACCGTCTTCGATACCGAAACGACCGGCCTCGACCCGGCCGGCGGCGATGAGATCATCCAGATCGGCGCCGTGCGCATCGTCAATGGCCGGCTGCTGCGGCACGAGGTCTTCGATCAGCTGATCGACCCCAGGCGGCCGCTCGATCCGGAGTCGGCCCGCATCCACGGCATCAGCGCGGAGATGCTGCGCGGCCAGCCGGGTATCGAGCAGGTGCTGCCGGCCTTCCACCAGTTCTGCGAGGACACCGTGCTGGTCGCCCACAACGCGGCGTTCGACATGCGCTTCCTGCAGCTCAAGGAGCAGGCGACGGGGATCGCCTTTCGCCAGCCGGTGCTCGATACCCTGCTGCTGTCGGCGGTCATCCACCCCCACCAGGAATCGCACCGGCTGGAGGCCATCGCCGAGCGTCTGGGCATCAACGTGATCGGGCGGCACACGGCCCTGGGCGATGCCATCGTCACCGGCGAGGTGTTCCTGCGGATGCTGCCGCTGCTGGCCGAACAGGGCATCCGCACCCTGCGCGAGGCGCGCGAAGCGGCGCAGCGCACCTATTACGCGCGGATCGGATATTGACATGGGTACCAACGACGCACAGCAACCGGAAGGCACGGCGCCGGGCGCGGAGGTGCTCACCATGCTCAGCCCGCTCGGCGCCATCATCCGCCGCGAACCGATCACGGTGCCGCTCCAGGCCAGCGTGCGCGAAGCCCTGGAGACGATGGAGCGGATGCGCATCGGCTCGATCATCGTCGCCGATCCGCAGACCCGCGTCCCGCTCGGCATCTTCACCCTGCAGGACCTGCTGCGGCGGGTGACGCTGCCGGGCGGTGACCTGCAGCAGCCCATCGCCGGTGTCATGACCTGCGGGCTGATCACCCTCAAGCCCCAGGCTACCGCCTACCAGGCGGCGCTGACCATGGCGCGCCATGGTGTGCGGCATGTGCTGGTAGTCGATGGCGAAGAGCGGCTGGTCGGCATCGTTTCGCAGAACGATCTGTTCACTCTGCAGCGGGTCGGGGTCAAGGAGATCAGCACCGGGATCCGTCTCGCCAGGGACGAAGCGGGACTGCAGCACGCTGCGCAGGAAATCCGGCGGCTGGCCGACAGCATGCTGGCGCAGGATGTCGGCGCGGAGACACTGACCCATTTCATCTCGACCCTGAACGATCTGCTGACGGTGCGCACCATCGAGCTGACGGCAGACGAGTTCGCCCTGCCGACAGTGCGCCTGTGCTGGATTGCGATGGGCTCGGAAGGGCGTCTGGAGCAGACCTTCAGCACCGATCAGGACAACGGTATCATCTTCGAAGCAGCCGACGATGCCGAAGCCGAGCGCATCCGCCAGGCGCTGCTGCCCTTTGCCCAGGCGGTCAACAAGAAACTCGATGCCTGCGGCTTTCCGCTGTGCAAGGGCAACATCATGGCCGGCAACCCGCAGTGGTGTCTGTCCCTTGATCAGTGGCGGCGCACCTTTTACCAGTGGATCCACGAGGCCAAGCCGGAGGCCCTGCTCAATGCCGCCATCTTCTTCGACTTCCGCCCGCTATATGGCGACGAGATTCTCGCCGAGCGGCTGCGCGAATGGCTGCTCTCCGTCACCGGCGCCAATCCGCTGTTTCTGCGCCAGATGGCGGAGAACGCGCTGCAGTGTCAGCCGCCGCTCGGGCTGATCCGCGACTTCGTGTTCGACCACTCCAAGGAGTTTCCCCATACCATCGATCTCAAGATGTACGGCTCGCGCCCCTTCGTCGATGCCGCCCGCATCTTCAGCCTGGCCCACGGCGTGCCGCATACCAGCACGGCTGAGCGCCTGCGCGCGGTGGCCGATACCATGCACTTCAACCGCGATGAGATTGCCGCGGCCATCGAAGGCTTCTATTTCATCCAGCGCCTGCGCCTGCGCAACCAGCAGCGGTCACAGCTAGGACAGGCAGGGGCGAACCGCATCGACCCGGGCCAGCTCAACGAACTGGACCGCCATATCCTGAAGGAGGCCTTCAAGCAGGCGCGCAAGCTGCAGACCCGGTTGCGGTTGGGGTATCAGTTGTGAAGGGTTGGCCTTGGCATGCCTGAGGGGTTCCTGGCGTGGAAGCTAAAATGACTTTTCAGTCAATCACACCTGTACTGCCAACTAAAAAAGCAAAAGGCCTCGGAGAGTATTCGTCCAAGGCCTTGATTTTCCTGGTGCCGGAAACAGGATTCGAACCTGCGACCTACTGATTACGAATCAGTTGCTCTACCAACTGAGCTATTCCGGCTCGAAAGGTGGGTAAGTATAAGAAAACCGCCGCGACGAGACAACGCTTCAGGTTTTGCTCGCGCTGTTACGCACGCGCACGATGATATCGACGCCGCTGAGCATCATGTCGTTTGGCAGCGCGGGGAGCTGACCGACCTGTAAGGTGGTTGGGGACAGGTCCGTCAGGGTGCCGGTATCCTCGTTGTAGAGATGGTGATGCTCGGTGGTATTAGAGTCATAGAAGACCCGGGTCGGATCCACCAAGACCTCGCGGATGATGCCCTTGCTGGCGAACAGGCGCAGCGTGTTGTAGACCGTGGCCTTGGAGACGTTGCCGCCTTCCTGGTTGACCATGGCCAGCAACTGGTCGGCCGACACGTGCTGGGGACGTGCCAGCATCACACAGGCGATGTCGAGCCGCTGCTGAGTAGGCAGGATGCCGGCCTGCTCCAGGAGCTTGCGGGCTTCGTAGCGAGGCAGGAGATGACGATAAGAACGTATCTTGACCATGATGAAAGTATAGGCTTTGGCCGCCGTCGTCGTCTATTCCAGGGAGATGGCCAACCCACTGTAATACCGTCATTTTGTGTCCGGTCGGCGGGGCCTGCGCCTACTCCCCCTTGAGGTAGCGTTTGACTAAGGCTACATGACGCCTGCTTACCTCCAGACGTTCCTTGACTTCCCTCAAGAGGGCGAAATATCGCCCGTCCCGGCTGCGTTCGATGCCCAAGAGATGCTCGGTCGCCACCAAAGCGTTGCGGTGGATGCGCAGAAAGCGCTCGCCCAGTTCGCCAGCCAGCTCCTTGAGCGGGTCCTCAATGATGGCTTCGCCATGGAGGTGGCGGACCGTCACGTATTTCTGGTCGGCGCGGAAGAACAGCACGTTGCCGATGGGTATCAGTTCCAGCCGGCCGCCCAGCTTGGCACAGATATGGGTACGGCGCTGGGCGGTCGCCTCGCCAGATGGCGCTGGCCGCACACGTTCCAGGTTGTTGAGCTGGGCGCGGTTGATGCGACAGGCGCTCTGCAGCGAGCGCTGCAATTGCTCCTTGCGGATCGGCTTGAGCAGATAGCCTGCGGGCTGGCTGTCGAAGGCGTCCAGGGCATGCTCGCCGTAGGCGGTGGTGAAGATGATGGCCGGCGGCTGGGGAAGGCGGTTGAGTGTATTGGCCGCTTCCAGGCCGTCCATGCCGGGCATGCGGATGTCCATGAGCACGATGTCCGGGGCCAGTTGCTCGGCCAGGCGCAAGGCCTCCTGCCCATTGCCCGCTTCGCCGCAAAGGACATAGCCGGGCAGTTCCCGCAGTAGTTGTTTCAGGCGCTCCCGAGCCAGCGGCTCATCGTCTACCACCATCACCTGGATCATAGGCTCGACTCCAGCGGTATAGCGAACTGTACCGAATAACGCTCCGCATCCTGCCGAATCCTGAAATGACTGGCCTCCCCATAGGCCAACGCCAGCCGCTGGCGGATGTTTTCCTGGGCGATCTGCTGCCCGCGCCGGGGGGCGAGCGGGGCGCTCGATAGCGGATTGCTCAGGTTCACCTCTAGGCGATCGTGGCGGCGGTGGATAGCGATGCTCAGCGTGCCGCCTTGCGGTCTGGGCTGTATGCCGTGGTAGATGGCGTTTTCCACCAGCGGCTGCAGGATCAGGCTGGGAATGGGCGTATCCAGCGGCACGTCCGGAGCGAGACGCCACTCGACCTGCAAGCGCTCGCCCAGACGCAATGACTCGATGGCCAGATAGCGGCGCACCACGTCCAGCTCTTCGCCCAGCGTAGTCCGACTCCCCTGGCGCAGCGCGACCCGGAACAGATCGGCCAGATCCAGCACCACCGCTTCGGCCTGCGGTGGGTCACGCTGCACCAGGCTGGCGATGGTGTTGAGGCAGTTGAACAGGAAATGGGGACGGATACGCGCCTGCAGGGCCTCGAAGCGGGCGCGCGCTTCGGCCTGCACCTGGGACTTCCATTGGTGCTGCAGGTACAGATAACGCAGGGCGATGAAGGCGATGAGGCCGCTGATGGCCAGGTTGCGCCAAATCGTGTGCCAGCCCGCGCCGAGCCCTTCACTGTCGAACAGCATAAGCCCCAGGATCGAATAGAGCAGGGTGACCAGCTGGATCAGGGTGAAGCTGAGAAAGGCCGTGGCGCGCGGCGAGAGTGCACCTCCCAGGCGCTGAGCGGCGCATAGCAGCGCCGCCGAGGTCAGGGCGATCCACTGGATGAATAGGGAGTTGAAAGCCAGTTGCAGCCAGAAGCTCTCCACCTCCTCGGTCTGCGCCAGGGCCAGTATCAGGGCCAGCAGCTCGCTGATGACGACAATCAGGAAGATAGAGGTATTGGCGCACAGATCGGGGAGCAGTCTGTTGTCCGAGGTCCCGGGCCGCGCTGTAGGCGTTGTCGTTGTTCTGGCGTGCTCCGCACTCATAGGGTTCCTGCTGGGTGGGGTCCCAACCGCTGATCGCCGCAGTTTAACCGCTTGTGCCGCGGCTGGCTGCAAAACGGCCGGCATTCAGTATCGTTAGCTTGAGAAAAGAATACTTGCCGGCGCAAGGATACGCCTGGTGTCGTAGAGGGCGGTGGTCGGCGGGACGGGCGGGATCGGAACGGTGAAAGAGGTCAGTCGATGCCCATGAATGATGCAAAGCATCCTGCCGGTGCGGGTGTGCATCGGCGGGCAGCGGGGTTCACCCTGATCGAGGTGCTGGTGGCGATGATCGTCATGGCGATCGGCCTGCTGGGGGTGGCCTCATTGCAAATTTTTTCACTGCGCGGCAGCTACGAGGGGTTGCAGCGCAGCCAGGCGGCGGCGCTGGCCAATGCCGTCATCGATCGTATGCGCAGCAATCCGGAGCGCCTGGCCAGCTACGCCGGCACCCGCGGCGGCAGCACCACCACCAGCGAGCCCGCCGCGACCTGTGGCGACAAGGAGACTTGTCTGACGGTGTTGGCCGCCCGAGATCTGTACGAGCTGGAAAAGCTCGCCGAGGCTTCGGATTCTCTCATCGATCCCCGTATCTGCATCAGCAACAACGCCAACACCATCACCGTGGTGGTGGCCTGGCGCGGCATGGAGAAGCGGGGCGATACCAGCGCGGCGTTGAACGACTGCGGCAAGAACGACATCGACAACGCCTACCTGAAACAGATCGTGATGACTACCTACATCGCCCCCAGCAATCCCTACTGACGGTCATGAACGCACAACCCTTACTCATTTCGCGGCGACAAGTCGGTCTGTCCTTGGTCGAGATCCTCGTCGGACTCGCCTTGGGACTGCTGATCACCTCGGGGTTCATCTCCATGTTCCTGTCCAGCAAGAGCTCCTACAACGCCACCGAGCGCAATGCCCGGCTGCAGGAGAACGGCCGTATCGCCCTCAACATCCTGGCCTCGGAAATTCGCCATGCCAATTTCTGGGGGCAGCTACTGAATGCCGACAACATCATCAAACCCAGCATCACCTTCAGCGGCTGTCAGGCCTGGGCAAGCGAGCCCACCGGGCAGCGCCTCATGAGCACCACCGATCCCAACTCGGGGGCACCATTCGACACCTGCCTGAGTGCAACCGAGATCGCCAAGATTCCCGCAGACACCAGCGTGATCGCCATCAAGCGGGTCAGCAACCGGACCATCGACTACACGACACTACCGGCCAACGAGTGGTACCTGCGTTCCCACGGTGCCGGCGGCGAGCTCAAGATCAAGGGCACCGGCGATTCTGCCAAGCCCGCGGACCGCGAGGACTGGCTCTACGAACCCAAGCTCTACTTCGTGAAGACGGATGCCAATGGCTTACCCGAACTCTGCCGGGTGGACAGCATCATGCGCAGCCAGCAGACCATCTGTCTGGTGCAAGGCGTGGAAATGCTGCACATCGAATACGGCGTCGATACCGACAGCAACGGCGTCCCCAACTGCTACAGCACCGACCCCACGGCCTGCGGGGCCACGCCCGGCGATACCGTCAGCGCCTCCATCTACTTGCTGATGCGTGATCTCGAGGAGGATCGGGGCTACACCAACAAGACCACCTACCGGCTGGGCAGCCTGGAGGTGGACGTGGACGACCATTACCACCGGGCGGTGTTCAATACCACGGTCATCGCCGAGAACAAACGCTATCTGCCTGTCAGGTGAGTACCCATGAGTACGAGAACGAGACAGCAAGGTGCCGCCCTGATCATCGGCCTGCTGATCCTGGTGGTGGTGACGATCATCGGGCTGACCAGCATGAACGCCGGCGTCCTGGAGTTGCGCATGGCCTCCAACGACGAGCTGCGGGTCAACGTCCAGCAGATCGCCCAGGGGGTGGTGGACTGGGTGGCCGAAGGTAGGGTCAAGCTCAAGGGCAATCCCGGCGATATCACCCAGTGCTCCAGCAATTATTCCTGCTCCGATAAATGGACGGGGACCACGCCGATCAGCGCCAAGGACACGGTGGTGGTGCGGCGCATCTACCCGGCCAGCGCGCCGCCGCCGCGCATGCGCAGCTACGAGTACAGCGTCGGCATCCCGGCCAACTTCTTCCAGGTGGAGGCCCAGCGCAACCAGCCCGGCAGCACTGACGGCTACGTGCGCATCGTCCAGGGCATGATGCTGCTGGAGCCGGGTGCCAGATAATCGCGGTTTCCCAAAAGAAGAATCGGTGTGAAAACTTCGCAAGAGTGTTCGCGAAAATGAGAACGAAGAATCTGTTGGCCACTCTCGCCATGGCCGGTGCTCTATTCGGGATGGGTATCCTGAACATGCCTGCGGTCCAGGCGGACGATACGGATATCTATTTCACTCAAAACCGGCGGGATACCGACGAGCCGCTAGTGATGTTCAGCATCGACTGGCGTCCCAATTTGGCGGCATCAGCCTCCTGCCCTGTGGGTTCCTCCTGTTATGAGTCCATCGGCAATTATCTGGATGTGCCGGATCCTTCGAATCTGACCCAGTTCGACATCTACCGGGCCGTGTTGAAAAAGGTCTTCGAGCCTTTGGAAGGAGTGAAGATCGGGCTGATGATCAATCATAACCAAGGCACTGGTAAAAGCTGTTCCGGACCGCAAAGCGGTAATAATAAATGCACTACGGGCGGCTTCATCGCCTTCGGCTTCCAGTCAATGCAGAAGAACGACGCGAATGGCGCCAAGGCGGCTTTCCACGCCAAGCTCAAGAAACTGCCCTTGCCAAAAGGCAACGAATCCCACTCCTACCAGGGCGGCGAACTGTTCTTCGAGTTCTTCCGTTACCTCACCGGCCAGGGGGTCTACAATGGTCACAACGGCTGGTCTAGCTTCGATTTCAACGAAACCTACAACAGTGACAATGGCATGAGCAACACGGGAAGTGTGCCCAAATTTGATTTCGGTTGGGATACCTCGATTGAGCAAAAGATTAACGGTAAGGACACCTACATTTCACCGCTGATCAAGTCTTCGGCCTGCGCCAAGATCTTCACCGTCAACATCCTCTTCCAGGTATCCAACCAGGATGCTGATTCCGATAGCGCCATTACGGCCACCAAGGCCAATGGCGGCATGGCCGGTATTGGCACCATCGGACAAAACAACCGCTTCGAGAAAGTGCTGTCCTGGCTGCGCGATACTGATCTGGGCGATGGTACCTACGGTGCCGCCCCTAGCCTCGAGGGCAAGCAGTCGGTTATTTCGTATTTTCTGACGCCCAAGGACAACGGCCAGACCGTCGATGGCTACGCCCGCGCCGGCGGCACCAGCGCTTCCATCGAGCTGAAATCGGACCCCGAAGAACTGGTCAAGACCCTGCAGGGCATCCTCAATGAAATCCTCAGCGTCAGCACCACCTTCGTTTCCGCCTCGGTGCCGGTCAACGTCTTCAACCGCTCGGAGATCCTGGACAATGTCTACCTGGCGCTGTTCCAGCCGGCAGAAAAAACGGTCTGGCCGGGCAACGTAAAGAAGCTGAAGATTAACAGCGACCTGGTGCTGGTCGATGCCAACAACCAACCGGCTGTCGCCAACGACGGGCGCATCAAGTACGACGCCCTGACCTATTGGACCGATGTCAGCAAGCTGCCGCCGCTGCCCGATCCCAATCTGGATAGCTCCGACGAGAAGCAATACGCGGTAGCCGGCAGGGATGGCCGCTTCGTGCCGCGCGGAGGCGCTGGTCACAAGATTCCCGGGTGGCGCATGCCGCCTGGTACTACAGGTGCCGAGCCGGGAACCACCAACAGCGGCGCTCGCAAACTGTATACCCAGGACGGATCCAGCCTGTATCCCCTCAATGTGGATGACACGACCGCTAATGAGCTCATGGCCGATCTGGGCGTGACCGGTGCGACGGGCACGGAAAAGCGGAACCGGGCCAAGTGCCTCATCAAATACATCCGCGGCTACGACGTCAGCAATATCGACAACTGCAGCACGACGCCAGTGCGGTCCTGGCTGATGAGTGACATCCTGCATTCGCGACCGCAGCCCATCAACTACGGCGGCAATACCAGCAATCCCGATATCCGCCTCGTGTTCGGCAGCAACGACGGCTTCATGCGCATGCTGCGCAACACCGACAGTGCTGGCGGCGAACTGGGTGCCGAGACCTGGGCCTTCATGCCCCGCGAACTGCTGCAGAATGTCGACACTTGGCGCAAGAACGCCAACGGCGGCACCCACCTCTACGGAGTGGACGGTCAGCCTGCGGTGTATATGTTCGACAAGGATGCCGATGGCAACATTGAGTCCGGCGACGGCGACAAGGTCTGGCTGTTCTTCGGACTGCGCCGCGGCGGCAAGGCATATTACGCCCTGGACATCACCAATCCCGATTCGCCCAGCTTCAAGTGGAAGATCATCGAGAGCATGACGGATTTCGGCGAATTGGGCCTGACCTTCTCCAAGCCCGCTGTAGGCGAACTGGACTGGGGTTCGGGGCGCAAGCCGGTGCTGATCTTCGGGGGCGGCTACGACAAGAAGAAGGACGTGCGCAACAGCGACGGTACCTCCAAGGTATACGCCACCGGCGAGTACGACGACGAGGGCAACGCCCTGTTCGTGGTCGACGCCGATACCGGCAAGCTGGTGTGGAAAGCGGTGCGCAGCGGCAGTAGCAGTGGCTCGGTCTATGTCAACTCCGCCCTCAAGGACAGCATCCCTTCGGAGGTGAACGCCTTCGACTCCGATGGCGACGGTCTGCTCGACCGGGCTTACGTGGGCGATACCGGCGGCGTGCTCTGGCGCGCCGACCTGGCCGGCAGCGACCGCAGCAAGTGGAGCATGAAGCCGGTGCTCTCCGTCGGGCGGCATTCCATCGGCGGCGAGGATCGGCGCTTCTTCCACCGGCCGGACATCGCCCTGACCAAGGACGATACCGGCCCCTTCGACGCGGTGGTGATCGGCTCGGGCGATCGGCCCAATCCCCTGGAGGTGACGATCGATAACCAGCTCTACATGTTCAAGGACCGCAACATCACGAGCGGTAGCCCGCCGTCCACCGTGGTCGATGGCTCGGCCCTGGCGGATTTGACCAGCAACTGTCTGCAGGATGCAGACCTGAGCTGCTCGCCCGAACCCGACCTCAGCAAGGGCTGGTACATCACCCTGGAGCAGCCGGGCGAGAAGATGTTGTCCTCGCCTCTGACCTTGAGCGGAGCGGTATTCTTTACCACCTACATCCCGCCTAACCCGAACCAAACCCGTGCCCAGTGCGGCCCGGCCGAGGGGGGTGGCCGCCTCTATACGGTCAAGCTGCAGAACGCCACGGCGGTCAGCAACTACAACACCAGCACCGATGGTGATGGTGGTGGCGAACTGCAGAAGGAGGACCGCTTCCGTGACCTGAGGTCCGGTGGCATTCCCGCCGAAGTGGTGGTGCTGCCCATCAGGAACGTGGATGGAAGCGCTGCCATCTCCGAGGTTGGTGTGCTGCCGCCGGACCTGTTCACGGAACGCTTCTCCGCCAAGCTGTACTGGAAAACCTTCTGGTACCAGGATGAGCGTTGATGTGTTGATGTATTGATGTGTTGATGCCCTGGATAGGGTATCGAGCCGGTGCCGGAGGGTATCCCGCCCTCCGGGCGGGCGCACACAAGTGGAACGAACGAGAATGTTGAGGGAGGGCATCGTGAGACCTCAGCCGTCCGGACACATCCCCAGGAGAGCAGCCACCGGCTTCACGCTGGTCGAGCTGATGATCGTGGTGGCGGTGGTCGCCATCCTGGCGGCCATCGCCTATCCGAGCTATGAGGAGCAGGTACGCAAAGGGCGGCGCACCGATGCTAAGGCGGCGTTGACCGAGCTGGCCCAGTTCATGGAACGGACCTATGTGGAGAATAAGACCTATCGGCCTGGTGGCGCCGACCCGGCTCTGCCCTTCACCGAATCGCCAAAGGAGGGTGCAACAAAATTTTACACTCTCTCCCTGTCTGCGATCTCTGCCACTACCTATACTCTGCAGGCGACCCCCAAGGGTGCACAGGCGGGCGATAGCTGTGGTACGCTGACACTGACCAATACCGGCCAGAAGGGGGCTGCCAAGACCGGTTGCTGGTAATGGCGAGATAATGATCGGCGTTCGGCAGAAGGGAGAGCAATCCTAAGATGATGCCACCCGCCTGAGAGAGTGCCGGATCCCGCCTGATTCCAGGGCGAGGCGCTCTCTTAAGTTCTGCACACAGAGCGGTTTCGGCGGACCAGGAGGAATTTTACGATAGGAGATCGTCAAGAATGAATATCTACCCACCTATCAACCCCCCCCTCTGCCATGCCTCAGGTCCGTCCTCCATCCGGCAGACAATGAGGACGGATCGGGCACGGCCAGCGCTGTTGCGCATCAATGCCGGTACGGCCGCGCGCTGGATCTTCCTCGACGCTTGCTGCGCTACCACAAACCCACCTGATTGGGCGGAAACGGATTCGAGCCCAATCCCTGTGGGAGCCCCGGGTGCATGTAAGCGCCAAGCCACGGACTGAATCGACAAGGAGGGCGCCATGGGAAGGTGCCGAGGTTTCACCCTGCTGGAACTGATGATCGCATTGGCCTTGGGGGCGGTAGTGCTGACTCTCGGGATTCCCAGCTTGCAGGAACTCGTGCGCAATCAGCATATGGTGACCGCCAGCAATGAGCTGCTGACGACGCTGGCGTTGGCACGCTTCGAGGCCATCAAACGCAGTGTCCGTGTGACGCTGTGCAAGAGCTTGGACGGTCAGCAATGTACGCCTGATAGCCATTGGGAAGAAGGGGGACTCGTGTTCGTGGACGGCAGCGAGACTGCCAAAGTCGACGGTGATGACCGACCGATCCGGGTTTATCCGCGCCTGGAGGGCGAACTGACGCTGCGAACGGGAGAGACTTTTAGCGCATATGTCTCCTTCTTGCCCTCTGGTATGAGCGAAGGCAAGACGAAGCTGGCGAATGATACGTTCCGTCTGTGTGATGCTCGGGGTTCGGGGATGGCGCGCGCCATCATCGTGAATCGATCTGGTCGTATTCGGGTTGAGCGCGGGACAAATCAATGTCCATGAGCGCGACCTCCAGATGTTGGAGATGGCTTATGCGGGTAGCGAGTCGATCGATTGGACAAGAAGGTGGTTTCTCTCTCCTGGAAGTGTTAGTGGCACTGATCGTGGTGACGATTGGATTGCTTGGCTTGGCCGCTTTGCAGGGGCGTTCGCTGCAAACCAATCACAGCGCCTATCTGCGCACACAAGCGACCAATCTAGCCTATCAAATGCTAGACACCTGGCGGGCCAACAGAGGGAGTCTGATCGGCAACAACAACCTCCCTGCCGATCTCGATACCTGGAAGACCATGGTCGGACAGATGTTGCCGAGTGGCTCTCTGACAGTTACCCGCAATACCGATCAGTTGACGGTGGAAATAGGCTGGCTCGATGCGCGCTGGGCTGAAGCCGCGAGCGAGCAGACTACCAAATTCACAGTGACCAGTCGGATATGATCATGTTGCGGAGAAACCATGCTCGCCACCGATACCAAAGGGGGCTTTCGATCATCGAGTTGATGGTGGCGCTGGCGCTCAGTTTGCTTCTGATCGCCGGCGTCATTCAAATATTTGTCGCCTCCAAGATGACCTACAACATACAGGAGGGATTGGCGCGCGTACAGGAAAACGGGCGATTTGCGCTGGAATTGATCAAGCCCGACATTCGCATGGCCGGATTGCGTACGGTCTGCGCTGGTGAATTTCCTCCGCTGCAAGTGCATCTCAATCTCGGTAACGCGGATATCGCCAATATTTTCAATATCAGCAACGGTACTTTCGGCTGGGAATTTCAAAATACCGGAGATGGCCAGACCTATACCGTGAGCACCCTGAATCCCAGCGGCGTCGCGTTCAGTTCATGGATTGGCGGCTTGACTGCTGCTTTGCAGAATAAGGTGATACCAGGCACGGATGTGCTGCTGGTCAAACGTATCCAGCCAATACCAGGCTTGACCGCACAGGGCAATACTCCAGCCAACGCCACCGCGCTAAACCTGAATAGAGCACACCAAACAGCACAAGATAGCATCATATTGGTGTCCGATTGCACCTATGCGGATCTGTTCCAGAACCGTAGTGCCTCCAATGCTAACGCCTTCTCCCGCGGTGTGGGAGCCGGCAAGCCGCCCGGCAATATATCGGGTAACTGGAGTACCCAATATGACGATCGCATGCAGGTGTATCAGGTGATGATCAGCGCTTACTACATTGGCCGAGGAGCCAGTGGCGAGCCTTCCTTGTTTCGCCTGGACTTCGGCACGGCAGGCGCCGCCCCCACTGCCGCCGATCACCAAGAACTGGTGGAAGGGATCGAGAACATGCAGATCCTTTACGGCGTGGGCAATGCCAGTGGCATAACCAATTATGTGACGGCGGACAACGTCGTCGATTGGAATGCCGTAATGAGCGTGAGGGTCGCACTCCTCGCGCGCTCGTCGGAGCAGGTCCAGACCAGTATCGATAACCGCTCGTTTGCGCTCAACACGACTACCGTGAAGCCAATCCCCGACCGACGCTATCGGCAGGTATTTTCAACGACCATTGCCCTGCGCAATGCCGTCGAAGTGAGGTGAATCATGAAAACGAGCCCGACTATCGAGACCCAGCGCGGTTCGGCTCTGATCTTTGGATTATTGTTCCTGATAATCATGACCATCCTTGGTGTAACAGGCATGCAGGGAACCATTCTGCAGGAGCATATGGCGGGCAATCTTCGCGATCACAATCTGGCCTTTCAGGGAGCGGAAGAGGTTCTTCGCATCATCGAAGACAAGGCCAAGCTCAAGGTCACGTCAGGTGTTACTGGGAGTCTGTCTCTTCCCATGGAGGATTGGGTGAAAGCGAGAATGCAGCAGGACTGCTCGGCGGATTCGTTGCGTAAAAGTAGTGATTTTGGCTCGCTCTGGAGTGCTGAGTCGACCACTCAGCACGAGTATGCGATAACTCCGATCCCCAAAAACTCCCCGTGCATTCCCTCCGAGTCATTGGGACGCGGTATGGGTGGGGCCGAGCACTTCTGGATTATGACAAAGGCCCATGGGCCTAGCGGCGCATCGGAAGTCGATCTGCAAGTAGTCTACATGATGCGCTGAGATAACCCAAGACGTGGAGCAAGCGAGTCATGGACATGAACGGAATAACCATAAAGGCCAAGCGCATGACTTGGGTGGTGCTGGCGTGCACGAGCACCGTCTTGTCGGCACAGGCACGGGCTGCCGTGAGCGATAGCATTTCGCAGTCGCCATTGTTTATGACCACTAGTTCGGTAGATCCGAATATCATGTTCATCCTGGACGACTCGGGTTCGATGGGTTGGGATTACATGCCCGATGAAGTTGGTTACGACCCCGATCATCCCGACTATGTGCCTGCCAATAGCAAGCGGCGTCGATCGAGCACGATCAACAAGATTTATTATAATCCAAATATCATCTATGAGCCGCCAGTAGACGAAAATGGCAACAGTCTTGGAAATGCTACATATTCGAAAGCTTGGACAGATGGATATGATATTGCCAACAGAGATGGTTCGACAGTCAATCTCAAAACTCGATATTATGCCGTTTACGATCCGGCTGGTACTGGCTGTTCGCCAGTCAATATAAAAGAGGAGAGCTGCTATCGGGATGTGAAGGTAACCGCGACTTCTCCAGAAGCACAGAATTTTGCCAACTGGTATTCTTATTACCGAACCCGGCAATATGCTGCTCGGGCCGGTATCGGCCGGGCCTTCGCCCAGCAGGGTGATAAGATACGCGTCGGCTATGGGCGCATCAACCGTGGCAGCGTGACGGCGGATGGCTTTTCCTCGAATACCGTAGAGCGCGGTGTGCGGCCCTTTGCCGGCGCCGATCGCAAGAAATTCTTCGACTGGCTGTACAGTGCTCCAGCGAATAGCGGCACGCCACTGCGGCGTGCCCTGGACGATGCCGGGCGCTATTACGAGTCATCGGCGCGCCCTTGGAAGAGCGATCCTGCCAGCAATAGCGGTGAACTACTCGTCTGTCGCTCCAGTTACACCATCCTCATGACCGATGGTTACTGGAATTCAAACGCATCATCGACAAGCGCCTCGAGAGCGAATGTGGACGGCACGGCGGGGCCGACCATCACCGGGCCAGGCGGACGCAGTTTTACCTACTCGCCGGTCTCGCCGTTCAAGGACAGTTGGGGACATCCAAACCCTTCGGGCGGAACCTTGGCCGACGTGGCCATGTATTACTGGAAGCGCGATCTGCGTACGGACATTTCTAACGAAGTGCCTACTACCCCATTGGATCCGGCGTTCTGGCAGCACATGGTGACGTTTACCGTCGGTCTGGGCGTGCAAGGCAGCATAAAGCCCGAAGATGCCTTTGCCGCCATTGCTTCCGGCGCGAACATCAATTGGCCTGAGCCGGATACAAGCCTGACGCAGGCCGACCCGGCCAGGATCGACGATCTGCTGCACGCGGCGGTGAACGGGCGCGGCGGCTTCTTCAGCGCGACCGATCCCAAGGAGTTCGCGGATGCCCTGGCGGGTATCCTGCGAGAGATCAACAACCGGCAGAGCGCCGCTACGGCGGTGGCCACTAACTCCACCCGCGTACAGGAGGACACGCTGGCTTTCCAGGCGCGCTTCGAAAGCGAGTACTGGAGCGGCGATTTGATCGCAGCGACCCTCAAGCCCGATGGCACCCAGGAGCAGGAGCATTGGCGCGCCTCCAGCAAGCTTCCTGCCGCGGCGACGCGCAAGATCTTCACTTTCGATGAGGACACGGGAAAGGTGGTGGCCTTCGGGAGCGCTACGCTCTCGAACACCATGAAGGGCAAACTGGTAAGCCCGAGCGACCCCGATTTCTCTGATAAAGTGGAGAGGATGATCAAGTATTTGCGCGGCGACGCCAGTGAGGAGCAGCGCAATGGCGGCAGCTTCCGTAATCGCAAGAATGGATTGGGCGATATCGTCAATTCCGAGCCGGCGGTCGCCGGCAAGCGCAGCTACAACTGGTTCGGACTGGATGCCAGTGACGGTGGCGGTTACAGCGGCTCCGGGTCATATGGTGAATATCTGGATAACGTCAAGGCGAATCGCAAATATATGGTGTATGTAGGCGCCAACGATGGCATGCTGCATGCCTTCGATGGCACCAAGGACGAGGCCGATAGTGGCAAGGAGATATTCGCCTATATCCCGCGGGCCGTCTTCGCCAATCTGCCGGAACTGACAAAGCCTACCTACATCCATAGATATTTTGTGGATGGCTCGCCCATCATCGGCGATGCTTACGATGGCGCCTGGAAAACGGTGCTGGTCGGTACCACGGGGGCGGGCGGCAAAGGGATCTTTGCGCTGGATATCAGCGATCCCGACGGCCTTGCTCCAAAGAGCGTGCTCTGGGACATCAGCGATGCTAGCGGCGCGGCTTTCAAGGACGACCTGGGCTATACGATCGGCCAGGCGCAGATCGACCGCCTCCCAAATGGCAAGTGGGTGGCAATCTTCGGCAACGGCTACAACAGCAACAACAAGCGTGCCGTGCTTTATATCGTCGATCTTTTTACCGGTGCGCTGATCAAGAAGATCGATACCGGAGCAGGTTCTGCAGCCGATCCCAATGGTTTGTCCACGCCATTCGTGGTGCCCGATCCCAGCGGGAAATATGCCAAATACGTCTACGCAGGTGATCTGCACGGCAACCTATGGAAGTTCGATCTGTCCGGTAGCGAGGGCAGTTGGGACGTGGCCTTTACTAGCGGCTCGAGCAAAGTGCCGCTATTCAAGGCGGAGGATGCCAGCGGCAACCGCCAGCCGATTACCAGTCAGCCCAATGTGACTTATCATCCCGCTGATGGCTATCTGGTGTTCTTCGGTACCGGTAAGTTCTTCTCCCCAGGGGATCAAGCTGTCGCCAGCACTCCACTCGTCGACAGCTTCTACGGGCTGCGTGATCAGGGACAGGTTATCAATGGACGGAACCGGTTACAGGAGCAGGTGCTGTCGAGCTACGTCAGTGTGACCGCGGATGGCAAGACGCGTGAGTTGCGCAAGCTGTCCAAGAACAGCTTCAGTTGGAAGGACAAGGACGGATGGTTTATCGATCTCAAGGTGGGTAACGCCAAGAAAGGCGAGCGTGTGCTCAAGGCCCCCGTCGTCACGCTGGGACGTGTGTTCTTCACCACCTACGAACCTTCTGAGGATCCCTGCAAGCCGGGTGGCATTTCGCGCCTGCTCGAGGTGAATGCCCTGGATGGACAGCCCAGCCTGGCTTTGCCGGACAAATATAAAGACGGCAGTACGCCGGCGTGCCCGGCGGGTGGTGCATGCGCAGGGATAGAATTGGCCGCCGGCGCTCCGCTGTCACCGCCGGTGGCGACGACGGAACGTCTGGATGCCCAGGGCAAGCCGACTGGCGATCAGACCTTGAGCATATTGCTGCCGGACGGCGAAAGAATCGATGCGCTGGAGGTGGCGCGCATCAGAGTTGGGCGTCTGCGCTGGTGGCAACTGCGTTGAGTTCAGAGAGGGTGCCTTGGGGGCAGCACTGTTCCCAAGGCGACGGCACTACCCAAGGAACTTCCGACATGACGAGAGCACAGAGTGCGCTGCTATGCCGGCAGCCTATGCGGGGTTTTACTCTGATCGAACTGATGATAGCCGTGGCGGTGGTCGCCATACTGGCTGCCATCGCCTATCCCAGCTATCAAGAGCAAGTGCTCAAATCGCGGCGTGCCGAAGGCAAGGCGCTGATCATGAACATGGCCCAATCCCTGGAGCGCTGTTATACCCGTTTCAGTCGTTACGACGATCCCGGCTGCGCGATTGCAACGACACTGACAGGCGCGGGACAGGCTTCCGAAGGCGGTTGGTATCTGGCCACTGGCGTGATCAATCGGAATGACTTTACTCTTACCGCGGCTCCGCGGAAGGGACAGACCAAGGACAGCGCATGCGGCAGCCTGACCCTGACCCATAGCGGAATACGTAATATCACCGGCAGCGGCAGTGCTAGCACCTGCTGGCAATGAAGGCTCGCGCGGGATCGCTCGCGCAATCGATGAGAGGAGTAAAGGAAATGGGATACCGGCGTGCGCCTGCCGTCTTGCTCCTGGTCGCCATGACGACCCCCGTCATGGTATTGGGCCTGGAAGCTGGTCAATGGGAGTTTTCCGTGAAGCTGGAAACCCTGGGTGTGCCACAGGGATCAGATATGCCTTCGTTCGATTTCAGCCAGGTCTATACCGAATGTGTATCTGCGCAGGACATCGATCAGCTCAAGCCGCCTACCATCGCCCAGGATGGATTCATGGATTGCCGGGTATTGAATAGCCAACAATTGGGCAAGACCGTGGAGTGGGATCTTGCCTGTCGCACTCATTATGGCGAGGCGAAAGCGAGTGCCCGTGTGACCGCTAGCGGAGACACGCAAACCGGAGAGATGTTGATGGCAGTGGAAGGCGACGGCGACAAGTCTGCGTTCAAGCTGAAGCAGACCTGGGCGGGGCGACGGCTCGGGAGCTGCCGCTGACGCGCTTTCAGGAAAGCGCGCTGCCAGCGGCCCGTTTCAGCGCAACTCCCGTGGCAGCGCGAACACCACATTCTCCTCCCGCCCGCGCATCTCCTCGACCTGGCCCGCCCCCAGTTCGCGCAGGCGTTCGATCACCTGCTTCACTAGGATCTCCGGGGCGGAAGCGCCGGCGGTGAGACCGATGCGGGTCTTGCCGGTGAGCCAGGCCGGATCGATGTCTTCGGGACCGTCGATCAGGTAGCCCGGCGTGCCTTCCTTCCCGGCCAGCTCGCGCAGCCGATTGGAGTTGGAGCTGTTGCGCGAGCCCACCACCAGGATCAGGTCGCAGCGACTAGCCAGCTCGCGCACCGCGTCCTGGCGGTTCTGGGTGGCGTAGCAGATATCGTCCTTGCGCGGTCCCTGGATGTTGGGGAAGCGCCGGCGCAGGGCCTCGATCACCCTGGCGGTGTCGTCCATCGACAGGGTGGTCTGGGTGACGTAGGCCAGGTCCAGGGGGTTGCGCACCTGCAGGCGCTCCACATCCTCCGGGGTTTCCACCAGGTACATGCGACCACCATAGGCCTCGTCGTACTGGCCCATGGTGCCTTCTACCTCGGGATGACCGGCGTGGCCGATGAGAATGGCCTCGCGCCCGGCGCGGCTGTGCCGGGTCACCTCCATGTGCACCTTGGTGACCAGCGGGCAGGTGGCGTCGAACACCTTGAGGTGGCGCGCCGCGGCCTGGCGGCGCACCGCCTGGGACACGCCGTGGGCGCTGAAGATCACCGTGGCGCCGTTCGGGACCTCGTCCAGCTCCTCCACGAAGATGGCGCCGCGGGCGCGCAGCCCTTCCACCACGAAGCGGTTGTGCACCACTTCGTGGCGCACGTAGATGGGTGCGCCGAACAGCTCCAGAGCGCGTTCGACGATGCCGATGGCGCGGTCCACACCGGCGCAGAAGCCGCGCGGATTGGCCAGGTGGATCTGCATGGTCATGGGGACTACCTCGTTCAGGCGCTGTCGACCGGGGCGCGGCGGCCGCTGCGCAGGGTGTCCAGCAGCAGCATCACGGCGCCCACGGTGATGGCGGAATCGGCCAGGTTGAAGGCCGGCCAGTACCAGCGGTCGTAGTAGATCTGGATGAAGTCCACCACGTGGCCCAGCCGGGCACGGTCGATGAAATTGCCCAGCGCCCCGCCCAGGATCAAGGCCAGCGCCGCCGCCAGCCAGCCGTCGCCGGGCTTGAGCCGGGCGAGCCAGTAGACTAAGCCGGCGCTGACCGCCGCCGCCAGGATCAGAAAGAACCAGCGCTGCCAGCCGCCGGCCGCGGCCAGGAAGCTGAAGGCAGCTCCGGTGTTATAGGCCAGGAACCAGTTGAAGAAACCGTCGATCACCGGCACCGGCCGATGCAGCTGCAACTGGCTCTGGGCCAGCCACTTGCTGCCCTGGTCGAGGACTACGACCAGGGCGCTCAGCCACAACCAGCGCAGCATGGCCACCTCAGGCAAAGCGGCGCTGTTCGCCGCCGCCGACGATGTTCTCCACGCAGCGCCCGCAGATCTCGGGATGGCCCGCATGGCTGCCCACGTCCTCGCGATGATGCCAGCAGCGCACGCACTTGGGATAGGCGCTAGGGCCGACGACGATGCCGAGCGGCTGGCCGTCCAGTTCCGCCCGGCCGCCAACCCCGTTGGGTTGTGCCGTCAGCGGATGCACCCGGGCGTAGGAGGTGATCAGCACGAAGCGCAGCTCGTCCGGCAGTCGCGCCAGGTCCTGGTAGAGGACGCCGTCGCAATAGAGATCCACCTCAGCATCCAGGGATGAGCCGATGCCGCCGGCCACGCGCAGCTTTTCCAGCTCCTTGCTCACTGCTTCGCGCACGGCCAGGATGCGTGCCCAGAAATCGTTGCCGAAGGCGTCGTCGGCATCGAGCGGATAGAGGTCCTCGTACCAGGTCTCCAGGAATACCGAGGGGCCGCGGGAGCCCGGCATGTAGCGCCAGATCTCCTCGGCGGTGAAGCTCAGGATGGGCGCCAGCCAGCGCACCATGGCCTCCAGGATGTGGTACAGGGCGGTCTGCGCCGAGCGCCGCGCCAGGCTGTCGCGAGCCGCGGTGTACTGGCGGTCTTTGATGACATCGAGATAGAAGCTGCCCAGGTCCACCGAGCAGAAGTTGTGGATCTTCTGGTAGATGAGGTGGAATAGGTACTCGTCGTAGGCGACGGTGATCTCCTGTTGCAGGCGCCAGGCGCGATCCACCGCCCAGCGATCGAGGGGCAGCAGTTTCTCCCGCGGCACCCGGTCGCTGGCCGGATCAAAGCCGTTGAGATTGGCCAGCAGGAAGCGGCAGGTGTTACGCATGCGCCGATAGGAGTCGGCGGTACGCTTGAGGATCTCGTCGGAGACGCTCATCTCGCCGCGATAATCGGTGGCCGCCACCCACAAGCGCAGCACGTCGGCCCCCATCTGGCCGATCACCTGCTGCGGAGCGACCACGTTGCCCAAGGACTTGGACATCTTGCGGCCCTGGGCATCGACGGTGAAGCCGTGGGTGAGCAGACCCTTGTAAGGGGCCACGCCGCGCATCGCCACCGAAGCCAGCAGCGACGACTGGAACCAGCCGCGGTGCTGGTCCGAGCCTTCCAGATAGAGGTTGGCGGGGAAATGCAGCTCCGGCCGGCTCTCCAGCACCGAGAAGTGGGTGGTGCCGGAATCGAACCACACGTCCAGGGTGTCGGTGACCTTGTCGTAGTCGGCTGCCTCAGCGCCTAGCAACTCGGCCGGATCGAGATCGTACCAGGCATCGATGCCGCCTTGCTCGATGCGCTGCGCCGCTTGCTCCATCAGCGCCACGGTGTCGGGATGTAGCTTGCCGGTCTGCTTGTGCAGGAACAGGCAGATGGGCACGCCCCAGTAGCGCTGGCGGGAGATGCACCAGTCGGGGCGGTTGGCCACCATGCCCTCGATGCGCGCCTCGCCCCACGCAGGTGTGAAGCGCACCTTCTTGATCTCCTCCAGGGCCTGCTGGCGCAGCCCATTCTGCTCCATGCTGATGAACCACTGCGGCGTGGAGCGGAAGATGATCGGGGTTTTGTGGCGCCAGCAATGCGGGTAGCTGTGGCGGTAGCGCGCGGCGTGCAGCAGCGTGCCGTGGGCCTTCAAGAGTTCCATGATCAGGTCGTCGGAGCAGCGCACGCTGTGACCGCCCACCAGCGGGGTATCGGGCAGGAAGCGCCCGTCGCCGCCCACCGGATTGTGCAGCGGCAGATCGTAGCGGCTGCCCATCACGTAGTCGTCCTGGCCGTGGGCCGGGGCGGTGTGGACGCAGCCGGTGCCGCTGTCGGTGGTAACGTGGTCGCCGAGGACGATGGGTACTTCGCGCGCATAGAAGGGGTGGTGCAGCTTGAGCAGTTCCAGGTCAGCGCCGCTGCAATAAGCGAGCACCGGGGGATGAGGGATCTTCCAGCGCAGGGTGGCATCCTTGAGCAGGGCATCGGCCACCAGCAGCCGCTCCGGCCCCATCTCGCCATCGACCTGCACCAGTACGTAGTCCAGCCCCGGGTTGAGCGCCACGGCCTGGTTGGCCGGCAGAGTCCAGGGGGTGGTGGTCCAGATCACCACCGACACCGGGCCCTGGCCCTCACGGCCGTCGACGTGGCGGCAGCGCGCCAGCAGCGCCTCCGCGTCGACCACCCGGAAGCGCACATCCAGGGCTAGGGAATCCTTGTCCTCGTATTCGACCTCGGCCTCGGCCAGGGCCGAACCGCAGTCGATGCACCAGTACACCGGTTTCTCGCCGCGGTTCAGATGGCCGTTGGCGATGATGCGCGCCAGCGCACGCACGATGTCGGCCTCGGTCTTGTAATTCATGGTGAGATAGGGGTGATCCCAATCCCCCAGCACGCCGAGGCGCTTGAAGTCGGCGCGCTGCTTTTCGATCTGCTGACTGGCGAACTTGCGGCACTCGGCGCGGAACTCGCGGGCATCGAGCTTCTGCCCGACCTTGCCGACTTTCTTCTCCACGGCGTGCTCGATGGGCAGGCCATGGCAGTCCCAGCCGGGTACGTAGGGTGCGTCGAAGCCGGCCAGGGTGCGGGACTTGACGATGATGTCCTTGAGCACCTTGTTGACCACGTGACCGATGTGGATGTCGCCGTTGGCATAGGGCGGGCCGTCGTGCAACACGAACTTGGGCCGGCCGGCGAAGGCCTGCCGCTGCCGGCGGTAGAGGTCGATCTCCTGCCAGCGGGCGAGGATCTCCGGCTCCCGGGCCGGGAGATTGGCCTTCATCGGGAAATCGGTATGGGGAAGATTGAGAGTGTCCTTGTACTCAGCCACGGGCAACCTCGGGGCGCTGGGAAACGGGGAAGGGAAGGGACGTGAGCATGCCAGCGGACCTACGAGGCCGTGGTGGCCAGCAGCCGGCGGGCCCGCTCGGCGTCGGCATGGAGTTGTTGGCGTAGCGCGTCCAGGGAGGGGAAGCGCTGCTCGGGGCGCAGGCGATGCAGGAAATCCACCCGCAGCGGGCGGCCATAGATGTCCCCCTGGAAGTCGAACAGGTGCACCTCCAGGCGGGTTTCGCGGCCATTGACCGTGGGCCGGCTGCCGATGTTGGCCATACCTGGTAAGGCCGCTGCATCGATCCCGGCGACCTGCACCGCGTAGACGCCGGAGAGTGGGCAGACCCGCCGGTGCAGGGGGACATTGGCGGTGGGAAAGCCGATGGTGCGGCCGAGCTGGTCGCCGCGCGCCACCCGGCCCTGGATGGCATAGGGCCGGCCCAGCAGGCGCGCAGCCAGGTCCAGGTCGCCGTCGGCCAGGGCCTGGCGCACTCGTGAGCTGCTGACGCGCTCGCCGTCGAGGCTGAAGGTGGTCTGACGCTGTACCTGGAAGCCCCAGCGCCGGCCCAGCGCGGCGAGCAGAGCAAAGTCGCCGCGGGCGCCGTGGCCGAAGCGGAAGTCGTCACCGACGATGACGCAGCGCGCAGCCAGGCTGTCGACCAGCAGGCGGTGCACAAACTCCTCGGCCGACAGCGCCGCCAGGGCGGCATCGAAGCGCAGTACCAGTACCCGCTCCAGAGGCTGCGCCCGCAACAGCTCCAGCTTTTCGCGCAGCCGGGTGAGGCGCGCCGGAGCCGCATCGGCAGCGAAGAATTCCGCCGGGGTCGGCTCGAAGGTGATCAGCACCCGCGGCAGCCCGTGCTCGGCGCCGACCTGCGCCAGCTGTTCGATGATCGCCTGATGGCCCAGATGCAGGCCGTCGAAGGTGCCGATGGTGACCACGCATTCCCGGTGCCGGGGGCGCAGGTTGTGCTGCCCGCGAATCAGTTCCATGCCGATTGGTTCGCCGAAGATTCAATGAACGATGAAGCAGGCCATTATATTAAGGCCAGATCGGGTTTGACAGCGTTCCGGATCAGTGCTTTAGCAGTTCCCGCGGGCGCAGGCCGCAGAGCAGCAGAGTGACGGCGTAGGCCGCCATGCCGGCGAGGATCAGTCCGCCCAGGCGCAGGGCGCGCTCGGCGGCCCCGGCCTGCAGCCAGAGCTGCAGATCGCCCGCCCCCCACAGCAGCACGCCGACCATGACCAGGTTGGCGGTCAGCAATTGCCAGGCGAAGCGGCGCCAGCCCGGAGCGGGCCGATAGGCGCCGTCGCGGCGCAGCCCCCGCAGCAACAGGCCGGCGTTGACGCAGGCGGCCAGGCTGGTGGCCAGGGTCAGGCCGGCATGGGCCAGCGGCCATACCAGCAGCAGGTTGAAGCCGATGTTGGCGCAGATGGCGATGATGCCGATCTTGACCGGTGTGCGGGTGTCCTGGCGGGCATAGAAGCCGGGTGCCAGCACCTTCACCAAGATGAAGCCGAGCAGCCCGATGGAGTAGGTGGCGAGACTCTTGCTGGTCATGACCACGTCGTAGGCGCCGAACTTGCCGTACTGGAATAGGGTGGCGAGCATCGGCCCGGCCAGCAGGGCCAGGGCCAGACTGGCCGGCAGGCCGATGAGCAGGGCCAGGCGCAGCGCCCAGTCCAGGGTGCGCGAGAAGGCCTCGGGGGAGGCGTCGGCGTGCTCCTTGGACAGGCTGGGCAGGATTACCGTGCCCAGCGCCACGCCGAGCAAGGCCTGGGGGAATTCCATAAGCCGGTCCGAGTAGCTGATCCAGGTGATGCTGCCCGCCGCCAGGAAGGAGGCCAGTTGGGTGTTGATGAGCAGGTTGATCTGCGCCACCGAGGTGCCGAACAGGGTCGGCACCATCAGCTTCAGTACCTTGCGCACGCCGTCGTGCCGCCAACCCCAACGGGGACGCGGCATCAGCCCCAGACGAGCGAGGAAGGGAAGCTGAAGGGCGACCTGGAGCACCCCGGCCACGGTCACGCTCCAGGCCACGGCCATGATGGGCATCTCCAGGCGCGGCGCGATCCAGAGCGTGGCGCTGATCATGCTGACATTGAGTAGCACCGGGGTGAAGGCCGGCGGACCGAAGCGGCCGCAGCTGTTGAGGATGCCGCCGGCGCAGGCAGTCAGGGAGACGAAAAACAAATAGGGGAAGGTGATGCGCAGCAGATCGCCGGTCAGGGCGAACTGTTCCGGGCGCTGGGCGAAGCCCGGCGTGAACGCCCACACCAGCAGCGGTGCGGCGAGCATGCCCAGGGCGCTGAGGAACAGCAGGATCATCCCCAGGGTACCGAACACCCGATCTACCAGTTCCTTGAGCTCCCGCGCGCTGCGGGTCTGGCGGTACTCGGCGAATACCGGGGTGAAGGCCTGGGAGAAGCCGCCCTCGGCGAACAGTCGGCGCAGGAAGTTGGGGATGCGGAAGGCGAACAGGAAGGCGTCGGTCACCGGGCCGGCGCCGAAGTAATGGGCAAAGACCATCTCCCGCAGCAGTCCCAGGACGCGGGAGAGCAGGGTCATGGCACTGACCACCAGGGTCGATTGGAACAGGGTCTTGCTCATCGGCGGGCAGTCGGGTCGGAGGGGCGGATGGGCCTCGTGCGGCGGTGCCGCGAAAGCGCGCATCATAGCCGCAAGCGGCAGTCGCTGTCATACCAGGTCGACTGGCAGGAGCCCGGACCTCCCCGGCAGGGATTGACATCGGCAGGGAAACGCCTGATATTAGTCGCCTTTTTTTAGAGGCCCCGTGCCCGCCGGCACGAGGGTACGAACCGGAACTGACAGGAGCACTACCTTGGCCAATACCGCCCAAGCCAAAAAGCGTGTCCGCCAGGCGGAGAAGCACCGCCAGCACAATGCCAGCCAGCGTTCCATGATGCGCACCTATGTGAAGAAGGTGCTCAAGGCCATCGTCGCCGGCGACAAGACCGCCGCCGAAGCCGCCTACAAGGATGCTGTCGCCGTGCTCGACCGCAGCGCGCGTAAGGGCATGATCCACGCCAACAAGGCCGCCCGCCACAAGAGCCGCCTGAACGCCCGCATCAAGGCCCTGTCCGCCTGAGCATCCGACCCGACAGCAGGATCGAAAAAAGCTGGCCCGAGGCCAGCTTTTTGGTTTGCGGAGTCACGACACCACCAGATTGTCCCGGTGGATCAGCTCCGGCTCGTCCACGTAGCCGAGCAGGGCCGCGATGCGGTCGCTGGGCTGGCCGATGATCTTCTGCGCCTCGGCGGCGCCGTAATTGACCAGGCCGCGCGCCACCTCGCGACCCTCGGGGTCGATGCAGGCCACCAGCTCGCCGCGGGAGAATCGGCCCTCCACCGCCTTTACCCCCACCGGCAGCAGGCTTTTGCCGGACTCGCGCAGCACCCGCGCCGCACCGGCATCCAGATGCAGTCGCCCGGCCACCTGCAGTTGCACGCCCAGCCACTGTTTGCGCGCTGCCACCGGGCCCTGACTCGGGCGGAACAGGGTGCCGAACCCGTCGCCCGCGGCGATGCGGCTCAGCACCTGCGGCTCACGGCCCCAGGCCAGCCAGGTGGTGGTACCGGAGCGAGCCGCCTTGGCCGCGGCGCGCACCTTGGTGAGCATGCCGCCGCGCCCCAGCACCCCGGCGCTGCCGCCGGCCATGCGCTCCAGCTCGGGATCGCCGGCGCGCACTTCGGCCAGCAGCCGGGCCGCCGGGTTCTGTCGCGGGTCGGCGTCGTACATGCCTTGCTGGTCGGTGAGGATGACATACAGCTCGGCCTCCACCAGATTGGCCACCAGAGCGCCCAGGGTGTCGTTGTCGCCGAAGCGGATCTCGTCGAAGGCGACCGTGTCGTTCTCGTTGATCACCGGCACCACGCGCAGCTTGAGCAGGGTGCGCAGGGTGGAGCGGATGTTGAGGTAGCGGCGGCGGTCGGCGGCGTCCTCGTGGGTGAGCAGGATCTGGGCGGTGCCGATGCCGTGGCGCTGGAAAGCCGATTCCCAGGCCTGGGCCAGACCCATTTGCCCCACCGCCGCCGCCGCCTGCAGCTCGTACAGCGCCTGTGGGCGCTTGCTCCAGCCCAGGCGGCGCATACCTTCGGCCACCGCGCCGGAGGACACCACCATCAGCTCGCGCCCCTGGCGGTGCAGCTCGGCCAGCTGCGCCACCCAGGTGGCGATGGCCTGCTCGTCCAGGCCGCGGCCTTCGTTGGTGACCATGGCGCTGCCGATCTTGATCACCCAGCGACGGCTGGCGCCCAACGCCTGACGGCTCTTGTTGAACATGGCAATGGCTCCCTGCGGCCTACTCGGCGGCGGTGCGGACGGCGCTCTGCGGCTCCGCGGCGGGCGTGGCCGGCAGGGGCTGGGAGGCACGCTGACGCGCCTCGATGTGTTCCATGACCTTCAGTGCCAGCGCCTCGGTGCCCTCGCCTTTGAGGGCGGAGATGCGGAACACCGGTCCGTGCCAGTCCAGAGCGCGGAGCAGGGCCTGCACCCGCGCCTCGCGCTCCGCCTCCGGCACCAGGTCGAGTTTGTTCAACACCAGCCAGCGCTCCCGCATCGCCAGTTCCGGGCTGTACTTCTCCAGCTCGTGGACGATCACCCGCACGTCGTGCGCGGGGTCGCCGCTGTCGCTGTACGGCGACATGTCCACCAGATGCAGCAGCAGACTGGTGCGGGACAGATGCTTGAGGAACTGGATGCCGAGCCCAGCGCCCTCGGCGGCGCCCTCGATCAGCCCGGGGATGTCGGCCATGACGAAGCTTCTGAGCGGCCCGACGCGCACCACCCCGAGGTTGGGATGCAGGGTGGTGAAGGGATAGTCGGCCACCTTGGGGCGGGCGGCGGACAGGGCGCGGATCAGGGTGGACTTGCCAGCGTTGGGCATGCCCAGCAGGCCGACGTCGGCGATCACTTTCAGCTCCAGCCGCAGGTTGCGCTGCTCGCCCGGCGTGCCTGGCTTGAACTGACGCGGAGTGCGGTTGGTACTGGACTTGAAACGGGTGTTGCCGAGTCCGTGGAAGCCACCGCGGGCGACCAGCAGGGTCTGCCCGGCGCGCACCAGATCGCCGATCACCTCGCCGCTGTCGGCATCGCTCGCCACCGTGCCCACCGGCACCTGGATGTAGAGATCGGCGCCGCTCTTGCCGGTGCAGTTGCCGCCCATGCCGTTCTGCCCGCGCTCGGCGCGGAACAGCCGGGTGTAGCGGTAGTCGGCCAGGGTGTTGAGATCGGCATCGGCGATCAGGTAGACGCTGCCGCCGTCGCCGCCGTCACCGCCGTCGGGACCGCCAAAGGGGATGAATTTCTCGCGGCGAAAGCTGACGCAGCCGTTGCCGCCGTCGCCGGCCTCCACGCGGATGGTCACCTCGTCTACGAACTGCATGGCCTTGCTACCTGCTGCTGCCGCCTGCCGGCTGGCAAACGAAAAAGCCCCGTGCGGGCACGGGGCTCGGCGTGCGCGGTACAGCCCGGACGCTCACTCGGCGTCGGGGCGCACGCTCACGTATTTGCGGCCCTTGGGCCCCTTGGTCTCGAACACTACCCGGCCGTCGACCTTGGCGAACAGGGTGTAGTCGGTGCCGCAGCCGACATTGACCCCCGGGTGGAAGCGGGTGCCACGCTGGCGCACCAGAATGTTGCCGGCGCTGACCAGCTGTCCGCCGAAGCGCTTGACGCCGAGTCGTTTGGATTCGGAATCGCGACCGTTGCGGCTGCTGCCGCCTGCCTTTTTATGTGCCATTGCGCTAACCTCGGAAACTGCTGCCGGTGACGGTTACAGGCCGCTGATGCCGGTAATCCGGACCTCGGTGAAGTACTGCCGGTGGCCCATCTGCTTGCGATGGTGCTTGCGGCGGCGGAACTTGACGATCTCCACCTTCTCGCCGCGACCCTGGGACTTGACGGTGGCGGTCACCTTGCCGCCGGCCACCAGCGGGGCGCCGACGACGACCTTGTCGCCATCGGCGATCATCAGAACCTGGTCGAACTCCACGGAGGCGCCTTCGGCAGCGTCGAGCTTCTCGACCTTGAGGGTCTGGCCCTCGGCTACCCGGTACTGCTTGCCCCCGGTCTTGATCACAGCGTACATTGCGGAATCTCCGAATCCGAAAAAAGCGGCTGGCCTTTCAAAAGACAACCATTCTAGCCGCCCCCTCGGAGCGGGTCAATTCCAGTCTGTTCAGGCCCTTGCGCGGCACACTAGAATGGTAGCTGGCGCCTTGACAGGCCTCCGCGGCGTTCCTAGCATCCCGCAACCCTGAGCCAACTCCCGCAAGCCCCATGGACATCCAGGAGATCCGAAACCTCATCGCGGAAGACATGCAGGCGGTGGATCGCCTGATCTGCCAGAAGCTGCATTCCGAAGTGGTGCTGATCAATCAGTTGGGCGCCTACATCGTCAACAGCGGCGGCAAGCGCCTGCGGCCGATGCTGGTGCTGCTTGCGGCCCGCGCCTGCGGCTACCGGGGCACGGCCCACATCGATGCCGCGGCCATCATCGAGTTCATCCACACCGCCACTCTGCTGCACGACGACGTGGTAGACGCCTCCGACATGCGCCGCGGCCGTGAGACCGCCAACGCCATCTGGGGCAACGAGGCCAGCGTGCTGGTGGGCGATTTCCTCTACTCGCGCTCCTTCCAGATGATGGTCGATATCCAGAGCCTGCGGGTGATGCAGATCCTGGCCGATACCACCAACACCATCGCCGAGGGCGAGGTACTGCAGCTTCTCAACTGCCACGACCCGGATACCACCGAGGAACGTTACTTCGAGGTGATTCGCTGTAAGACCGCCAAGCTATTCGAGGCGGCGGGTCTGCTCGGTGCGGTACTGGCCGAGCGGCCGGCAGCGGAAGAGCAGGGGCTCGCCCGCTACGGTCTGCACCTCGGTACCGCCTTCCAGCTGGTGGACGACCTGCTCGACTACAGCGCCTCCAGCGAGGCCATCGGCAAGAACGTGGGCGACGATCTGGCCGAGGGCAAGCCCACTCTGCCGCTGATCTACGCCATGCGGGTGGGCGATGCCGAGTCTGTGGCCATCATCCGCCAGGCCATCGCGCAGGGCGGGCGTGACCGGATCGACGTCGTCACTCGGGCCATTGAGTCCACCGGTGCGATCGCGTATACTGCGCGCCTCGCACGGGAACAGGCCGAACTGGCCGTCCGGGCTCTTGACGGGATGGCGCCGTCGCCGTATAAAGACGCGCTCATCGGCCTGGCCGAATTCTCGGTAAGTCGAACCTTCTAAATAGCGGGGTGTAGCTCAGCCTGGTAGAGCACTGCCTTCGGGAGGCAGGTGTCGCATGTTCGAATCATGTCACCCCGACCAATGAAATCAAGGGCTTAGGTGGAAACGCCTGAGCCCTTTCTCTTTGTGTAAGTGCATGGTAAGTACAAATTGCGAGCATCCGACAGTCTGCCTCAGTAGACAACAGCATCACTGAAAGCCAAGTAATAATGGGCGGATTGGCTTCGCTTAGCCCCAGCCCGGGCCCCGTGCCGCCGAGGTGGCGGCGACCGGTGCACACCTGGCGGCCGTCTTCCCCGAGTAGGCGCCTACGCCAACTGCACCTGCGCCAGCTTGCGCCGCAGCGGCTCGAACCCCGGCTCGTCGGCCGCGCGGCGGTTGGTGATCAGCAGGTCGATACGCTCCGGCGGGCAGTAGGCGACGCGGCTGGGGTGGCCGATCTTGCTGTAATCGGCCAGGATGACCACGCGTTCGGCGTTGGCGACCATGGCGCGCGCGACCTCGGCCTCCGGGTGGTCGTAGTTGCTGGCACCGTAGACCGCGTCGAGCCCGGTCGGTGACAGCAGCGCGAGATCGGCGCGGTGGCGGTAGATCTCGGCCACCGTGTGGCCGCCGACGGTGGCCGGGGCGCGCGTGCTGAGCGTGCCGCCGAGCACGATCACCTCGTTGTCGCCGGCAGCGGGCGCCGCCGGCCCGCGCAGCTTCAACGCCACGTCGAACGAGTTGGTCACCACCGTCAGCCCGCCCAGCGTCGCCAGCTCGTCGGCGAGGATCGCAGTGGTGGTGCCGGCGTCCAGGAACACCGTCTGCCCGCGCGCGAGCAGGCTCACTGCGGTGCGCGCGATGTCCTGCTTGAACTTGACCCGGCTTTGCGCCCGCTCGGCGATCGGCGGCTCGTCCTCGACCCGAATCGCGCCGCCGTGCACGCGCTTGAGCAGCCC